>NZ_CAACUY010000045.1 GCF_900659615.1 Actinomadura fibrosa | reverse complement strand
CGGCCGACGAACGTCGTGCCGGACGCGGGCAGGCCCGCGACGCGGCCCGGCTCCCGCACCCCGGCGCGGGCCAGCTCCGCCAGCGCCCACCGGTCGGCCGCGCGGTGCTTGCGCAGCAGCGACGACACGTGGCTCTCCACCGTGCGCACGGAGATGTGCAGCCGGTTCGCGATCTGCGCGTTCGACAGCCGCGCGCCGAGCGCGGCGAGCACCTCGGCCTCGCGCTCGGAGACCCGGTCGGCGATCCGCTCAGTGGATTCGTCCGCCACCGCAGGCCCCTTTCCGTGGCGGTGTCCGTGGTGGTCCGCGGCCGGCACGGATGACCGCGGACCCGCTCCGGCCGGACCCTGGAGGCATGCCCGGAAGGAGCGGAAGATGAGGAACACCTTAACCGCGCGTCCCACCACGGACCTGGACGAACTGGTCGGCGCGGTGCGCGCGGCCGTCGCCCGGAACACCGGCTGGCGCGAGACCGCGTCCGCGGTGGCCGATGCCCTGCGCACGCACCCGCCGTCGCTCGACCTGCTTCCCGCGGACCTGCTCGCCGGGGAGCGCGGCACGTACCGCAGTCACCGCCTGCACGTGGAGCCGGACGGCTCGTTCTCGATGGTGGCCATCGGCTGGCAGCCCGGCGCGGTGACCCGCGTCCACGACCACGTGACGTGGTGCGTGTTCGGCGTCCTCGCCGGCGTCGAGCACGAGGACCTGTACACGCTCTCCGAGGACGGCACCGCCCTGATCGAGGCCGGGACCACCGCGAACGCGACCGGCGACGTCAGCGGCTTCGCGCCGCCCGGCGACGTCCACCGCGTCCGGAACGCCGGCGACGGCCCCGCCGTCTCCCTGCACGTCTACGGCACGGACCTCGGCCGCATCGGCTCCAGCGTCCGCCGCTACTACGATCTCCCGATCCGCGGCGGCGAGGCACGTGAGGAGAACAGCGCATGACGGTCGGACGCCTGGACAACGTCGGCATCGTGGTCGACGACCTGGAGGGCGCCATCGCGTTCTTCGCCACGCTCGGCCTCGAACTGGAGGGCAGGGCGCGGAACGAGGGACCCTACGTGGACGACACCGTCGGGATCGACGGCGTCGTGTGCGACATCGCGATGATGCGGACCCCGGACGGCTCCGGCAGGCTGGAACTGGCGCGGTACCGCACCCCCGCCGCGGTCGCGCCCGAGCCGGCGAACCCGCCGCACAACACACTGGGCATGCACCGCATCATGTTCGCCGTCGACGACATCGACGAGGCGATCACACGGCTGAGCGCCCACGGCGCCGAGCTCGTCGGCAAGGTGGCGCAGTACGAGGACACCTACCGGCTCTGCTACCTCCGCGGCCCCGCGGGCATCATCGTCGCGCTGGCCCAGCGGATCGGCTAGGACGCCCGGTCCCGGTGGGCGGTGACGATCCAGGCCCGCGAGTCGAACCAGACGCCGTCGTCGCGCTGGTGCGCGGTGAGCATCTCGCGCAGGCGTCCGACCGCGCGGGCGGAGCCGGCGGGGTCCAGCCGGTTCAAGGCCTCGCTGGTGCAGGTGAAGCCGCGGACCCAGTCGAGGGCGGCGGCCGCGTCCGGGCCGTAGTAGACCGGCTCGTGGACGTCGGCGAAGGCGATGCCGGAGAACCCGGCGGCCTCCAGGATCCGTTCCACGGCCGGCGGGTCGGCGAGCGAGAACGCGTCCGGGCCGGTGGGTGCCCGCCGTGCGGCGTCCCCGAGGGCCCGGCGGATGGCGACGTCCCATTCGTTGCGTTCGGGGGACTGCCAGACCATCATCACCAGGCGTCCGGCCGGGCGCAGCGCCCGCCCGATGTTGGCGAACGCGGCGACGGGGTCGGCGAAGAACATCGTGCCGAACCTGCTCATCGCGAGGTCGAAGCGGTCGGGCGGGAAGCGGTGGGACTGGGCGTCGGCGTGCTCGAACGAGACGTTGCCGAGCCCCTCGCCGGTCGCGAGCTCGCGGGCGCGCTCGATGGCGGGCGCGGAGACGTCGACCCCGAGCGCGCTGCCCGCCCGTGCGGCGCGCGCGGCCTGCCGGGTCGTCCGTCCGGTCCCGCATCCGATGTCGAGGACGCGGTCGCCGGGCCGGACGCCGCAGGCCCGCCGCAGCACCCGATCGTGCCGCTGGAGTTCGGCGTCGTAACCGGACCCGTGCCCGCTCGCGGCGTCTCGCACCGTCGTCCTCTCAGGGCTTGCGGCCGATGCCGCCGATCGACGACATCGACAGGGACTCCGCCCCGGCCTCGTCGGGGCCGGGGCGCCACCGGTGCAGCGGCACCATGCCGGGCGGCAGCAGGTCGAGCCCGCGCATCAGCTCCCTCACCTCGGCGGCGGACCGCAGGTTCGCGCGGGTCCTCGCGCCCCGGATCGTCTTGGTGGTCTGGAAGAGCTCCGAGAGCCGGCCGGTCGCGTCCGGGTCGCGGTCGCTGACGGCGTGGGACAGCAGCAGGAGGCTCCCGGACGGGACGCGCGCGACGAGCCGCCGGACGATGTGCTCGGCGACGTCGTCCTCGGGGATGGCCGCGAGGACCGAGTGCACGATGAGCCCGACGGGCTCGTCCGGCCGGATGGTCGAGGCGATGACGGGGTGCTCGAACAGGGCGTCGGGATCGCGGGCGTCGGCGCGCACGATGCGGGCCGGCCCGTCGATGCCGAACGTCGACGCCGCGTGGACGGCGACGACCGGATCGTTGTCGACGCAGACGAGCCGGTGGTCCGCGGCGATCTCCCCGAGAATCTCGTGGGTGCTGCCCTGCGTCGGCAGCCCGCAGCCGACGTCGATGAACTGCCGCATGCCCGCGGCGACGAGCGCCTCCACCCCGCGCCGCAGGAACCTCCGCGAGCGCATCACGATCTGCCGCAGGTCGGGCGTGATCCGCAGGGCCTGCTCGGCGAGCTCCCGGTCGACGGCGAAGTTGTCCTTGCCCCCGCTGAGGTAGTCGATGACGCGCGCCTCGTTGGGGATCTCAGGATGGAAGCCCGCATGTTCGTCCGACCATGTGGAAGGCATTGACCGACCGTAGCGCGGGCTCGTGTCAAACGGGGCCTACGCCGCGAAACACGCGTCCTGTCTCAGGCGGTGACGTCCTAGGCTGCGGGGCATGTGCGAGACGACCGCCGGACCCGGCGACGTGACGGCCTCCCTGCCGAAGCCCGCACCGGGCGAGGCGGTCGATCCGATCCGGCTGGAGCCGGTCGACGAGGTGGAGATCGTCACCCTGGTGGACAACGTGTTCGACGCGCTGCTGACCGGCGACGAGCGCACGCTGCGGCCGGGAAGGGGCGCGGGCATGGTCGCGGCGCCGCAGTTCGAGGGCGGCCGCACCCCGGCCGGCATGATCGCCGAACACGGCTTCTCCGCGCTGGTCCGGGTCCGCCGCGGCGACCGGGTCACCGCGCTGCTGTTCGACACCGGCCTGTCCCCCGGCGCGATGGTCACCAACGCCGGACGGCTCGGCATCGCGCTGGACGACCTCCACGGCGTCGTCCTCAGCCACGGCCACTTCGACCACGCGGGCGGGCTCGCCGGTCTGGCGGGGGCGCGCGGCGTCCGCTCGCTGCCGATGGTGGTGCACCCGGAGGTGTGGACGCGGCGCCGGATCGCCGTCCCGGGAAGCCCCGCCGACGAGCTGCCCACGCTGAGCAAGCGGGCGCTGAACGGCGAGGGGTTCGAGGTCGTCGAGCGGCGCGTGCCGTCCCTCCTCGTGGACGGCTCGGTCCTGATCACCGGCGAGGTCGACCGGACCACCGGCTTCGAGCGGGGCATGCCGCCGCCGCACCAGGCGTGGACCGGCACCGGCTGGGTCCACGACCCCACGGTGATCGACGACCAGGCCCTGGTCGTCCACGTGCGGGGACGCGGACTGGTCGTGCTGACGGGCTGCGGCCACGCGGGCGCCGTCAACATCGTCCGGCACGCGCGGCGGCTGACCGGCGTGGAGCGGCTGCACGCCCTCGTCGGCGGCCTGCACCTCGGCGGCCCGGCGTTCGAGCCGGTCATCGCCCCGACGGTGGCGGCGCTGACCGAGCTGGCCCCCGATCTCGTCGTCCCCGGCCACTGCACCGGCTGGCGCGCCCAGCATGCCCTCGCCGCCGCCCTGCCCAGCGCCTGGGTGCCGGGCGGCAGCGGCACCACCCACCGCCTGACCGCCGGTGCGGCGTAGCGGCGGCACGCGGTACCGGCGGGTCAGGCACCCCGTATGCCCGGCTCGCGTGACCCCTTCCATCCGGCCAGCGTGACCGACCTTTCCGGCGTCGGGATGACCGTCACGATGCGGTCGGCGTCCACGGTGTCGACGCGGCACTCCTCCGGCGGGCCGAGGGCGAAGACGTCCTCGGCGACGCGCATGGAGTCCCCTCGGGTCTTGAACGGGTCGATGTGTCCGGACCAGTTGGACGACCAGATCGTCTCGCCGGTGTGGACGGCCTCCGCGACCGCGTCCAGCCAGCCGGCGAGGTCGCGCGGGCCGGAGGGCCGGAACGGGCGGTAGATCACCGGGTGGAACAGCGGGCGGAGGTCATCGGCCGTCCGCAGCCAGTTGGTCTCCACCGAGCCGATCGACAGTGCCGCCTGGCCACGGCTCGCTTTGACCACCTTGCAGGTCAGACGCTCGTGCAGGGGTCGGTCGGACTCGGGGGCCGCGAGAGGCGTCCCCAGCAGGGAGCCGATGAGCGGCCCCAGCCAGGCGTGCAGCGCGCCCGTGCTATCCACCCGCGGTTCCTGCAGAACGGGCGGCAGGAGCAGGGGCCACACTCCGAGTGAGAAGGCCCCGACGGGCACGGACGACACCTTGAGCCAGCGCGAACCGGTCCACGCCTCGAACGCGCAGAAGCCGTTGGAACCGAAGCCGTCCAAGCGGATCTCGACCGGAGCCGCGTAAGGCAGATCCCACAGCTCCACGCTGAGGGACACGTCGAGCAGCGTGCGGGCGATCTCGTCGAGCCAAGCCGCCGTCTCCACCGGGCTGGAGAAGACGCCGCCCCACGGCACGACAGGCTCGGCGTCCTCCTCCGGCTCCACGTGGATGCCGTATTGGCCGTTCCGCTCGCCTCCTCCCGCACCGCCGAACCACATGAGGCCCGGGCTCGCGGCGACGGTGACGTCCGTCCCGCTGAACCGCGTGAGGAGCTCCGCGACCTCCTCGACGCCGGACAGCGGACGCTCGAACTCGTACGGCCGGTAGCCCGCTTCGACCGTCTCGTGCAGGACGTGGCCACGGACGCGTCCGCCGTAGATGAGCCGCTCCCACTCGCGGATCCACTCGACCAACTCGATCGCATCCGGATCCCAGGTCAACATGCGCATTCCTCCCGGCAGCGCTCAGCCCGCTTCCCGGGGCAGTAATCGGACGAGGTAGGCCCAGGCGGCCTCCAGTTGCGCGGGCGAGTAGCAGCGGGCGCGCTTGGCGAGGGCCTCGTCCTCGTCGGAGTGGTCGTAGGCGGTGGTGAGGGCGGCGACCTGGAGCTGCATCCGGCAGGCCTTCTCCAGGAAGATCGCGGTCATGACGGCGGTGGGGACGTCGGGTCCGGTGGTGACCAGGCCGTGCCGGTGCAGCAGCAGCGCGTTGCGGTCGCCGATGGCCTCGGCGACCGCCGCGCCCAGGGCACGGTCGCGGATCAGGTCTCCGGTGGCGGTGAAGCGGGCGATGTCCGGCGGCCAGAACAACGTGCCCTCATGGCCGACCGGACGCAGCGCCAGGCCCGTGGCGGCGAAGGCCACGGCCGCCTCGGCATGGCTGTGCACGACCGCGCCGACATCGGGACGCGCGGCCATGATCTCGGTATGGATCGGATATTCGAGGTGGACGCGGCCCTGGCCGTCCAGGCGCGTCCCCTCGCGGTCGATGAGCACGACCCGCTCGGGGGTGATCTCCTCCATCCCGTAGCCCGCCGCCTTCAGCCAGACCCCGGCGCCGCCGGGATCGCGGAGGGACAGGTGGCCCCAGATCAGGTCGGCGTTGCCGTGCGCGGCCAGCACACGGCAACCCACGGCGACCTCCTCGGCGGGGGTCACCGCGCGGCCCGTCCGTTCGTCATCCGGCTCCGCCTCTCGTCGCGCCCGCATGCATGATCGAAAGGGACGATACGCCGCCCGCCCCGGTCGCGCCCGCCCCGGTCCCGCCCACCGCACGGGTGGGGGCCCGGCGAGTTTCCAAGGCCGCGACCGGACGGCTACGGTGACCGGGATGGCTGACGCGCTCGACTCCGGTGCGCGGACCCGCCCCCGGCGGTCCGACGCGCGGCGCAGCATCGGCGCGATCCTCGACGCGGCCCGCGTCGTCCTCGGCGAGCGGCTCGACGCCAGCATGGAGGAGATCGCCGGCAGGGCGAACGTCACCCGGCAGACCGTCTACGCGCACTTCCCGTCGCGGGACGCGCTCGTCGCCGCCCTCATCGAGGCCGCGGCCGCCGAGTACGGCGCGCTGCTCGACGCCGCCGAGCTGGAGACCGCCCCGCCCGCCGACGCGCTGGCCCGGTTCCTCGACGCGGGCTGGCGGTTCCTCGACCGCTACCCGCTGCTGCTCAACCCGACCCTGACGGGGATCCCGCGGCCGAAGGTGAACGACCCCCACGACGTCGTGCCGCCGCGGCTGGCGCGGCTCGTCCGGCGGGGCCAGGAAGCGGGCGACTTCGACGCGTCGCTCTCCGCCTCCTGGCTCGCCGCCGCCGTCATCGGCCTCCAGCACGCCGCCGCCGCGGAGCTCGCCGCCGGGCGCCTCACCGCCCGGGAGGCGGCGGCCCTGTGCCTGGAGAGCGCCCTGCGCCTGTGCGGCAGCGGCGGCCCGTCCTAGCCCTCGGGGTAGAAGAGGAACAGGGTGCAGCCCTGTTCCGTCTGCGGGACGTGGCTGGAGCCCGCCGGGGCGTGGATGAAGGAGCCCGCGGGATAGTCGCGGTCGCCGTCGTTGAAGACACCGGAGACCACGAAGACCTCCTCCGGGCCGGGATCGTGGACGTCGACGCCCTCCCAGGAGGTGCCGGGGTCCATCTCCAGCACGAACGCCTTCGCGCCGTTGTCCCCCGACCACAGCGAATGCGAGCGGATACCGGGGAAGAGCTCGCGGACCGGGGCGTCCCGGACGTTGGACCACACATAGCCGTGCATGCTGCTTTCTGTCGTCATGGCACCCCAGCCTGTCCGCGTGCGGCACCGTGCAGCGAGTGTCAGAAAAGACATCCTGCGGTACTTTGCTGCCATGCATCGCGTCGTGGCGCTCGTCCGTCCCGCGCAGTCGACCTTCGAGCTCGGCTGCGCGGCCGAGGTGTTCGGGACGCGGCGGCCCGGGCTGCCGCCGCGCTACACGTTCGGCGTGTGCGCCGAACGCCCGGGCCCGATCACCACGCGCGCCGGGTACGCGATGCTGGTGACCGAGGGGCTCGCGGCGCTCGAACGCGCGGACACCGTGGTCGTCCCGGGCTGGCTGCCCGTCCAGGAACCGCCGTCGCCCGCGCTCGTCCAGGCGCTCCGCCGCGCGCACGAGCGCGGGGCGCGGGTCGTCGCCATCTGCACTGGCGCCTTCGCGCTCGCGCACGCGGGCCTGCTGGACGGGCGGCGCGCGACCACGCACTGGCAGCGGGCGGACGAGCTGGCCGCGCGGTTCCCGGACGTCGACGTGGACGCGGACGTGCTGTACGTCGACGACGGCGACGTGGCCACCAGCGCCGGCGCCGGCGCCGGGATCGACCTGTGCCTGCACCTGGTGCGCGCCGACCAGGGCGCCGGGTACGCCGCGCACGTCGCGCGGAGCATGGTGATGCCCCCGCACCGCGAGGGCGGGCAGTTGCAGTACTCGGCGCCGCCGCGCGCCGGGCAGATCGACGGTTCGCTGGCGCCGCTGCTGGAGTGGGCGGCCGCGCGGCTCGGCGAGCCCCTGTCGGTCGAGGACCTCGCCGCGCGCGCGGGCGTCTCGGCGCGCACGCTCGCCCGCCGGTTCACCGACCAGCTCGGGGTCGGCCCGGGGCAGTGGCTGCTCGCGCAGCGGATCGCCGCGGCCCAGGAGCTGCTGGAGTCGTCCGACCTCCCCCTGGACGCCGTCGCGCAACGCGTCGGCCTGTCCTCGGCGACCAACCTGCGCAGGCGGTTCCTCCGCGCGCTGGGCACGACCCCGGGCGCCTACCGCCGGACGTTCCGGGCCGAGCCGCAGGCTCCCCCTCGCGGTGGACGCGGGATCGGCATCCCGGACGACGTGCCGGTACGCGGCCTGCCCTAGCGTGTGTACCGGCAGCAGGATCCAGCCGGGGGGCTCTCGCGTGACCGACGACGTTCAAGACCGTGCCCGGTGACACCGGCGTGACCCCTCAGGACGAGGTGGCCGTCATCCCCCTGGACGGCCGGGCACCCGCCGGGGCCGGGGCGTCCTTCCACGCCTTCATGGCGGCGGTCGCGCGCGGGCTGCCCTTCGGGCTGTCGCGCGTCGTCGCCCCGAGCTTCCTGGGCTTCGCGCTCATCAACGGGTTCACGTTCGCGGTGGACCTCGGCCTGCTGACGGCGCTGCACGGCGGCCTCGGCTGGCCCCTGCCCGTCGCCATCACGCTCGCCTACCTGCTGGCGTTCGGGCTGAGCTTCCTGCTGAACCGCAGCCTCAACTTCCGCTCGCACGGGCCGATCGGGCAGCAGGCCGCGGTCTACGCGGCGGTCATCGCGGTCAACTACGCCGCGTTCATCCTCGGCGTCGGCTGGGGCCTGGCCTGGCTGGGGCTGGAGTACCACCTGGCCCGCCTCACCGCCGGCCTCTGCGAGGCCCTCTACATGTACAGCGCGATGCGCTGGCTGGTCTTCCGGGACACGTCCCGGCCCTGAACCGGCGGACGCCGAACAGTTAGCCCTTGCGCTAACCATTTCGGACCGCAATACTTAGCCGCATGGCACAGTATTCGGCGCAGCTGGACGGCGTCTTCGTCGCCCTGGCCGACCCGACCCGGCGCGCGGTCGTCCGGCGCCTCGGCCACGGCCCCACGAGCGTCGGCGACCTCGCCCGCGACTTCCCGATGACCCTCCCCTCGTTCATGAAGCACGTGCGGACGCTGGAGGCCAACGACCTGATCCGCACGGTCAAGTCCGGCCGCGTGCGGACCTGCGTGCTCAACCGCGAGCGGCTCGCCCTCGTCGACGACTGGCTCGCCGAGCAGCGCCGGATCTGGGAGGGCCGCACCGACCGCCTCGAACGCCTCGTCACCGACCCGGAGGAGAAGCAGTGAACCCCGACCTCGACCTCGGCCTGGAGCGGATCATCCGCGCTCCGCGCACGGCCGTGTGGAACGCCTGGGCCGACCCGTCCCGGCTGGAGCGATGGTGGGTCCCGGCCCCGTCCCGCTGCCGGGTGGACCGCCTGGACCTGCGTCCCGGCGGGGCGTTCGTCACGCAACTGAGCGACGGCGGCGGCGCCGCGTTCGGCCCCCACCTGGACGCCTGCTTCCTCGCCGTCGACGAGCTGGAGCGGATCGTGTTCACCAACGCCGTGGACGGCGCCTGGCGTCCCGCCGACCCGGCGCCGGTCGCGATGACCGCCGAGATCACCTTCGCCGACCATCCGGACGGCACGGACTACCGGCTGGTCGTCCGGCACGGCGACCCGGAGTCCCGCGCCCGCCACGACAAGCTCGGCTTCGCCGACGGCTGGGGCACGGTCACCGGCCAGCTCGCCGCCCTCATCGAGCGGGAGGCGGCGCGATGAGGATCAGCCTCACCGAGTTCGTCACGCTCGACGGGGTCAGCCAGGGACCCGGCTCACCGGACGAGGACACCAGCGACGGGTTCGCGGCCGGCGGCTGGCTCGTCCCCCACATCGACCGGGCGTTCGTCGAGCGCGCCTCCGGCTGGCTCGACCTCGCCGACGGCCTGCTGCTCGGCCGGCGCACCTATGAGGCGTTCGCGCGCGACTGGCCGCGGGTCACCGACCCGGCCGACCCCTTCGCCGAGCGGATGAACGCGCTGCCGAAGTACGTCGTGACGAACACGCTCACCGAGGGCGCGTGGCAACCCGCGACCGTGCTCAAGGGCGACCCGGTCCAGACGGTGGCCGATCTGAAGGCGCGTCCGGGACGGGAACTCCAGATCCACGGCAGTGCCCGCCTCGGTGACACGCTGCTCGCGGCGGGCATGGTCGACGTCCTCCGCCTCGTGGTGGCGCCCACGGTCCTGCGGACGGGCCGCCGGCTCCTGGCCGGGCCGGGCGCCACGTCCGGCCTCCGCCTCGTCCACCACGAGGCGACGGACAACGGCCTGCTGCTTCTCGAATACGAGACGACGGGCGAGGCGCCGCGAGCCGGGTACGAGGGCCTCGCCGCCTTCGCCTGACCCCCCTCAGCGGGGGGACGGTGCGGGGGCGCGGTTCAGGGCCGGGGCCAGCCAGCGGGTGAGGAGGGCGCGGAGGTGCGCCTCGTCGTGGGCCGGGTCGCTCGGGTGCTGGAGGAGGGAGGTCAGCAGGCGCATGATCATCTCGGCGAGGCCGGTGAGGTCGTCGTCGCCGACGCCGGCGGCGTCCCAGTCGACGGGGAAGCGGCGGAGCATGCGGGCGCCGTAGGCGATGGTGTCCGCGGTGGTGGCCCCGCGGCCGAACGCGCTGGAGTCGCCGAGTTGCAGCAGGAGGCTGAGGCGCGGCTCGGTCGGGATCGTCCGGAGGCAGAAGACCATGCCCTCGACGACGGCCTCGGCCGGGTCGGCCGTGCCCTGGAGGTGGGCGACGAGCCGGTCGACGAACGCCTCCGCGCCCTGGGCGGCCACCTCGGCGACGATGTCGTTGATCCGGTCGAAGTGGCGGTAGACGGTCTGCCGGGTGACGCCGAGCTCGTTCGCGACGTCGGACAGGGTCGTCTTCGTGACGCCGTGCCGGTCGATGCAGCGGGCGGTCGCGTCGACGATGCGCTGGCGGGCCTCGGCGTCCGACGCGGGCGGCCGCCCTCCCCAGCCGTGGTGCCCCATGGCCCTAGGATCGCACAGGCTCCGGGGCGGTTCGGGGCGCGCTCGCGCGGAGCGCGGCCAGCAGGATCGCGGTCGCGGCGGCGGCGCACAGCGACGCGTACCAGAGGCTTCCGACGGGGGTGCCCTGCTCGGTGACGCCCCCGGTCGCCGACAGGTAGGCGGGCAGGGCGACCAGCCACAGGACGATGTGGACGCCGAGGTACAGCGCCGGGTACGTCCGCACGAACCCCGGCGACGCGACCGGGGGCACCGCGCCCGCGCGGTGTGCGAGCCAGGCGTCCGCGAGGAGGTAGAGGCCCGCGATCCACACCGCGGCGAGCTCGATACCGAGGACGGCCCGCTGGACGCCGAGCTGGTCCTCGCCGCGGAAGGCGCCGCTGGGCGCGCTCGCGATGATCATCGCCAGCGGTGTCGCGGCGCCCGCGAGGACGGTGCGCCAGGCGAGGCCACCGCCGGTGAGGGATCGGCGGCGGTCGTCCGTCCCGGCCAGGCGGACGACGAGGTAGGTCATCGCGCCGAAGGAGACGGAGGCGAACAGGAGCATGCTGTTCATCGGCACCGAGGCCAGCGCGGGCTGGTTGATCATCCTGTTGTCCGGGTTCCACGCCCACCACTTCAGCTGGGGGCCGAGGTGGTCGAAGATCTCGTAGAAGACCTGGCAGGCGAAGGCGACCGCCACCGCGCCGGCCAGCGGCCCGCGCCGGGCGAAGACGCCGAGGGCCCGGACGAGCTCGTACGCGAGCTGCGAGATCGCCGGGTAGAACGCCACGATGTAGAGCGGCAGCCGGTCGTACATGAACTGCACGGTGAACACGTTGTGCGAGAAGATGAACCCGACCTGGTCCTCCAGCCCGAACCAGCCCGGGAAGTAGAGCGGCGGCTCGATGACGGCGAGGTAGACGACCGAGGCGAACCACAGCGACAGGTTGACGGGGTCGCCGTCGCGCCGCCAGCGCCGCCACGCGTGGACGAGCGCGAACACCGCGCCGCCGACGACGAGCAGTTCGAGGACCGGCATGGTGCCGTTCTCCAGCCCGAACGGGTTGCGGAAGCTCACCAGCGGGTCGGCGTCGCGGCAGGAGAAACCGAGGCTCCGGGCGACGCGCTCGGCGGTCGCGTCACAGGCGTGGTCCATGGTCCGCTCTCCGGTCAGGCTTGGACGAGGTCGTCGCGGCCGGTGCCGGCGGGGGGCGCGCCCGCCCGTCCGGTATAGCCGGTGTAGTCGGTGCCGGGCGGGTCGCGGCGCTCGTCGAACCCGCCGGGGACGACGGTGCGGCCGAGCCGCTGCCGCACCTTGTAGCAGACGATGCCGAACCAGAACCGCGGGTCGGCGGCCATCTCGCGGAGCGACGTGTCGAGGTTGAACACCTCGGCGAATGTCCGCTCGACGTAGGCGTCCTCGCGGCTCGCGGCGTTGATCGCGTTGAAGACCGGCCAGCTCAGCCGGGCGGCCAGCCTGCGGCGCCAGGCGGGGGCGACCTCGGTGCCGGTGGCGAAGTCGTAGGCCTGGTCGCGGGCCATCGCGAGCATCCAGGGCACGTCGAGGGACGTCTTCTGCCGGTCGAGGAACGCGCGGACGAACGCGGGCCCGGTGCCGCCGTGGGCGCGGAAGGTCTCGCCGAGGATGAGCGCGGAGCGGGCGGCCGAGCTCATCCCCTGCGCGTAGAACGGGTTGAAGGCGCAGATCGAGTCGCCGACGCAGACGAGCCCGGCCGGGGGCGCGTCCAGCAGGTCGTAGCGGCGCCACTTGTTGCCGGTCGAGCGGGTCACGTGCACCTCGGACGTCGGCGTGCAGGCGCGGGTGGCGCGGCCGAAGGCGGTGGCCCGCACGCGGTCCGCCGCGGCCTCGAACGCGGCGGCGTCGCGGGGCATCCGCAGGCCCCAGGACCCCATGCAGACGATGGCGCGGTCGCCTTCGATGGGGAAGAAGTTGCTGAGGAACTCGTGCTCCTCGGGGTGGTCGCCGGTGTCCTGGGTCGGCGTGACGACGAGGTGCTTCCACCACCACGACGCGGGACGGTCGCCGGCCGGGGGCAGGTCGTACCAGCGGGAGGTGTAGGTGACCTTGGCGTCGAGGGTCCTCTCCGGCGGCGCGGCCCAGCCCGCCGCGCCGAGCCAGTCGGCGACCGAGGAGCCGCGTCCGAGGGCGTCCACGACGAGGTCGGCGGCCAGGTGGCCGTCGCCGTCGGCGGTGCGGTACTCGACCCCCTCGACGCGCCCGCGCGCGGTGCCGCCTCCGGTGCAGCGGAGGCCGGTGACGGTCACGCCCTCGCGGATGTCGACGGCGGGCAGCGCGCGGGCCCGCTCGCGCAGGACCCGCTCGATCAGCACCCGGGAGCTGTAGACCATCGTCATCGAGCCCTGCTTGCGCGGAGCCCAGCCGTCGTTCTCGCAGTACGCCGCGTCCATGGACGGCATCAGGTGCATCCCGCCCGCGGCGATCAGCGCCTCCTCGAACCCGGGATAGATCTTCCCGATCGCGCGCCGGCCGGAGTTGAGGAGGAAGTGCGGGTGCTTGCTCTGCGGGACGCCCCGGCGGTGCTGGGCGTCGGGCGGCAGCCGATCCCGCTCCAGGACGACCACCTCGTCGAAGTGCTCCGCGAGCACTCCCGCGGCGCACAGCCCCGCCACGCTGCCGCCGAGCACCACGGCCGTCCGTCCCCGCATGCCGCCTCCATTCATACAGATTGTGAGTGAATGTATGATCCAGCGCCCGCCGGGTCAACAGCCCCCGGCGCGGGACGGTCTCCGCGCCGTGGCGCGCCCCCGGCGCCGGGAGGGCGTGCCGTCCGGGAGGATGCAGGGAGGACAGGGGCGGGACGATCAGGAAGAGGGCGTCATGGACGAGTTCGATGTCGTGGTGGTGGGGGCCGGGCCGACGGGCGAGAACCTGGCGGAGCGGGCGCACGCCGGCGGGCTGAGCGTGGCGGTCGTGGAGGCCGAGCTGGTCGGCGGGGAGTGCTCGTACTGGGCGTGCATGCCGAGCAAGGCGCTGCTGCGCCCGGCCGCCGCGCTGGCGGACGCGCGGCGCGTCGCGGGCTCCCGCGAGGCGGTCACCGGGCCGCTGGACGCGGCGGAGGTCCTGAAGCGCCGGGACGGCTTCACCTCGAACTGGAAGGACGACGGCCAGGTCAAGTGGCTTGAAGGCGCCGGGCTCGTCCTGGTGCGCGGCCGCGGGCGGCTGGACGGGCCGAAGCGCGTCGCCGTGGAGACCCCGGACGGCGGGCAGCGCGTCCTGACCGCCCGCCACGCCGTCGCCGTGTGCACGGGCACCCGCGCGGCGCTGCCCGACCTGCCCGGGCTGGCCGAGGTCCGTCCCTGGACCAGCCGCGAGGCGACGGCGTCCAAGCAGGTCCCGCCGCGGCTCGCCGTCGTCGGCGGCGGCGTCGTGGCGTGCGAGATGGCCACGGCCTGGCGCGCGCTGGGCAGCGAGGTCGTCCTGCTCGTGCGCGGGTCGCGGCTGCTGCCGCGGATGGAGCCGTTCGCCGGGGAGCTGGTGGCCGGCGGGCTCCGGGAGTCGGGCGTGGACGTGCGGTTCGGCGTGTCCGTGACCGAGGCGCGCCGCGACGGCGAGGTGACGCTGACGCTGGACGGCGGCGGGACCGTGACCGCCGACGAGGTCCTGTTCGCCACCGGCCGGGTCCCGGCGACCGAGGACCTGGGCGTGGAGACGGTCGGCCTGGAGCCGGGCCGGCCGATCGAGGTCGACTCCACCGGGCGCGCGACCGGCGTCGCGGACGGGTGGCTGTACGCGGCCGGGGACGTCAACGGCCGCGCGCTGCTGACCCACCAGGGCAAGTACCAGGGGCGGATCTTCGGTACGGCGATCGCCGACCGCGCCGCCGGGCGGGAGCTCGACACCGCCGACTGGGGACGCAGCGTCGCCACGGCGGACGAGCGGGGCGTCCCGCAGGTCGTCTTCACCGATCCCGAGGCGGCGTCCGTCGGCCTCACCCTGGCGGAGGCGGAGCGCGCCGGGCACCGGGTGCGGGCGGTCGACTACGCGATCGGCGACGTGGCGGGCGCCGCGCTCTACGCCGACGGCTACCAGGGCCAGGCCCGCGCCGTGGTGGACCTCGACCGCGAGACGCTCCTCGGCGTCACCTTCGTCGGGCCGGGCGTGGCCGAACTGCTCCACTCCGCCACGATCGCGGTCACCGCCGAGGTCCCCCTCTCCCGCCTGTGGCACGCCGTCCCGTCGTATCCCACGCTCAGCGAGGTGTGGCTCCGCCTGCTGGAGACCTACCGCGGCTGACCCGCCGGGCCGCCCGGCCGGGGGGCGCGGCCGGAGCGGTCGTCAGGCGGTGCGGGGGCGGGGGTCGAAGTCGACCGTGATGTGCGGGGACAGCGCCTTGAGGAAGTCCGCCGCGTCGAAGGCCTCGCCCGCCGACACGACCCCGACGGCCCGGGTCCGGCCGGTGAGGACGCGGTCGACGGCCTCCACGGCGAGCGGCGCGGTGACGGCGTAGATGTCCCGGCCGCGCGCGGTGGCCCACCGCTCGGCCGTGCCCCGCCGCACGACGACGTCCACGAGGAACGACTGCGCGGACCGGCCGCTGTCGTCGGCCGGGACGGGCGCCGACGTGTCCGGGGAGGCGATGTCCCGGGCCGCCTCGACGGTCATGTACGTGCACACCTCGGGCACGCGCACGTGGCTGGGGACCGTCACGATGTCGGCCATGGAGAACTCCCCGATGACGTCGCGGGCGCCCACCGGCTCGGGGAAGAACCACGTGCGGACCGGCTGCTCGTCGTCGCGGTACTCCAGCCGGCCGCCCGCGTAGCGGACGCGCCGGCCGTCCCGCCGCCGGTGGGAGACCTTGCCCGCGGCGCGCGTCCCGGGCGTGGGGTGCCAGCTGTCCAGGCCGTACGCCACCTCGACCCGGTCGGCCTCGGTCCAGTCGCCCATCGCGGCGGTGGCGAGCAGGTCGCCGAGCCCGCCGTAGAAGGCCATCGCGGGGACGACCACGGCGCCCGCGGCGCGGGCCCGGCCGGCGAACAGCGCGAACGTGTCGGCGTTCGCCTCGATCTCGGCGGCGACGTCCACGTAGGGGATCCCGGCGCGCAGCGCCGCCTCGATCACGGGGGCGGCCGTGTCGGCGAACGGCCCCGCGCAGTTGATCACCGCGTCGGCGCCGGCGAGCGCGCGGTCCAGCGCCGCGGGGTCGTCGACCGGCGCCGGCCGGGCGTCGAGGTCCGGGTACGACGCCGCCAGAGCGGCGACCTTCTCCGGGTCGCGGCCGACCAGGACGGGCACGAACCCGCGCTCCAGCAGTTCCGCGACGACGAAGCGGCCGGTGTGCCCGTACGCCCCGTAGACCGCCACCACAGATCCCGTCGCCATCAGTTCTCCCTTGTCAGCTGCGCTCACACGGACATCGTGGCGGTCGCCCGCACCCCCGCGCGAGCGTCCGGAACGACATGATGCGTACACTTTCGGACGTGAGCGACGTCGCGGTGGCCATCGCCGACGGGATCCTCCACTTCGAGATGGCCCTGGCATTCGAGCTGTTCAGCACCCTTCCCCCGGTTCCGGTCGAGCACTGGTACGAGCTCGTCGTCTGCGGGGCCGGCCCCGTGCGGGCCGACGGGCGCTTCCTGCTCGAACCCGACGCCGGACTCGACCGGCTCGCGCGGGCGTCCACGGTGATCGTCCCGGGCTGGGCCGAGCCCGACACGGACCCGCCCGCCGACCTCGTGGACGCCGTCCGCGCGGCCCACGAGGCGGGCGCGAGGGTCGCGTCCCTCTGCACGGGCGCCTTCGTGCTGGCCGCCGCCGGGCTGCTGGACGGGCGGCGCGCCACCACCCACTGGCTGCACAGCGAGGCGCTGGCCGCCCGCTACCCCCGCGTCGAGGTCGATCCGGACGTCCTCTACGTCGACGAGGGCGACGTGCTCACCTCCGCGGGCAAGGCCGCCGCGATGGACCTGTGCCTGCACCTCGTCCGCCGCGACCACGG
This sequence comes from Actinomadura fibrosa, assembly GCF_900659615.1. GTDB lineage: Bacteria > Actinomycetota > Actinomycetes > Streptosporangiales > Streptosporangiaceae > Spirillospora > Spirillospora fibrosa. The sequence continues at coordinate 38,806 of NZ_CAACUY010000045.1, read as the reverse complement.
CTCGGTGATCGCCAACGCGGTCGCCCGGAAGCTGGTCGTCCCGCCGCACCGGCCCGGCGGGCAGGCGCAGTTCGTCGCCGCGCCCGTCCCCGAGCCGCGGGCGCATCCGCTGAGCGACCTGCTCGCGTGGGCCGTCCAGCGGCTGGACGAGCCGCTGACGGTGGACGACCTGGCCCGCCGGGCGAACATGAGCTCGCGCCACCTCGGCCGCCACTTCCGGTCCGTGGCGGGGACGACGCCGTTGCAGTGGCTGCTGACCCAGCGGATCCGCCGGGCCCAGGAGCTCCTGGAGACGACGGACGACAGCGTGGACGCGATCGCCGAGGCCACCGGCATGGGCACCGCGGCGACGCTGCGGCGCCACTTCAACCGCACCGTCGGCGTGCCCCCCGACGCCTACCGCCGCACGTTCCGCAGCCGGCGCGACGACGCCGCCCGCGCGCCCGTCTGATAGACACGGCCGAGGCCGGGCTCAGGCGGGCGGGTCGGTCGGGCTCGGCGCGTGCCGTCCCTGGCGAGAGCCCTGGTAGGCGAGGACGCGGACCGTCTGCAACGGTCCGGTGGGACGCAGGTCGGGCAGCCGGTTCACTTCGGGATCGAAGGCGCCGACACGCTCGGCGGTGTGCGTGTGCACCCGGAGGATCCCGTGGGCGTCCCAGAGGCCGGTCAGCGGTGCGACGGCGAAGACGAATTCGAGCGGCTCCCGCGCCACGAGGTCGTCCAGCTCGTCGAGTGAGGCGGGGCCGGGACGCTCCGGGTGCGGGAACAGGCCGAGCATCCTGGTCCGGTCACCGAGCCGGTACGGCATGAGGGTGCTGTAGGGGCCGGTGGTGAAGCTCCGGCACGGCAGCGGCAGGTGCCGCAGGCCCGGCACCGTCCGGGAGGAGGCGAACAGTAGATCGACCGCGCCCTCCCCGGCCGGTATCCGCACCGCGATGCCGAAGACGTCCGGCAGGCCGCCCGGTATGCCGGTCGCCTTCGACAGGCGGACGTGCACGGGCAGCTCGCTTCCCTCGCCGAGCAGGTCCGCGCCGACCGGCCGCGTGATCCGGAGCGTGCCGTCGTAGCTGCGGCCGATCGGGTGGAAGGCCCGTGCGTGACGCAGCCGGGCGGCGAGCCGGAACGGCAGCCGCACGAGGTCCGACGGGTCGGAGTCCTTCTCCGGTCGGCCGTGCTGGGAGTCGCCGGGGCCGGGGGCACCCGTGCGGGTGCCGGGTTCCTGCCCGGCCGTCCGTGGGGCCTGCGCGGTCATGTGTCTCCTCAGGTCCGGAAGTGCCTTGCGGACGTTCAGCCGTCGGCGGAGCCGGGCTCGGTGAGCTTGCCCTGCGCCTTCGCCTTGAGGGGGTCCGGGACGACGCGGGCTCCGGCGACCTGCGCCTTGTTCTTGAACGAACCCGCGACGACGTGGTCCTTGCCCGCCATGAGGGCCTCGAAGCCCTCGCGGGCCACCTGGGCGGGGTCGTCCTTGTCCATCTGGCCGAGCTTGGTGTCCTGGAGCCCGGCCCGGTCGAAGAAGTCGGTCTCCGTCGGGCCCGGCAGCAGCGCGGTCACGGTGACGCCCGTGTCGCCCAGCTCCTGGCGCAGCGCCTGGGCGAACGAGTACAGGAACGCCTTGGACGCCGCGTACGTCGCCTGGTAGGGGCCGGGCCCGCTCGCGGCGATCGACGAGGTGAACAGCACCCGGCCGGAACCCGCCTCGATCATGTCGGGCAGGACGAGCCTCGCCAAGTGGACGGCGGACGCCACGTTCAGGTTGATCAGGTTCAGCTCCGCGTCGAGGTCGTTGTCGCGGGCGAAGTCGCCGGCGACACCGACGCCCGCGTTGATCGCCACCGCGGCCGGGGCGCGCCCGGCGGCCCGCACCGCCGCGTACAGCTCCTCGACGCCGGCGCGGGACGCGAGGTCGACGCGCACGGGCGTCGTCGTGGCGCCGTAGCCGATCGCGCGGGCCGCCTCCGCGATCCCCGCGTCCTCCGCGGCCATGACCACGTCGAAGCCGTTGCGGGCGAACTCCGCGGCCAGCTCGCGTCCGATGCCGCTGGACGCGCCGGTCACGACGGCCAGCGGCCGGGTCTGCTCGGTCATCCCTCATCGCCTCGCTTCCGGTCGGCTCGGTCTCGGTCGGTTCGGTCTCGGTCGGTTCGGTCGGTGCGCGGCCGGGCGTCGAAACCCAGCCGGAACGGGCTCAGCGTGCGCGGCAGCGGCCGGTCCGCGGACGGGCGCAGGCCGGCGTCCTGCCGCAGGTCGTAGGCGCGCAGCAGCGCCGCGGTGAAATGGCTCGCCGACAGCAGCGACAGGTTCCGTCCCGGGCACTCCCCCGGGCCGCCGCTGAACGGCACGACCGCCCACTCGCGCTCCGCCGTGCCGTCCAGCCAGATGCCGGGCGCGAAGGAGTCGGCGTAGGGCAGGGTCTCGTCGTCGCGTTGCAGGAACGGCGTGTGGACGAGGAACCCGGTCCCGGCGGGCAGGGTCTCGCCCGCCCACTCCGTCGGCCGGGTGGCGTCGCGCAGGATCGTCATGGTCGTGGGCCACAGGCGCACCGACTCCTGCACGCACGCGCGCAGGAACGGCAGGCCGGCGTCGCCCGACCCGGCCTCGCGGCGGGCGCGCTCGGCGTGCTCGGGATGGGACGCGAGCAGCGCCAGCGTCCGGAACGCCGCCAGCGCGGTGGACTCGTAGGCGAACAGCCACTGCGGCACCTGGTTCTCGGGGTCCGTGGCGTCCGTCTTCGGCGCGGCGGCCATCAGCCCGGCCAGGCTGCCCGGGTCCGGGTCGGCGAGATACCGGCGCAGCCGCCGGAAGAACCCGGCCCGCACCGCCGCGCGCCGCGGGTGGGCGAACGCCCAGTTCGCGTTCATCCGCAGCGTGGTGAGCAGGTCGGTGAGCTCCGAGTCGTCGCGGGCGGCGTCGCCGAGGACGACCCGCCGGACCATCCGCCACCACGCCATCCGGAAGTCCGCCCAGTCCAGGCGGCCGGCGAGCGCGACGGCGCCGACCAGCCCGTCCGCCTCCTCCCGGATCTTCGGGAGCAGCGCGGCGGCGTGCCGGTGCACCGGGTCCGGCGTGTCGAGGACGTCCTCGTTGAACCGGCGCCGGTCGGCGCGCTCCGCGCCGTGCGACGCCAGCACGCCGTGTGGCTGGAAGTGGGCCAGCGCGGCGCGCTTCTCCTTCGAGTCGAGCGCGAACGGCTCGGGCGAGCCCGTCAGCACCCGCGCCACGTCGCGCGGCGAGAGGATCACGGCGAACGAGCGCCCCGGGACGGCGAGCCGCAGCGGCCCCGGCCCGTACCGCGCCCGCAGCCGCTGGAGCAGCCGTCCCGCCGCGCGGTCGGCCTGCACCGCCTCGGCGAGCGCCACGGCGCGCGGGCGCCGCGCCAGCACGCCCCGCGCGAGGGCCGGCGCGAGGACCGCCCCGGCGATCCGGAGCGTGTCCGCGATCGTGGCCGTGGCCGGTGGCGCCGCGGCGGCCCGCGTGGTCGTCTCGACGGTCGTCATCTAGAGCCCCTTCCGCATCAGCGGAGTGCTAACCGCTCAAGAGCGATGCAAACAGGACATGCCGGACGTCAGTGGGGCCGGTGGTTCGGGTCGGCCGCGCGTGGGTAGGCCGAACCGGGGTCGATCCATCCGAGTCCGGAGGTCCGCTGTGCTCATCCTCACCGGTGCGGCCGCCGCCGTGATCCGCAACATGTCGGCCGAGTCGGGGCTGCCGCGCGCCGGCGGCCTCCGCATCGCGCCCGGCGACGCCGACGCCTCGCTGCTGACCATGGCCGTCGCGGAGAGCCCGGCGTCCACCGACGAAGTGGTGGAGGAGCAGGGAGCCCGCGTCTTCATCGCGTCGACCACCACCACGGCCCTCGCGGGAAAGGTGCTCGACGCACGGATCGGCGACCAGGGCCACGTCGTCTTCGTCATCAACGCCCCCTCGCGCTGAACCGAGCGGGTCGAGCCCGCCTCCGGCGCGGTTTCGGGTCACCCGTCCGTGGTGTAGGGCTCGGCGAGGAGGTTCAGGACGGTCCGGTCCGTTCCGGCGGCCGGATCGAGCGTCCCGAGGATCTCGCGCCCGGCCGCCAGCCCGCGGAGGGCGCGGCCGGGTCCGTGACGTGCGATGGCGAAGCCGTCCTCGGGATGGACGGCGGTGTTCCAGAGCGGGCGCCCCTCGCCGTCGATGACCAGGCCTTGGCCGTCCTGGCGGTCCACTTCCCGCCAGGCGAAGTCCAGGCCGGCCTCCTCGGCCGCCTCGCGGGCCAGGCGTTCCTCGTCGCGCCACCGCTCCAGCAGCAGGTCACTGAGCGGGCCGGGCGGGACCTCGCCTCCGGCGAAGGCCGGTTCCCAGGACGGACGGTATCCCGGCATCCCCGCGTACTCGTACGCCAGCAGCCGAAGGAACGCAGGGCGTCCCGTGCAGAGGGCCCGGAGCTCCCGGTTGATCCGGAGGCGGGCGGCCGAGTGCCGGGCGCGGGAGCGCAGGTACCGGTCGAGCGCGGGAGGCGACGGCGGGCACTCGTCCAGGTCCATGCGCCCGCCGTACCTGGCGTCCGCGGCCAGCTCGCGGTCGAGGAACGCCGCGATGACGGTCATCGGACGCCCCCGTCCCGCTCCCGGCCCACCGGTGCCTCCGCCCAGATCTTCACCGGGTCATCCCAGCAACGCCGCCGCCGGCCCGTCAAACGGACGACGCGCCGCGGCGGGCGGCGCGCACGAGCAGCAGCCCCGAGGCCAGCACCGCCGCGGCCGTCGCGCCGTGGACCCCGAACGCGGTCGCCTTCGACCCGTGGTGCCCGAGGATCGTCAGCATGTCGCCCGCGGCGATCGTCGAGAACGCGAGCATCACCCAGCCGAGCGCCTCGCGCTTGCCCGCCGCCAGCAGCGCGAACACGGCGAGGCCGGTGCCGAGGTCGCGCACGCCCTTGACGTTCAGCCAGGCGGCCGCGTCGCCGGACGGCCAGGCCGGGAGCCCGAAGCCCGGCGCGGTGCCCAAGGGATCGATGATGTAGCTGAGCCCGACGTAGGTGATGCCGGCGCCGGTGAGCGCCGCGATGGCGGTCCCGGTGCGGAACGTGCGGACGTCCTGGCGGAGCCGCTTCATCCGGTTGGCGTGGTGGCGGCGCCCGTAGAGGCGCCAGATCGCGCGGGCCGGGGCGGGCAGGGCGGACAGGAACTCGGCGCGCTCCTGCGGGGTCGCGTCCTCCAGCACGATGCCGAGGAACGTCAGGACCTTGCTCTTCGGGGTGTTCTCGGCGAAGTGGTCGCCCTGGGTGTTCCACTCGGCCTCGGTGAGGTGGCGCTCGGCGAGCGGCAGCAGGTTCGTCTCCTCGTCGTCCAGGTGCTCGACCAGCGCGGCGCGGTGCTCGGCGAGCGCGGCGACCAGCGCGTCCCGGTCGCCGGCGTCCGCCGTCCGCGCCCACGTCCCGGCCAGCTCGCGCAGCCGCCCGATGGTCGCGGCGACCTTCTCGTGCTGGGCCTCCATGCGCAGCACGACGTCGGCGTCCAGGTCCACCCGCGACAGCAGGAGCGGCCAGATCAGCTCGTCCTCGCCGTGGTGGTGGTTGTGCAGGCCGAGCAGGTAGTCGGACAGGTGCGCGGTGAGCGCCCCGGCGCGGGCGCGGTCGCCGGGACGGGTGGCGGCGACCAGCTCGCCCAGCAGGCGGGACTCGCGGCGGAGGCCGCGGTGGATGACGATCATGGATCGGGTGAACGTGAGGGCCGCGGGGATCGTGTCGTTGCTCATGACCGCAAGGCTGTCCGGGACGTCTTGGAACCGGCTTGGAGCGCCACTTGGAGCGCGGCTTGGAAAGACGTGGAGCGAGCGGGCGGGGACGTGGAGCGCGGCCGGGACCGGTGGCTACGATCGTCCGGGATGGTGCGGATTCGGGTGCTCGGCGGCTTCGAGGCCGAGGTGGCGGGAACGGGGGTGGCGCTGGGCGGGCCGCGGCAGCGGGCCGTGCTGGCGCTGCTGGTCGCCGCGCGCGGCCGCACCGTGCCCGTGGACCGCATGATCGAGGACCTGTGGCGCGGCGAGCCGCCCGCGCAGGCCGTGACCTCCCTCCAGTCCTATGTCTCGAACCTGCGCAGGTCCCTCGAACCCGAGCGCCCGCCGCGCGCCCCGTCCCGGGTGATCGTCTCCGCCCCGCCCGGCTACGCGCTGCGCCTCCCCGAGGAGGCCGTGGACGCCTGGCGCTTCGCCGCCCTCGCCCAGGACCCCGACCGGCCCGCGGAGGCCCTCGCCCTCTGGCGCGGCCCCGCGTTCGCGGAGTTCGCCGACGAGGACTGGGCGCGGGCCGAGATCGTCCGGCTGGACGGGCTGCGCCTGGCCGCCCGCGAGCGGCACGCCGCGTCCCTGCTGCGCTCGGGCTCCACCGCGGCCGCCATCTCCGAGGCCGAGCTCCTCACCCGGGACGAGCCGCTCGCCGAGGGCGGCTGGCGCGTGCTGGCGCTGGCCCTCTGGAGCGCGGGCCGCCAGGCCGACGCCCTCGCCGCCCTCCGGCAGGCCCGCGCGACCCTCGCCGACGAGCTCGGCCTCGACCCGAGCCCCGCGCTGGCCGAGGTGGAGACGGCGATCCTCCAGCAGCGCCCCGGCGGTTTCGACCTACCCGCCCCGCCTCCCCTGCCGACGCCCACACCAGAAGCCGCGTCATCGCCCTCGACGGAGGCCGCGTCGGCGTCGGCCGATCGCGAGCCCTTTCTCGGACGCGACGGCGAGCTGGCCGCGCTGACCGGGCTGGCGGACGAGGGCGGCCTCCGGGTGGCGCTGGTCACGGGCGAGGCCGGGCTCGGCAAGACCGCGCTCCTGACCCGCCTGGCCGGCGACCTGGAACGGCGCGGCTGGCTCGTCGCGACCGGCCGGTGCCCGGAGAGCGAGTCCGCGCCTCCGGCATGGGCGTGGACGGAGGCCCTCACCACCCTCGCCCGGCACGTCCCGGCCCCGGACGAGGCCGCGCCGCTGCTGCGCGACGCGTCCGCCGAACCCCGCGGTGCCGAAGCCGAGCCGCTCGACACCGCCGCCGGCCGGTTCCGCCTGCACCGGGCCGTCTGGGACTGGCTGGACGGCGCGGCCCGGCGGCGTCCCCTCGCGGTGATGCTCGACGACCTGCACTGGGCCGACGCCGAGACCCTCGCGCTGCTGGCGGCCGTCCCGGGAGACGCCGTCGGGGACGCTCCGCTGCTCCTCGTCGCCGCGTTCCGCGCGGGCGAGACCGGCACGCGCCTCACCGAGGCCCTGGCGGTCCTGGCGCGCCGTTCCCCGCTGCGCCTGGCGCTGCCCGGCCTGCCGGAGCCGGCGGTCGCCCGGCTGATCACCGCCGAGTGCGGTCCGGGTGTGGACGCCGCGACGGTCGCCGCGCTCGCCGAACGGACCGGCGGCAACCCCTTCTACGTCCGCGAGAGCGCGAAGCTGCTGAGCAGCGAGGGCGCGCTCGTGGCGACGTCGGAGGTGCCCGAAGGGGTCCGGGACGTGCTGCGCCGCCGGCTCGCCCGCCTGCCCGAGCCCGCCGTCGCGGTGCTGCGGCTGGCCGCCCTCGCCGACCGCGAGGCCGACCTGGACACGCTCGTCCTGGCGGCCGACACCGACGAGGACGGGGTCCTGGACGCCCTCGACGCCGGGCTCGTCGCGGGACTGCTCACCGAGCGGGCGCCGGGCCGGGTCCGGTTCGCGCACGCGCTCGTCCGGGACACGATGGTCGCCGACCTCAGCGCGGTCCGCCGCACGCGCATGCACGCCCGGCTGGGGGCGGCCCTCGAACGCCTGGCGCCCGAGGACGCGCCGGCGCTCGCCTACCACTTCCACCGGGCCGCGTCCCCGCGGACCGCCGCCAAGGCCGTCGAGTACGCGGTCCGGGCCGCCGAGCTGGCGGAACGGCGCTACGCGCACGAGACGGCCGTCGAACTGCTCACCCAGGCGCTGGAGTCGTCCGAGCGCGTGCCGGGCCGCGCCGACGCGGACGCCGACCGCATCGGCCTGCTGGGCCGCCTGCTCCGCGCGCAGGCGCGGGCCGGGGCGATCCAGGACGCCCGCGCCACCCGGCAGCGCGCCATCGACCTGGCCGAGGACACCGGACGCGACGACCTGCTGCTGGCCGCGTTCACCGCGTGGACGGAGCCCACGCCGTGGCAGCTCCGCCCCTACGGAGCCGTCGACCGCCGGCTCGTCGGGCTCCTGGAGCGCCTCCTGCGCCGCGAGGACCTCGCCCCGGACGTGCGGTGCCGCCTCCTCGACGCCTACGCCGCCGAGCTGGCGGGCAGCGGCGACGCGCGCGGCCGGGCCGCCGCCGAGGAGGCCGTCCGCCTCGCCCGGGGCCTGGACGACCCGAGATTGCGCGTGCTGACCCTCATCACGCTCGCCCGCGAGCAGGACCACCGGGAGCTCGACCGCCAGGCGGAGCACGCCGGCGAGCTGCGCGCCCTGGGCACCGGGCACGACATCCCCGCCGCCCTGTGGGCCGGCACGATCAACCTCGCCGTGATCGCGGTGCACGAGGGCCGTCCCGACCGGGTCCGCGCCCTGGTCGCCGAGGCGACCGGCGTGGCGCACCGCTACCGGATGCCCGAGGCGACCGCCGTCTGCGAGATCGCCCAGGCCGCCCTCGCCCACTGCGAAGGACGCCTGGAGGACGCCGAACGCCACTACGCCGCGGCGACCCGGGCGATGGCCGAGCAGGGCTCGCTGCACGCCGCCGGGTTCGGCCTGCTCACCCGCGCGACGCTGGCGGTGTCGCGCGGCACCCTGGCCGCGTTCGCCGCCGAGGCCGGGACCGTCCCGTCCGAGTTGGCGCTGCTGCTCACCGACGTGTTCGCCGCCGCGCACGCCGCCGCGGGCCGGCTCGGCGAAGCGCGCCGCCTGTACGAGTCCGGCGGGCCGGCGCAGCCCGACTACTTCTTCACGACGTTCACCACGTTCCGCGCCATGACCGTGATCGCGCTGGAGGACGCCGCGGAGGCGGCGAAGCTGTACGAGGCGCTGCTCCCCCACCGGGACGGGCCGCCCGCCGGCCTGGAGAGCCTGTCGGTCGCCCTGCCGCCGCCCGCCCGCACGCTCGCGGAGCTGGCCCGTCTCGCCGGCGAGGACCCGGCCCCGCACCTGCGGCGCGCCGCCGAGATCGCCGCCCTGTGGAACGCGCCGCACTGGGCGCCTTAGGGCCAATGCCGTGCGCGACGCCCAGGCACGCCCTGGAGGCCGCCCGTCTCGCGCGCCGCGCCGGGCGTCTTAGCCGCCCTTCGCCTGCGTCCGGAGGCATTCCTTGAGCGCCTTCTGCGCCTTGGCGGGGTCGTAGCCGGGCGGCGGCGTCCACTTCTGGCCCGTGGCGGGGACCTCGACGCCGTGCCGGCGCAGGCAGTCGGTCAGGGTCCGCATCGCGCTGGGCGGTGCGCCGCTGGGCGCGGTGCTCGGCGCGGCGGAGCCGGTCGCGGGAGCCGGGGTGGTGGGCGGCGCCGAGGCGGACGCGGACGGGGGCGCCGCCGTCTGCGGGGCGGCACCGTCCACGTCGTCGCTTCCCCCGCAGGCGCTCAGCGACAGCGCGAGCAGCAGGGGCAGCACCGCGAGACGGCCTGGGCCGAAGGCGAACTTCACCGGAGAACCTCTCGGACGAAGGGGCGGGCCGTCCCCGGAACCGGTCCGGGGACGGCCGCGTGGACAGGAACGGGGACCGTCAGGTCACCGGGTTGTCGACCAGGTAGACGGCCGGCGACGGCTTGCCGCAGGTCGCCTGGGTGGCCGCGCCGCCGTTGAAGGCGAGCTGCGCACTGGCGGAGCCCAGGACCACCCGGACGTTCTGCGACCCGGACGACGGCGTGAACGGTCCCGCGGTCAGCGTCCCGCTCGCGGGCAGCGGCACGACGAGCCGCTGGTCCCGCACGAGGGTCGTCGCGGGGATCGGGACGCCCTGGCCCGGGATGACGTTGAGGGTCTGCGGCGTGCCGCCCTCGACCTCCAGGTTCAGCTCGGACACCTTGCCGGAGACCGTCTTCACGCCCTGGTCGAGGAGGCCGTTCACCGTCTCCTTCGGGACGGTCAGCGCCCCGGACGCGTTCGTGAACGAGAACGAGCCCGACTTGCTCACCGTCAGCGGGATGCCGTCGGCCCCCACCGCGATCCCGACGTCGTGCGGCTGCCCGTTCCAGGTGCACTGGTAGGGCGCGTTGATGATGCCCGCCAGCTCACCGGACTTCGGCTCGGGGAAGTTGAGCGGCGCGCCGTGGATCTTCGCGGGCGGCTGCCCGGCCCGTCCGCCGACGGCGATCGTCAGCAGCGCGTTGCCGCCCCGCGGCTTGCAGTCCGCGGTGATCGGCAGCGAGAACCCGGCCGACGACCTCAGGTCGACCTGCGCGACCGCGCTGTTGAACCCGAGCGTGACCTTGCCGCTCTGCGGCGCGGTGTACGGGCCGACATCGAACAGGCTCGCGCCCGGCGCGGGCAGCCCGACCTTCAGCGGCTTGCCCGCCTCGACGGGGATGCCGGTGAGCTTGATCGGGTCCTTGGCGATGTTGACCGCGGACGGCGTCGAGTTCGTCGCGCCGATGGACATGTCGCTGATCGTCGCGTCCGCCTTGTCGATGCCGAGGATCGGCGCGAGCGAGGTCAGCCAGTCGGGGAAGGTGATGCTGCCCGAGCCCTGCGTCAGCCAGAACTCCTGGCCGGGCCCGAGCTGCACCGGCGCGACGCCCTGGATGTCGACGTCCAGCGGCAGCCACAGCACCGGCAGCACGCCGGCGAAGTTGATCGTGCAGGCGATCGGCAGCTTGAACCGGCCGGTGTCGACACCGACGTCCGGCAGGTCCTGCGGGGGGATCGCATTCGCCGGAGGCGTTCCCAGCACGGACACCAGCAGGGCCAGGGCGCCGACCACGGCGAGCAGCGCGGTGCGGACCGGGCCGCGGCGCACGGGACGCCCGCGGGAGCGGCCGGGTCGTGGAGTGGGTCGCATGGAGTTCCTCATTCCGTCGGAAGCCGAATGCGTCCCACAGTGTGTGTCACACAGTGCGCGGCCGAGTAGCGAGCGCGGTGCGGTTTTCCGGGCGGGGAATCCTGCGCGCGTTCACAAGAACGCTCAGTCGCTCCGCACCTCCAGCGCCGCGCGGAGCCGCTCCAGCACCTCGACGTGCCAGTCGTCCAGGACCCCGATCGCCTCCCGGGCGGACCGCATGTCGCCCGCCTCCCACGCGCCGATGACCTGGTCCCACCACCACACGTGCAGGCTCGGGGACTCGAACACGACCGCCAGCACCTCGGGCACCTCGCCCAGCATCGGCCCGAGCGAGTTCACCACCCCCAGGAACACGCCCCCGCCGACCGCCATCGACCCCGCGCGCAGGACGTCCAGCACGCCCTGGTGGACGTCCGCCGGGCTCGCGTCCTCGTCCCGCGCCAGCAGGTCGAGCCGCCGCCACGCCCGCCGCGCCGGCGCCGGATCGTAGGCGCCCGGGTCCGCCTCCACCTTGTCGGCGACCGACTCGTAGAACATCCGCAGCGTCTCAAGGATGTCCCGGAGGATCCGCACCGCGAGATCCGGCAGCCTCCGCGAGAACCGGAACAGATACCGCCACGTCTCCACCCCGCCGTACGCCTCGACATCGCGGACCACGGCACCGACCCCGTGATGGATCTCCACGAACCCCACCGCGCGCAACTGCCCCAGGACGAGCTGCACCGTGGACGGGTTGATCCCGTACTCCTCGGCGAGCCGCCGGATCGACGGCAGCCGCTCCCCGGGCCGCAGCCGTCCCGACGCGATCGCGAACGCGATCCGCTCGGCGACCTCCTCGACCACCGTCCCGCGGGTCATGGCGCGCCCACCCCGTTCCCGAACCGTCGGCGCCCCTGCGGGCCCCTGCACGCGGGACAGCGTACGGCCGGAAAGCGCCTACCCGGCGACGAGCCGCGTCCCCAGCCCGAACAGCCGCCTGGACAGCATCAGCAGCGGAATGCCCAGCGGCAGCAGCAGCACCGTCACGCACAGCACGATCGACACGGCCATCAGCACCGTCGCGACCAGCCACACGACCAGCGCGAGCAGGCCCCGCACGAGCACCGCCACCAGCCCCACGACCGGCGACAGGAGCCCATTCAGCAACCTCATCGCCTTTCACCTCCTCCACCCGGGAATTGACCCGGGCGCGACGAATAGGCCTCTCCTTCCCCACCCTCAGGGATATCCACATTGAAACGGCGCCGATTCCCCCTTCGCGTCCACCGCGGGTACGAGACCGAAAATGGCTACCAAGAGCGAGGCCCACCCGAATCCCATCTCCCTAACCTGATCACCCCACGTCCAAGGGAGGCCACGTGATAGACCACCTCCGCACCCTGGGCGCCGCACTCACCCTGACGACGGCGCTCGGCATCACGGCGAACGCCCCTGCCGCGGAGGCCCGCACCGGCCCTCTGCCCGGCCTCCTCCGCCAGGTGACCGCGGCGGGCGGCGCGCCCGGAGCACTGATCGCGATCCGGGACCGGCACGGCACCACCGTCCTGACTAGCGGCGTCGCGGACGTGGAAAGCCGCGCGCCGGTGCCGCGCGACAGCAGGTTCCGCATCGGCAGCGCGACCAAGCCGTTCGTCGCGGCGGTCGTCCTCCAGCTCGTCGGCGAGCACCGCGTCGCCCTGGACGCACCGGTCGAGCGCTACCTGCCCGGCGTCGTCCGCGGCCACGGCAACGACGGACGGAGGATCACCGTCCGCCATCTGCTCCAGCACACCAGCGGCCTCCCCGACGTCCTCGCCTACCTCGACCCGCGGGACGTCCTCAAGGACCCGCTCGCCCACCACGACGCCCGCGACCTCGTGAACCTCGCGCTCGCCCACCCGCCGACCTCCAAGCCCGGCGAGCGCTGGCACTACTCCAACACCGGCTACCTGCTGGCGGGCATGCTCATCGAGAGGGTGACCGGCCGCCCCTACGGCGAGGAGATCCGCCGGCGCGTCATCACGCCGCTCGGCCTGCACGCGACGTCCGTCCCGGGCGACGACCCGACGATCCCCGGCCCGCACCCCCACGGCTACGCGCGGCCGTCCGAGGGCGCACCCCTCCTGGACGTCACCGAGGTCAACCCCTCGGCCGGCGGTGCCGCCGGAGGCATGATCTCCAGCGCCACCGACGTCGACCGCTTCCTGGACGCGCTCGTGCGCGGCGACCTCCTGCGTCCGGCGCAGCGGCGGGAGATGATGCGGACCCGTCCGACCGGCGGCTCCGACGGCCGTGCGTACGGCCTCGGCCTGGAGAGCAGGCCACTCCCCTGCGGCGGCCTCTCCTGGGGCCACGACGGCGACTTCCTCGGCTTCGAGACCGCGGCCAGCGCCACCACCACCGGCCGCCAGGCGACGGCCATGGCGAACCTCGGCCCCGGCGGCCCCGACACCCAGACGACCGCCCTAAGAAAAGCCGTCCAGACCGCCCTCTGCACCTGAACGTCAGACAGGCTTATGCCAGACGATGGCGTAGCGGAAAAGCGGGAGCCGACGCCAGCGCATCCCCGGCAGAACCGCCGAGGCGATCCGCTTCACCTGCGCGTACGTATGGGGAAAGGTCATCTTGATGGGCGCCGTGTGATGCCAGTGACCACGGGTGCGCGAGAGCACCTGATGCTGGACGACACCGACGGCGTCCATCAAATAATCGCGCGGCCCCCCGCTCTTCGCACAACCGATCACGACGAGCGCCCCACCCGGCGCCGTGAGCGAGGCCAGCCTCGCGAGCGCCGCCCCCAGATCAGGCAGATGATGCACAGCCGCGATGGACGCGACGACATCGAAGTGAGCCTCGGGTAGCGGGCTGCTCATCACGTCGCCCACCACCCACTCCACGTCCGCACCCGTCGCGCGAGCCCTCTCAAGGACAGCGGAATCCACATCGATGGCGGTCACCCGCGGCACGACCTCACGCAGCTCGGCCGCCAGCAACCCATCCCCGGCCCCGACGTCCAGAGCAGTCCCAGCACCAGGCGCGACGGCCTCCAGAACCAGGCGATGGTAATGCGTATTGTGATTCCAACGCCCCCAAACCCCTCCAGACACACCCCAAATGCTCGCACACCCAACACCACCCCTACCGCCGATACCACTTTCCAGGCGGCCTGCGGATGGCGACCGCGTTAGTGCACCGTGATAACGGATTCCTATGGCCGGGTGTGGCCGTCCGAGCACGTAGCGTCTCAGCGGTGCGGTGATCCGCGTACGCTGGCGTCGCGCGTCAGGTGATCGCTTCCGTCAACCGCGGCGCTCACGGCTCCCACTGCGCGTGAGGTCCGGTACGAGCGAGGGAGCGGGCACAGTGCAGCAGATGTCCAAGGGCGCCAACATCGACCTTTCCGGCACCGGTGCGATGAGCGGGCCGCTGACCGTGGCGCTGAGCTGGACCGATCCGTCCGGTGCGGGGGAAGCCGACGTGTCGGTGCTCCTGGTCGGCGCGGACGGCATGGTGGGCGGTGACGCCGATTTCGTCTTCTACAACCAGCCGGTGACGGCCGACGAGTCGGTCCGCCTGCTGGGCAAGACGCCCACGGCCACCGGCAGCGAGGACCAAATCCTGGTCGACCTGAGCACGCTCCGGTCCGACGTCCAGCGGGTGGTCGTCGCCGCCAGCCGTTACGCGGGCGCGACGTTCGGGGCGCTGGACGACCTGCGCCTGGCCGTCTTCGACGGCGGCGGGGAGCCGCTGCTGGCCTTCGACATCAAGGACGCGGACACCGAGACCGCGTTCATCTTCGGAGAGCTGTACCGCAGGGGCGACGGCTGGAAGTTCCGGGCGGTCGGGCAGGGCTACGAGTCGGGTCTGGCGGGTCTCGCCGCCGACTTCGGGATCAACGCGGACGACAGCGGCGAGGAGGAGGCGTCCCCGCCGGCCGACGCGCCGGGCACCGCTCAGCCGGAGGTCCCCGCTCCCGTCCCGGACGCGGCCGCGGCCCCCGGGGAGGCGGCCCCGTCCGGGAACGGGCAGGGCCCCAAGCGGGTGCGGACGGCCAAGAAGAAGACCACGGTCCCCAAGGCGGCCAAGGTCAGTCTGGCCGAGCACGCCTCCTGGCAGCACGCGCGCCTCTTTCCGGTCACCGGCCTGCGCAACGACCAGGAGCGTGAGACGCGGGCGACCGCCACCCTGCTGGCGGTCATGGCCCAGGTGCCCGAGTTCGGACGCCGGCTGACGGCCCGTTTCAGCGCTCCGGCCGGGACCGTCCAGACCTTCGCCGAAGCGTCGTTCAAGCACGGTGACGGCAAGGTGCGGCCCGACGGCGTGCTGCGGGTGGCCAGGGCGGGCAGGATCTGGACGGCCCTCATCGAGACCAAGACGGGCGGCAACCCGCTCAAGGCCGAGCAGGTCGAGGCCTACCTGGAGGTCGCGGCCCGGCACGGCTACGAGACCGTGATCACCCTCTCCAACGATCTGGCCCTGGACGGCGAGCACCCGCTGAAGGTCGACAAGCGGCTGCTGCGCAAGGTCGCCCTGCGCCACCTGTCGTGGGCCGAGGTCGCGCACGAGGCCGACATGCTCTGCCACCATGACGGCGTCGCCAATCCCGTGCACGCCTGGCTGCTGAGCGAGCTCCTGCACTACCTGCGCCAGGACAGCGCCGGGTGCCAGGGCTTCCGTGACATGGGCTCCGCCTGGGTCCCGGTCCGCAACGCCGTCACGTCCGGCACGCTGCGGCTGGGCGACCGCCGGGCCATGCAGGTCGCCGAGAGCTGGGAGAAGCTGGTCCGGCAGCTGTGCCTGCGCCTCAGCGGCCAGACCGGCCTCGCCATCGCCCCGGTGCTCCGCAGGCGGCGGGACGGGGACGCCTCGGTGCGCCGTCTGCAGACCGTCACGTCCCTGGTGGAGACCGGGCGCATGAGCGCTGAGGTCCGCATCCCCGGCGGGGGCCCGGTCATGCTCGAAGCCGACCTGCGCACCGGCCAGATCGAGACCACGGTCGAGATTCCCGCCGCGGAGCGCGCACGCTCGCTCACCCGCGTTCAGTGGCTGCTGCGGCAGCTGGGCGACGCCCCGCCCGAACTGCGCATCGAAGCGCTCAGCCCAGGACGTCCGACCGGCCCCTGCGACCTGCTCAAGAACCTCCTCGCCGAGCCTGGCCTGCTCGTCCCCGAGGACGGCAAGCCGATCGCGTCCTTCCGGCTGACCCTGTCGTCCGGAATGGGCGCCAAGCGGGGCACCGAGGAGACCGGGTTCGTCCGGAGCGTCGATACGGCGATGGACCGCTTCCACCAGGAGGTCCTGCAAGTGCTCAAGCCCGAAGCGGCGGTATCCGAAGCCAAGTCGCCCATGTGACGGCACCGGCTCGACCTCATGAACGAGGCCGGGCGCGTCGGATGTGAGTGGATCAAGGTCGGACGGGTGTGGGGGTTAAGCCTAGGTGGGTTAGGGCGGTTTTGGCGGTCAGGGTGTGGTCGCCGCCGGCCAGTAGCAGGGTGCGGGCCGACTGGTAGGGGCAGGCGGCTGCGTCGAAGGCTGCTGCGATGGCCGGCAGCCGCGCCTTGTCGCCGTTCAGGAGGGCCTCCGCCCGGTCTACCTGGGCGGAGGCGACCGGGTTGCCGGTGACCGTGGCGCGGGCCGCGGCGATCCGGGAACGGGCGTCCGGGTGACCGGCGAGGACCGCCGCCTCGGCTCGGAGCGCCACGTACCAGTGCAGCCAGACCCAGCACACCCACTTCCAGACCTGGTCCGGCTCGGGTGCGACGCGGTCCAGCGCCGCGTCCGCGTCGCCGTGGTGGAGGAGGACCATGGTGTCGAACACCGCGCCGTAGCCCAGCCGGTGGTCGGCTTCGGGACCGGCCTGGTCGACGATCGCCAGCCACTCGGCCCGGGACGCGTCGTCGCCGCGCAGCCCGTGGATCATCGCGACCGCGGCGGCGGAGGGGCCGAGCGAGCGCGACCGGAGCCCGCCGCTCTGCTCCCACGCGTCGAGGAAGCGCACGCCGCCCGAGATGACCTCGGCGGCGTCGCCGGTGAACGCGTCCGCGACCAGGAGCCAGGACATGGCGTGGTGGCCCGCCTCGGCCAGCAGCGGATGATCGGCGAGCCGCCTGCCCCACTGGCGGGCCGCGGGCAGGTCGCCCACGCCGACGGCGGTGGCGGCGGCCATGGCGAAGGCGTCCATCCGCTCGTGCGTGGCGGCCGGGGTGTTCGGCGCCGAGGCGAGGACGCCGGTCCGGCGCCGGGCGGCGGACGCGGCGGCGAAGGGGTCGCCGGCCCAGCTCTGCGCGCCCGACAGCGCGTCGAGCGCGGCGGACTCGGCCACCGGGTCGCCCGCGCGCCGGGCGAGGTCCACGGCGTGCGCGGCACGGTCCACCGTCTCGTGGACGGAGTTGTCCGGGTCTCCCTGGACGGCGCCGAAGGCGTCCGCGTCCACCGCCGTCTCGGCCAGCGCGACCGCCGCGCGGGCGGCCGGGGTGTCATCGGACAGCTTCCGCGCCTCCGCGAGGATGGCGGCCACCTCGTCCGCGGGCGGGAGCCGCGTGAACGAGCTGGAGAACCGGTACGCGACGGTGGCGGCGGCCGCCAGGTCGCGGCCCGCGGCGGCGGTGTCCCCGGCCCGGCGGGCGGCCTCTGCGGCGGCGCGGTGCAGGCGGAACATGTCGCCGTCGAGGCTCCGGCACCCGGCCACCGCGGCCGCCTGCCGCAACGCCACCACTTCGGCCGCCGCGCCGAGACCTGTCGTGGTGGCGTCCGGCGCTCCGGCGGCCGCGCCCGATGGTTTGGTGGCGGCGTCCGGCGCTCCGGCGGGCCCGCCCGATGTTTCGGTGGCGGCGTCCGGCGCCTCGGCGGTCGCGGGCGATGCTTTAGTGGCCGCGTCTGGTGCTTCGGCGGTTGCGGCCGGTGCTTCGGTGGCGCCGTTCTTGCTTCTGGCGAGGGTTGCGGCTTGTTCGAAGCGTTGCTGGGCCTCGCCCAGCAGGTTGCGGGTGAAGGCCAGCTCGGCCAGGGAGAGGGCGAGGCGGTGGGCGTCCGCGCGCCGGTCCGGTTGGTCGGCGGTCCAGGCGAGGGCGGCACGGACGTCCTCCGCGGCGGCGTCGAACCGGGCGCGCCAGTCCGCGCCGCCGGTGCCGGTGAGGGCGGTCGCGGTGGCCGCGCACCAGCCGGCGTGCCGGGCGCGGACGTCGGCCAGCTCGCCGCTGCTCGCGAGCCGTTCCGTCCCGTACTGGCGGATGGTCTCCAGCGCCTGGTAGCGGGTGCCGGTCTCGGACGCCGTCACGGCGAGCAGGCTCTGCTCGGCGAGCCGGCCCAGCCCGTCGGCGACGGCGGACGGGTCCAGCGGGGCGAATCCGGCGACCTCGGCGGCGGCCGCGGCGGTGAACGGCGCGACGAACACCGACACGCGGCGCAGGAGCGCCTGGTCCGGCGGCTCCAGCAGGTCGTGGCTCCAGTCGAGCACCGCCCGCACCGACCGGTGCCTGCCGTCGGCGCGGGGCCCGCCGGCGAGGATCCGCAGCTGGTCGGAGAGGCCGGTCACGAGGCCGTCCAGCCCGAGCGTGGACCACCGCGCCGCCGCCAGCTCGATCGCCAGCGCCATGCCGCCGAGCCGCTCGCAGACGGCGACGACGCCGTCGCTCACCGCCGGGCCCGGCGGCCAGCCGACCGCGGCGGCGCGCTCCATGAACAGCGCCACCGCCTCCGACGCGTCGCCGCCGTCCCGCGACAGCGGCGGGACGGGGAAGACCCGCTCGAACGGCACCATCAGCCGGGCCCGGCTCGTCACGAGCACCCGCAGCGACGGGCAGGCCGCGAGCAGGCGTTCCAGGAAGGGCGCGACCCCGTCCCGCACCTGCTCGCAGTTGTCCAGGACGAGCAGTGCCCGGCGGTCCGCCAGCGCGGCCAGGACCGCCTCGTCGATGCCGTGCCCCGGCTGCTCGCCGACGCCCACGGCCGCCGCGACGGCCGCGCCCACCCGTCCCGGATCGGTGACCGGGACCAGGTCGGCGAACCACACGCCGTCGGCGAAGTCGCCCGCCAGGTCGGCCGCCACCGCCAGCGCGAGGCGGGTCTTGCCCACCCCGCCCGGCCCGACCGCGGTGACCTGCCGGTGCGCCCGGACCGCCTCCGCCAGCTCCGCGCGCTCCCGCACCCGGCCGACGAACGCCGTCAGCGGCGCAGGCAGGGCGGGCGCCGAGCGCGGACGCCCGGCGCCGGCGAGCTCGGCCGCCCGCCGGGACAGCGCCCGCCGGTCCGGCGCCTCCAGCTTGCGCAGCAGCGACGAGACGTGCGACTCGACGGTGCGCACGGAGATGAACAGGCGCGCGGCGATCTCCGCGTTGCTGAGGTGCTCGCCGAGCAGCGCGAGCACTTCGGCCTCCCGAGCCGAGATCACTGGGTCCGACACCGACCCATTATCCGTGGTCGGCTCCGTGGTCGGCACGGAGGCGGACCGCGCCCCGGGCGGGCGAGGCTGTGATCACAGCGAACCCCCGATCGCCGCCGCGACCACAGGAGTGACCATGACCGGTTCGTCCACGCGGGAAGCCGAGATCCTCCCGCGGCCCCGCTCGCGGGCCGAGCGCCGCCGCGACACCGAGCACCGGCTCGCCCACGACGTCGACGTCTGGGTGGCCAGCGCCTCGGCGGACGGCCTGCCCCACCTGGTGCCGCTGTCCTTCGACTGGGACGGCGAGGCGCTGCTGATGGCCACGCCCGCGGGCAGCCCGACCGGCCGGAACCTGGCCGCCGCGCGGACCGTCCGGCTGGGCCTCGGCCCCACCCGCGACGTGTCCATGATCGACGGCGAGGTCGAGGTGATCGAGCTCGGCGCGCTGCCGCCGGAGCGGGCCGACCGCTTCGCCGCGCGCACCGGCTTCGACCCGCGCGCCTCGTCCCTGCCGTACCGCTGGTTCCGCGTCACCCCGCGCCGCGTCCAGGCCTGGCGCGAGGTGAACGAGCTGGACGGCCGCGAGCTGATGCGCGACGGCCGCTGGTCCGCCTGACATCCGAGATCACGACAATTGAGGAGATACGCATGAGCACGTACGAGGGATTCACGGCCGAGGAGCGGGCCGCGATGAAGGACCACGCCCGGGAGCAGAAGGCGGCGGCGCGCCGCGGCTCGCGCGCCGAGAAGGCCGCCGAGGCCGAGCGCGACGTCCTCGCGAAGATCGCCGAGATGAAGGACGCCGACCGGGTCATGGCCGAGCGCGTGCACGCCGTGGTCACCGCCGCCGCGCCCGTCCTCGCGCCGAAGACCTGGTACGGGATGCCCGCCTACGCGCTGGACGGCAAGGTCGTCTGCTTCTTCCAGAGCGCGGAGAAGTTCAAGGCCCGCTACGCGACGCTCGGGTTCAGCGACCAGGCGAACCTGGACGACGGGCCGATGTGGGCGGCCGGCTTCGCCCTCGCGGCGGTGACGCCCGAGGTCGAGGAGCGCATCGCCGCCCTGGTGAAGCAGGCGGTGAGCTGACCCGACGTCCACGGCGGGGGGCGCGGTCAGCCGCGTTGGCGCAGGTAGGCGTCCAGTTCGGCAGCGCCGGCCAGCATGGCCCGTCCGCGGGCCGACAGCCGGGCGCGCCAGTCCTGGAGGGCGGCCTCCAGCGGCGCCAGCCCACCCGCCGCCCGGACCTGGTCGATCAGCGGCGCGATCTGCTCCAGCAGGTAGCCGCCCCGCCTGAGCTGGTGCGCCAGCCGGGCGTCCCGGACGTCGGCCTCGGCGTAGACGCGGTACCCGGTCAGCGGGTCGCGGCGCGGGCGCACCAGCCCGGCCCGCTCCCACTTGCGCAGCGTCGCGGGGCGGATCCCGAGCTCGCCCGCCAGCGTCCCGATGAACACCCCGTCGGATGCGCCGGGCATGTGATCGCTTCGGGGAGCTCCTGCGGGGGCGGTGGCATCCAGGTCGCGTAGGGCCTTCTCCACCGCCTGGAGGGTTCGGCGGTCGCCCAGGAGTTGGGCGTGACTCTCGTCGATGAGGCGGTACGCCTCCTCGTCGGCGCCCTGGTTCACGGCTCGCATGATGGACGTCGCCGTCCGGTGGCCGTGGCCGGGGACCAGGGCGAGGAACGCGCTCAGGGCGTGCGCGTGCAGCGGCGTGTAGGTGCGGTAGCCGTGGGCGGTCCGGTCGGCGGCCGGGAGGATTCCGGCGTCCTCGTAGTTCCGGACCGCCTGCGTGGACAGACCGTGCCCGCGTGCCAGGTCGACCGGCCTGAGCCGTCCCCCGTGTTTAAGGTTTGTGGCCATAGTTCCAGCGGTTATCGCGTCAAAGTTCCAACCGAGGGTTCAACGATACCGTTTATGGCATGGTTACCGACATCAAGGACTCCGCCCATGCCGTCGACGCCGCCGCCGTCCTGGGGCTGCTGCCGGGCCGGCCCCGGCTGCTGGCCCTCGGCGAACCCACCCATGGCGAGGACGCGCTGCTCGACCTGCGCAACGAGCTGTTCCGGCAGCTCGTCGAGCGGGAGGGGTACCGGTGGATCGCCGTCGAGAGCGACTGCCTGATGGGCCTGGCCGTGGACGAGTACGTCGCCTCGGGCACCGGCACCCTCGACGAGGTCATGGCGCGCGGGTTCAGCCACGGTTTCGGCGAGTCCGCGGCGAACCGGGAGCTCGTCCGGTGGATGCGCACTTACAACGACGGGCGTCCCGCGTCCGAGCGGCTGCGGTTCGCCGGGTTCGACGGCCCGCTGGAGATCACCGGCGCCGCGAGCCCGCGGGAGGCGCTCACCGCGCTCCACGGCTACCTCGCGGCGATCGTGGACGCGGACCTGCTCCCCTGCACCGCGGAGACGCTCGACCGCCTGCTCGGTCCCGACGAGCGGTGGACGAACACGGACGCGATGATGGATCCGTCCCGGTCCATCGGACGGTCGGCCGAGGCCGAGCGGCTGCGGCCGCTCGCCGACGACCTGGTGGCGCTGCTCGACGCGCGGACGCCGGAGCTGGTCGAGGCGTCCTCGCGGGACGCGTGGGAGCGGGCGCGCCTCTACGGGCGCACCGCCGCCGGCCTGCTGCGCTACCACTTCTGGATGGCCGACACGTCGCCCGCCCGCATGGCCCGGCTGGTGGGCCAGCGGGCGGCGATGATGGCCGCCAACCTGCTCGCCCTTGCCGGGCGGGGCCCGGTGCTGGTCCACGCTCACAACGGCCATCTCCAGCGTCACCTGAGCACCATGCGGATGGGCGACCTGCCGGTGGAGTGGTGGAGCGCCGGAGCGATCGTGAACGCCCATCTGGGCGAGGAGTACGCCTTCGTCGCCACGGCCCTCGGCACGATCCAGCACCGGGGCGTGGACGCGCCGCCTCCGGACACCCTCGAAGGGCTCCTCTACGCGCTCCCGGAGGACCGCTGCCTCGTGGACGTCCCGCGGCTGATCATCGCGTTCGGGGACGCGCGGCCCGCGGCCCGCGTGTCCCCCTGGTTCGGCTACTCCCCGCTGGACCCCGCCGGCCTGGCCGGGAACGACGGGATCGTGTTCGTCCGCGACGTCCCGCAGGCCCAGGACGTCCGCGCCGGATAGCCGCCGACGACGGGCCGGGCGGGTGTCCGAACGCGTCGGGCAACTGGACGGCGCGGCCCTGCCTTCGTCATGATGCGCGAATGTGGCGCGAGCTGATCGAGAAGCACACCCCCCAGGCCCGGTTCGCCTCTCCTGCCGCGGAAAGGGCCCTGCGACGCGCCGAGGAGACGCTGGGGCACCTGCTGCCCGACGACCTCGCCGAGCTGCTCGGTGAGACCGACGGCGTGGTGGACGCCAACGGCTACAACCTGGTGTTCTCCGTGGAGCAGCTCGTCCAGGGCAATCTGGAGATGCGCACCTATCCCGCGCTGAAGCGGCTCTACATGGCGTTCGACCAGCTCCTGTTCTTCTCCGACATCCCGGGCGACGGGAGCCTGTTCGCGTACGCGCTCGTCCCGGAGGGCAGGCCGGACGTCTTCGTCTGGGACCACCGGACCGACGGCCGCCGCTGCGTCGCGCCTTCCCTGGAGCACTTCATCGAGGCGTGGTTCGGCGGCGACATCCGCTTGTAGGCGGCGGAGGACGTCCGGGGCGCGTTTGTAGGTTCCCCACAACTCTTCGGCTCCGCCCTGCACGATGCCGTCCATTGGTACGGAAGGTGCCTGGGGAGCAGGGTAGGAGATCAGTCAGGCGGCGCTCGGGGGATGCGGGACGTCGCGCACGCACAGGTGGCAAGGAGGCTCGACCGGTGTTCCGTCGCGTCGCGATCGTCAACCGTGGAGAGGCCGCGATGCGGCTCATCCACGCGGTCCGGGATCTATCGGCGGAGACCGGGGCGCGCATCGAGACGATCGCCCTCTACACCGACGCCGACCGCAACGCGACGTTCGTCCGTGAGGCGGACGACGCCTACCTGCTGGGTCCCGCCGCGGCGCGCCCGTACCTCGACCTCGCCGTCCTGGAGCGGGCGCTGGTGGAGTCCCGGGCCGACGCGGCGTGGGTCGGCTGGGGGTTCGTCGCCGAGGACCCGGCGTTCGCCGAGCTGTGCGAGCGGATCGGCGTCACGTTCGTCGGGCCGAGCGCGGACGCGATGCGCAGGCTCGGCGACAAGATCGGCGCGAAGCTGATCGCCGAGGAGGTCGGCGTCCCGGTCGCGCCGTGGAGCCGCGGCGAGGTCGCGACGCTGGAGGACGCGCTGCGCGCCGGCGACGAGATCGGCTACCCGCTGATGCTGAAGGCGACCGCGGGCGGCGGCGGGCGCGGCATCCGGATGGTCGCCTCCGCGGCGGACCTGGCGGACGCCTACGAGCGCACCAGCCAGGAGGCGCTGCGCGCGTTCGGCTCCGGCGTCGTGTTCCTGGAGCGCCTGGTCACCGGCGCCCGGCACGTCGAGGTCCAGGTCATCGCGGACGGGCAGGGCACCGCGTGGGCGCTCGGCGTCCGGGACTGCTCGGTGCAGCGCCGCAACCAGAAGATCATCGAGGAGTCCGCCTCGCCCGTGCTGGCCCCGGAGCAGGCCGCCGAGCTCAAGGCGTCGGCGGAGCGGCTCGCGGTGGCGGTCGGCTACCGCGGCGCCTGCACCGTCGAGTTCCTCTACCACCCCGGCGAGCGGCTGTTCGCGTTCCTGGAGGTCAACACCCGGCTCCAGGTCGAGCACCCGATCACCGAGATCACCACCGGCACCGACCTCGTCCGGCTGCAACTGCACGTGGCGAGCGGCGGGACGTTGGACGGCCCGCTCCCCGGCGAGGCCGGCCACGCCATCGAGGCCCGGCTCAACGCCGAGGACCCCGACCGCGACTTCGCGCCCGCGCCGGGCCGCATCGCTCGGCTGGTGCTGCCCGCCGGGCCGGGCATCCGGGTGGACACCGGCGTCAGCGAGGGCGACACGATCCCCGCCGACTTCGACTCGATGATCGCCAAGATCATCGCCTACGGCCGCGACCGCGACCAGGCGCTCGGCCGGCTGCGCCGCGCGATGGCCGAGACCACCGTGATCATCGAGGGCGGCGCGACCAACAAGAGCTTCGTGCTCGACCTGCTCGACCAGCCCGAGGTGATCGACGCGAGCGCCGACACCGGCTGGATCGACCGGGTGCGCGGCGAGGGCCGCCTCGTCGGCCACCGGCACTCCGCGATCGCGCTGGCCGCCGCCGCGATCGAGGCGTACCAGGACGAGGAGGAGGTCGCCCGGCAGCGGCTGCTGGCCACCGCGCACGGCGGCCGCCCGCAGGTCCGGCACGACCCGGGCCGCCCGCTGGACCTCAAGCTCCGCGGCGTCGGCTACCGGGTGAGCGTGGCCCGCGTCGGCCAGTCGCGGTTCCGCGTCGGGATCTCGGCCGGCGGCGACCTCCACCCGGCGGACGTCGAGGTGGAGCGCTTCGACCAGCACAGCGGCCAGATCGTCGTCAACGGCCGCCGGTTCCGCCTGGTCTCGGCCACGCACGGGCCGATCCACCTCGTCGAGGTCGACGGCGTCACACACCGGATCAGCCGCGACGAGGGCGGCGTCGTCCGCTCCCCCGCGCCCGCGCTGGTCGTCGCGACGCCCCTCGCCGTCGGCGACGAGGTCGAGGCGGACGCGCCGATCCTCGTCCTGGAGAGCATGAAGATGGAGACGGTGCTCCGCGCGCCGTTCCGCGCCCGCGTCCGCGAGTGCCCCGTGTCGGTGGGCGCCCAGGTCGAGACCGGCGCGCCGCTGATGCGGCTGGAACCGCTGGCCGGCGAGGACGCCCGCGAGGCGGCGCCCGCCGCCGCGGCCGCCCGGATCGACCTCCCCGAAGGCCCCGCGGACGCGCCCGCCGAGGAGCGCGCCGCCGCCGGCCTGCGGGACCTGCGCGGCCTCCTCCTCGGCTTCGACCCCGACCCGCGCGGCACCGAGCGCGTCCTCGCCGACTACCTGGCCGCGCGCGACGAGCTGGGCGGAGGGCCCCTCGACGGCGAGCTCGACCTGCTCACCGTGTTCGCCGACCTGTCGGAGCTGAGCCGCAACAAGCCCGGCGGCGACCTCGACGCCGAGCCCGGCGGCGCCGTCCACAGCCCCCGCGAGTTCTTCCACAGCTACCTCCAGAGCCTCGACACCGAGCGCGCCGGCGTCACGGCGGGGTTCGAGGCCAAGCTCACCAGGGTCTACGCCCACTACGGCGTGGACGGCCTCGACCGCACGCCCGAGCTGGAGGCCGCGGTCTTCCGGATCTACCTGGCGCAGCGGCGGATGAGCGCGCTCGTCCCGGTCGTGTCGGAGCTGCTGCACCGCTGGCTCGCCGCCACGGCGCCGCGCGGGCCGGTCGCCGAGCGCGCCGGGCTCGTCCTGGAGCAGCTCGTCGAGGCCACGCAGGTGCGCTTCCCGACCGTGGCCGACCTCGCCCGCGGCGTCGTGTTCCGCTGGTTCACCCAGCCGCTCCGGCGCCGCAACCGCGCCAAGGTGTACGCGGCGGTCCGCGACGAGCTCCGCCACCTCGACCAGCACCCGGACGCCCCGGACCGCGCCGAGCGGATCCAGGCGATGGTCGCGAGCCCCGAGCCGCTCGTCCGGCTCATCGGCCAGCGGATCGGCCGCACCGGACGCGACCACGTCGCGCTCCTGGAGGTCGTGACCCGCCGCTACTACGGCAACCGCTGGCTGGCGGACATCACCGCGCGGGACGCCGGGGGCTGCCGGTTCGTCACCGCCGAGCACACCGGCCCGAAGGGCGTCACCCGCGTCGTCACCACCGCCGTCGGCATCGCCGACCTGCCCGAGGCCGTCGGCGCCGTCGGCGCGTTCGCCGCCGGCGTCCCCGACCGCGGCCTCGTCGCCGACCTGTACGTCACCTGGGAGGACCAGCCCGACGGCGACGTGATGGCGGAGCGGCTCGGGCGGCTCCTCGCCGAGCGTCCGCTGCCCGCGGGCGTCCGCCGGGTCACCGCCACCGTCATCGGCACCGGCGGCACCGGCATGCACCACCACTTCACCTTCCGCCCGGACGGCGCCGGCGTCGCCGAGGACCGGCTGATCCGCGGCCTGCACCCGCAGATCGCGCAGCGCCTCCAGCTGCGCCGCCTGCGCGAGTTCGACCTGACCCGGCTGCCGTCCGCGGACGAGGAGATCCACCTGGTCAAGGCCGTCGCGAAGAGCAACCCGGCCGACGAGCGGCTCATCGCGCTCGGCCAGGTCCGCGACCTGACGCCGCTCCGCGACGCCGACGGCCGGCTGATCGCGCTGCCGGTCGCCGAGGACGTGTTCACCGCCTGCCTCGACGCGGTCCGCAGCGTCCAGCTGCGCCGGCCGCAGAACAAGCGGTACGACACCAACCGGATCATGCTGTACGTCTGGCCGCCGACGGAGCTGACCGTCGACGAGCTCAAGTCCGTCGTCCAGCGCCTGCTGCCGACCATCGGCGGCGCGGGCCTGGAGGAGGTCCAGTTCGTCGCCCGGCGCCGCACGCCCGCCGGCGCGCTGACCGAGATCGGCGTCCGCATCACCCAGGACCCCGGCGACGCCCCGCGCCTGCACGTCGCCGGACCGTCCACCGAGCCCGTCCGGCCGCTGGACGACTACCGCCAGAAGGTCCTGCGGGCCGCCCGCCGCGGCAACGTCTACCCGTACGAGCTGACCGACATGCTCGCGGGCCCGGACGGCCGCTTCGCCGAGCACGACCTCGACGACACCGGCGCGCTCGTCCCGGTGGACCGCCCGAAGGGCAGGAACACCGCGGCGATCGTCGCGGGCGTCGTCACCACGCCGACCGAGCGGCACCCCGAAGGCGTCACCCGCGTCGTCCTCCTCGGCGACCCGACCAAGGCGCTCGGCGCCCTGTCGGAGCCCGAGTGCGCACGGGTGATCGCCGCGCTCGACCTCGCCGAGCGGATGCGCGTCCCCCTCGAATGGTTCGCCCTCTCGGCGGGCGCGCGGATCTCCATGACGTCCGGCACC
Organism: Actinomadura fibrosa; assembly: GCF_900659615.1. Classification (GTDB taxonomy): domain Bacteria; phylum Actinomycetota; class Actinomycetes; order Streptosporangiales; family Streptosporangiaceae; genus Spirillospora; species Spirillospora fibrosa. The sequence goes on along the minus strand of NZ_CAACUY010000045.1, from coordinate 11,541 downwards.
GAGAACATGGACTGGGTCGCGGCCGCGCTCAAGCGGATCGTCACCTTCACCCAGGACGGCGGCGAGATCAACATCGTGGTCGCGGGGATCACCGTCGGCGCCCAGCCGTACTGGAACGCCGAGGCGACGATGCTCATGCACACCAAGGGCATCCTCGTCATGACGCCCGACTCGGCGATGGTCCTCACCGGCAAGCAGGCGCTCGACTTCTCCGGCGGCGTGTCCGCGGAGGACAACTTCGGCATCGGCGGCTACGACCGCGTCATGGGCCCGAACGGCCAGGCGCAGTACTGGGCGCCCACCCTGCCGACCGCCCGCGACGTGCTGATGGCCCACTACGACCACACCTACATCGCGCCCGGCGAGACCGCGCCGCGCCCCGTCCCCACCACCGACCCCGCCGACCGCGACATCTCCACCTACCCGCACCCGTTCGGCAGCGACTTCAGCACCGTCGGCGAGATCTTCTCGGCCGAGCACAATCCGGACCGCAAGAAGCCGTTCGACATCCGCACGGTGATGCGCGCCCTGTCCGACCAGGACCACCCGGTCCTGGAGCGCTGGGCGGGCATGGCCGACGCGGACACGTCCGCGGTGCAGGACGTCCACATCGGCGGGCGCCCCGTCTGCCTGATCGGCATCGAGTCCCGCTCCGTGCCGCGGCGCGGCTTCCCGCCCACCGACGGCCCCGACACCTACACCGCCGGCACGCTGTTCCCCAAGTCGTCGAAGAAGACCGCCCGGGCCATCAACGCCGCCTCTGGGAACCGGCCTCTCGTCGTCCTGGCGAACCTGTCCGGCTTCGACGGCTCGCCCGAGTCGATGCGCAACCTCCAGCTGGAGTACGGCGCCGAGATCGGCCGCGCCATCGTCAACTTCGAGGGCCCGATCGTCTTCTGCGTGATCTCCCGCTACCACGGCGGCGCGTTCGTGGTGTTCTCCAAGGCGCTCAACCCGAACATGACCGTCCTGGCGCTGGAGGGCTCGTTCGCCTCCGTCCTCGGCGGCGCCCCGGCCGCGGCCGTGGTGTTCTCCGGCGAGGTGAACACCCGCACCGCGAGCGACCCGCGGGTGACGAAGCTCCAGGCGCAGCTCTCCGCGGCCGGCGGCGCCGAGCGCGCCGCGCTGAACGCGCAGCTCGCCGAGGTCCAGTCCGCCGTCCGCGCCGAGAAGGTCAGCGAGGTCGCCGCCGAGTTCGACCGCGTCCACAGCATCCAGCGCGCCGTCGAGGTCGGCTCCGTCGACGCCATCATCAGCCCCGCCGAGCTGCGCCCGCGCATCATCAAGGCCCTGGAACAGGGCACGCGGAACGCCTAGTCCGGGCCTGCCGCTCGGCACGGCTTCGCGGCCGTTGTCGGGCGGCGGCCGGCGGTGGCATCATGACGTCCATGACCGCGTACCGAAAGGACGATGCCGCGTAGGCGACCCGGCGCGCTGCGCGCTGACCAGCCTCCTCGCAGCCCCGCGTGGGACCCGCCTCCAGATCGGATCCAAGGCCTCTCCGTCGCGACCAGCGTCGCGATCGGGCAGGCGGAGCGGCTCTCGGACGACTACTACGTCTATCCCGGCGCCACCGACCACGCGCTGTGGGAGTACCGAGCCTTCCTGCGGGCGCCGGGGCGGCGGCCCCTGTACCCGCAGGCAGCGGAGTGCTCGTGCCGCGGCTGCTCCATCGATGACGTGCGGCACGCCCGCGACGTCCTCGAAGAGGTCATGTGGCAGTTGCCTAGCCGACCCCGCGCGGAGCTGCGGCACCGATTACGCGCCCTGGACGCCCAGTACCTGAAACGCACGCTGCCGGATCCGTTCGCCCCTCACCGGGACTCGTGGTGGCGGCGTCGCCTGGCAGGTGGACGGAGCGTCCCGGTGGTCGCCTGGTCGGCGAACTGGGTGCGGTAGAGCTCCGCGTAGAGCCCGTCCCGTGCCAGCAGTTCCCGGTGGGTGCCGCGTTCGCGGACCCGGCCCCCGTCGACGACCAGGATCTGGTCGGCCTCCCGGACGGTGGAGAGGCGGTGGGCGATCACCAGGGACGTCCGTCCCGCCAGCGCGCCGTCCAGCGCGCGTTGCAGTGCGGCCTCGGAGTCGGAGTCGAGATGCGCGGTGGCCTCGTCGAGGATGACGACCGGCGGGGCCTTGAGCAGCAGCCTGGCCATCGCGACGCGCTGCTTCTCCCCGCCGGAGAGCCGGTATCCGCGGTCGCCGACGACCGTGTCGAGACCGTTGGGGAGCGACGCGATCAGGTCCCAGATCTGCGCGGCTCTGCACGCGTCCACCAGGTCCTCCTCGCAGGCGTCCGGACGGGCGTAGGCGAGGTTGCCGCGGATGGTGTCGTGGAAGAGGTACGCGTCCTGCGTGACCACGCCCACGGTCTCGCGCAGCGACTCCAGGGTCAGGTCCCGAACGTCATGCCCCCCGACCCGGACGGTCCCGTTCACCGCGTCGTAGAGCCGGGGCACCAGGTGCGTGATGGTCGTCTTGCCTCCGCCGGACGGGCCGACCAGCGCGGTGAGCGTCCCGCCGGGGACGCGGAAGCTCAGGTCGCGCAGGGTCCACGTGGTGTCGGAACGCTCCGGCACGGCGATCGACTCAAGGGACGCGAGCGAAATGTCGGCGGCGTCCGGATACCGGAACGAAACGCCCTCGAACTCGACCTCGGGGGCCGTCCCGCCGGAAGGAAGGGCCACCGCGCCCGGCTTCTCCGCGACGAGCGGTTCCAGGTCCAGCAGCTCGAACAGCCGGTCGTAGCTGACGAGCACGATCAGCACGCTCGCCTGGGCGCCGGACAGCTGGTTGATCGGGCCGAGCAGCCGGGTCAGCAGCGTGGCGAGCGCCACCAGCGTCCCGATCCGGAACGCGCCGTGGACGACCAACCCGCCGCCCAGCCCGTACACCATCGCGGTGGCGAGCGAGCTCAGCAGGGTGACCGACAGCAGCAGCACCTTCCCGTAGACGGACGTGAGGGCGCCGAGGTCGCGTCCCCGGGCGGCGAGACCCGCGAACATCCGCGCCTCGGCGCCGGGCCGGCCGTACAGCTTGGCCAGCAGCGCCCCGCCCATGTCGAACCGCTCGTTCATCAGCGCGCCCATCTCGGCGTTCACCTGCATGTGCGCGCGCATGAGCCGCTGCAACCGGCCCCCGACGACCCGGCCGGGCAGGACGAACAGCGGCAGCGCCGCCAGCGCGGCCAGCGTGATCGTCCACGACAGGTAGAGCATGGTCGCGAGGACGAGGACCACCGTCAGCGCGGCCGGGACGACCGTGGACAGCAGCGACGCCAGCGCCTGCTGCGCGCCGACCACGTCGGTGTTCAGCCGGCTGACCAGGGCGCCGGTCTGCACCCGGGCGAAGAACCCCAGCGGCTGGCGCTGCACGTGGTCGAAGACGCGGGTCCGCAGGTCCTGGATGAGCCCCTGGCTGATCCGGGCCGAGTACCAGGCCTCCGCGAATCCGAGGAGGGAGCTCAGGACGGCCAGCCCGGCGACCGCCAGGGAGATCCGCGCGACGACCGGCACGTCCCGCGCCACGATCCCGTCGTCGATGAGCAGGCGGAACAGCAGCGGGACGGCCACCGTGATCCCGGCGTTCAGCGTCGTGGCGGCCAGGAGAAGGCCTGCGCTGAGGCGGTACGGCCTGCCGAACGACAGGATCCGCCGCACCGTGCCGGGCCTGATCCGCTGCTCGCCGGCCGGCGGGGAGCCGCTCGTCACCGCGATCACATCCTCCGTCGTCACCGGGTGCGGGCACGGGCGCCTCCGGCCGGCCTCTCGCATGGCCGCCGGCGCCCGTGCCCGCCCGCCCTCCGGCTGATCTCCCGGTCCCCGGGGAGGGATCAGCTAGCCGCGCGTCGTGAGGATCGAGACGTGGCGCGTCCCGTTCTCCTCGCAGCACTGAGTGGGTCCACTCGCCGCGGCGAAGCCTTCGGGCGTGGTGTCACGGGCCTCCAGCTTCTGCAGCTCTGCGATGTCGAACATGTTCGTTCACCTCCCTCCCTGGGTCGGTTCGGCCTCCGCCCACGGGCCGGAGCCGGTGGGCGCAGGTGGCTATCGGGTGACGGCGCCGGCATGGGCGGCGCTCGGACGAGCACCGCCGGGCCGTGCCGTCTCGGGGAGCCACGGGCGCGGCCCGCCGTGCCGCAGGCGCAGCAGGAAGTCGAGGACGCCCGCCGTCCCCGCGGCGTAGGCGTGACCGAGGTCGGGATGGCAGGGGACCAGCAGGCCGTCGTCGGTGAACGCCTGGGCATGGATGACGTCCGCCACCTGCTCGGCCTGGGCCCGGTAGCCGGTGTCGCCGGTCAGGTCGGCCAGGTCGAGGAGGTAGTGCCCGCTTCCCGCAAGGCCGCAGCAGGCGCCCACCGAGAGCGACCATCGCTCGGACGCGGTCACCGCGCACTGGACGGCCACGTCCGCGAACCGCTGGAGGCCCGTGGCCGACCACAACCGGATGAGGAAGGTGCCGATCCCCGCCGGGCCGTTGCACCACTGCCACCGCGCCGTGCCGGTGGCGAAGCCGTCGCCTCCGACGGCCGTCGGCCAGTCGGCCGCTCCCTCCCGGAGGCTGGCACTGCGGAGCAGGGTCTCGCCCGCCTTCAGAGCGGCGCCGGTGAACCGCTCGGCCCGGTCGTCCGAGCCGTCGGCGGCGGCCTGCCCGGCGGCGAGCAGGAACATCCCGATGCCCGCCACACCGTGGGCGAAGCCGTAGGAGCTGTGCTGGTCGTCGTCCACCGCGACCGGCCACAGGACGTCCTCGCCGCTGTGGTCCGCCGCCGCGAGCACGGATTCTGCGCAGTCCAAGGCTCCGCGCAGCAGGCTCCGGTCTCCGGTGCTCCGCCACAGGTGCAGCCGCGCCAGGCCCGCCCCCGAGAGCCCGTAGGCGACCTCCGGGTTCTTCCCCCGGGTCGGCAGCCGCTCGGCGAGCCGCCTGGCCCGGGACGTCAGCCCGGCGTCGTCCAGGAGACTCCCGGCCTCATGCAGCGCCCACGCCGTACCGGCACGGCCGAAGCACAGGCCGGGAAGGATCCTCGGGATGTCGAACAGCCGCTCGTCGATCCATCCGGCCGCCCGCGCCACGCTCGCTCGCAGCGCCGGATCGTCCATCACTTGAGCGGCGCGCGTCAGCGTGGCCAACCCACCGGCGGCCCCGCGCCACGCGTCGCACGGGTCGTGCCTCTGTGCCGCGCGACTGGCGGGCCACAGCTCCGCCCCGTCCGGGACCATGCCCCGCTGGAGATGCTCCAGGCCGTCGGCCAGCATGCGGTCCAGCCCGTTTGAAGGCATCAGCACACCGGACGAAGGCGCCTCGGCCCTGGCAGCCGGGGAAGCGAGGAACCGCTCGGCCCGATCCAGCGACCATCGCTGATCGGGCTCGGTCTCGGTCAGGCCCGCGATCAACTCGACGAGCGGCACAAGCCCAGTGCGATCGGCGGCGATCCGCCGCAAAACCCGCCGCCGCTCGGCACCGGAACGCGGCGAACTCGGCTGCCCGGCCACCCAGTGCGGCGCGAGCCCACCACTGGCCAGGCAGAACAGCGTCACCCCAAGACTGAAGCAGTCCGCGGACGGCCGCACGCCCCGCCGAGCGGACCGGTCACCCCAGCGCTCCGGGGCCGCGAAGCCGATCGTGCGACCCCGGACGCTCTCGCCCGTCCTGTGGACGAGTTCCGCGTCGATCAGCCGCACACCACCGTCCGGCGTGACGATGACGTTGCTGGGCTTCAGATCGCACAGCACGAAACCGGCCTCGTGCACCGCCCGCACCGCTTCGACCAGGCGACCGGCGACACCGAGCACATCGCCGCCCTCGGACGCCCAGTCGTCCGAGGTGACGCCGGGGATCTCCTCCTCGGCCAGGAAGAGGTCGCCCTGCTCCTCGAAGAGCGCCACGAAGGCCGGAAACAGCGACAACGAGGCCAGCGCCTCCAGGATGTGCGCCTCGTGCCGCAGCATGTCCCGGGCGTCGCGGCCGTCGAGCGCGGCGCCCACGTGCGCCCGCGCCTGCTTGACGACGACGTTCGCGCCGCTCCGGTCGTCGATCGCCTGGTACACGCCGCCCTTGTTGGCGTGCCGGATCGCCCCGGTCACCCGGAAGCGCCCCGCCAGCACCATCGCCGCGCCCGGTGCCCGCGGCGCGACCGCCGGTTCCGGGAACGGCGACACGGCCCACTCCGGCGGCGAGAACCACGCCCGCCGCTCGTCCTTGACCACGGATCCGTCCGGGCCCACCATGCGCGACTCGAAAACACCGTCATCGGTGAACACCGGCTCCCCGGTGAACTCGCCGTAGCGGTAATGCACGAGGCTGCCCGGACGGAGCGGACGATCGGACAGAATCCTGGGCCCGACCAAATCCGCGGTGACCCGGTCAAGCTCGTCCGCAACCGCGAGAAGCTGCTCGTCATCCCGCGGGTACACGGTGATGAACTTGCCGCCCGCCCCGCGGTTCTGCAGATGGTCGACGAGCTCCAGGACGCGTCCGATGTCAGTCGCGAACTTGAACGGGCACCCGTTCCGGACCAGGGCCTCGGCGGCCCGCGCCAGCACGATCGGAGCCGACAGCGGAGTCGCGGAAACATGCAGCTTCCACCCGTGCTTGCGCGACACACGCGCCGCCGGGGCGGCACTGCACCATGCCTCCTCCGGCTGGACGAACCATCGCTGCCCGCCGCAGCGGTCGAGGACGCCCCGCAGCACGTCGAGCAGGAGAACCGAGTCCGCCACGGGTCCGCTCTTGCCGATCATCGATCCGCCTCCCTGCCGCGATGGGGCCGCCGGCGAACTCCGTCCGCAGACGGTCCGCGTTCCACAGATCGAGGCGTTCCATCGGAGTTCCACCCCGTTCCATCGCGGTTCCGTGGAAGGAACAACGCAGGCAGGCGCCGGGAACGGACAACGGGCCCGTGTTTTCCGCGTGGATGGGCTTACCTGGACGAGAGGCCGCCTTTACGATGTGGAGGCCGAGGTGCGTTTCGGGGTGAAGGTGGGGCGATGTATCCGGTTCCTATGGGCGGCACTGAGCCCGTCCTGTTGCAGATCGGCGATATGGCCCTGACCAGTACGCACGTGCTGCTCCCGTACGGGCAGTACCCGCTGCGCGGGGCCCACTGGACCGTCCAGGACTCGACCCAGGTCACCGAGAGCATCTCGACCGCGGGCATCGTCCTGACGATCGTCTTCGTGTGGTTCTGCCTGCTGGGCCTGCTGTTCCTGCTGATGAAGGAGCGCCGCTACCTCGGCTTCGTCGCCGTCTCGGTGACCGGCCCCGGCTTCCACCACACCGCGCAGTTCCCGCCCGGCCCCCAGTCGGGCGCGTGGGCCGCGCACGCCGTGGCGCAGGCCCGCGCCATCACCGCCGCCGCCTGATCTTGATTCCGCCTTTGCCGGAACGAGGGTTTTCCTAGACTGCCCGCATGGGCGAGATCCTGGTCGGTACGGCGTCGTGGACGGACAAGACCCTGCTGGCCTCGGGCTGGTATCCGGACACGGCCAAGACGTCCGAGGACCGGCTGCGGTATTACGCGAGCCAGTTCCCGCTGGTCGAAGTCGACGCGACGTACTATTCGCCGCCCGCGGAGAAGACCGCCTGCCTGTGGCGCGACCGGACGCCGGACGGCTTCACGTTCAACGTGAAGGCCTTCTCGCTCCTCACGCAGCACCCGACCAGGGTCGCCGCGCTCTACAAGGACCTGCGCGGGCAGGTGCCGGCCAAGCAGTCCGTCTACCTCAAGGACGTGCCCGACAACGTCGCCGAGGAAGTATGGGAACGCTTCCTGAGCGCACTCTGGCCACTGCACGAGGCGAAGAAGCTCGGCATGGTCCTGTTCCAGTTCCCGCGGTGGTTCCCCTGCGGCGAACGCACCCGGGCGTATGTGCTGGAGGCGAAGGAGCGCTGCGCGCCCGTGCGCATCTGCGTGGAGTTCCGCCACAAGAGCTGGCTGGACGAGAAGAACCGCGACGCGACCCTGGACTTCCTGGCCCGCAACGACCTGCCGTACGTGTGCGTGGACATGCCGCAAGGACACACCTCCTCGGTGCCCCCGGTACTGGCGGCGACGTCCGACCTGGCAGTCGTCCGCTTCCACGGCCACAGCTCCCGGTGGGACAGCAAGAACATCTACGACAAGTTCGCCTACCTCTACAGCGAAGAAGAGCTGCAACAGTGGGCGAGCGACCTGAAAACGCTGGCGGACGACGCCGCGACCACGCACGTCATCTTCAACAACTGCTGCGCCGACCATTCCCAGCGGAACGCGGCGCGGATGGCCGAGCTGATCGGCACTCGCTGAAAAAGGAGACACCGTGGGAACGCTGGAAGGCAAGACCGCCGTCGTCACCGGAGGCTCGCGCGGCATCGGCCGCGCGATCGTGGAGCGCCTGGCCCGCGACGGCGCCGCGATCACGTTCAACTACGCCTCGAACGACGACGCCGCGACCGACGTCGTCCGCACGGTGGAGGACGCGGGAGGCAAGGTCCGCGCCGTCCGCTCGGACCTGGCCGAGAAGGGCGCCGCGGAGCGCCTGATGCAGCTCGCCGAAGAGGAGTTCGGCGGCCTGGACGTCCTGGTGAACAACGCGGCCGCGAACATCGATCTCGTCCCCATCGCCGACACCGACGAGGAACTCTTCGACCGCGTCCTGGCCGTCAACCTCAAGGCGGCCTTCCTGACCATCCGCCACGCGGCCCGCACCATGCGGGACGGCGGCCGCATCATCAACATCTCCACGGTCAACACGGTCCGCCCCGTCCCGAACATCGCCCCTTACATGGCGAGCAAGGGCGCCCTGGAGCAGCTGACCGCCGCGGCGGCCTGCGAACTGGGCCCGCGCGGCATCACCGTCAACACGGTCTCCCCCGGCACGACGGACACCGACCTCCTACGAAGCACCAACTCCCCCGAGCAACTCCAAACGGCCGCATCACTGACCCCCCTGGGACGCCTAGGCCAACCCGCCGACGTCGCAGACGTGGTCGCCTTCCTAGCGAGCGAGGACGCCCGCTGGCTGACAGGCCAAAACCTCCACGCCGCAGGCGGCCTAGCGTAAGAACGCGCGGGCGGGGAGGCGCGGGCGGAGGGTTTGAGCCGGAAGTGTCGGCGAGCGGGGACGTTGCGATCGCGTGCGAAGCCAAGTGCGAGCGAAGCGAGAACTTGATCGCGAAGTGAGCCGCCAGGCGAGCCGGAGCGATGCTAGCGATCGCCGCAAAGCCCGTTGAAGGGAGGCGCGCCAGCGCCGACCGCCGAGGGCTTTGCAATAAGCCCGACCGGGATCGGCCAGGCGGGGCCTTGGGGCGGGGAAACGGGGGACGATCTTTTGAGTCGTGGGAATCTCATGCGGTGGTTGCGGAGAGGTGGCTGTGGGGGGACCGGATTTCCTCATCGGGCGCGATGCGGAGCTGGGCAGGCTGACAGAGGTTCTGGAGCGCGTCATCGGGGGTTCCCGGGAGATCGTCTTTCTGGAGGGTGAGCCGGGGATCGGGAAGACTTTCCTGCTGGAGGCGTTGCTCGCGCGGGCGCGGGGGCGGGGGGCGCGGACGTTGTCGGGGACGGCGGACGCGATGGGCGGGAGCAGGCCGTTCGGGGTGCTCGCGGAGGCGCTGGCGGCGCCGGCGGGGGACGGGTTGCTGGCGCCGGACGCGGGGGGTGCCGGGGACGGGTTGCCCGTGGGTGCCGGGGGCGGGTTGCCCGTGCCGGCGGGGAGGCCGGCGGAGAAGGGGTTGCGCGGGCTTCAGGTGATCGAGGGTCTGCTGGCGGGGTTGGAGCGGCTGGCGGCGGAGGGGCCGGTGGTGCTCGCGCTGGAGGATCTGCATTGGGCGGACCAGGAGACGCTGCGGGCGTTCGACGCGGTCGTCCGGCATCTGGGGTCGTTGCCGCTGCTGCTGGTGGGAACGTTCCGTGCTCGTCCGCGGAGTGCGGAGCTGGCGGCGCTGCTCGACCGGGTGACGTCGCGCGGGGCGGAGGTGCTGCGGGTGGAGCGGCTGGGCGAGGAGGCGATCGGCGCGCTGTGCGAGCGGGTGCTGGGGGCGCCGCCGTCGCGGGCGCTGCGGCGGCGGTTGGCGGCGGCGGGCGGGAATCCGCTGTTCGCGGTGCAGTTGCTGCGGGGGTTGCAGGAGCAGGGGGCGGTGGTGGTGGGCGATGGTGTCGCGGACGGCGGGGACGGTCCGCTGCCGCCGAGCCTGCGGCAGGTGATCGTCCGGCGGTTCGGGCAGTTGCCGGCGGCGACGGTGGAGCTGTTGCAGGTCGCGTCGGTGCTGGGGACGTCGTTCGCGCCGGGTGATCTCGCGGCGGTGCTGGGCAGGCCGCTGGCGGGGCTGCTGCCGCAGCTGAACGACGCGGTGTCGCACGGGCTGGTCGGGGATCGCGGGGACGTGCTGGCGTTCCGGCATCCGATGATGCGGGACGCGCTGTACGAGAGCCTGCCGTCGGCGATCCGGCGGCGGCTGCATCATGAGGCCGGGGAGGCGCTCGCGGCGGCGGGGGCGCCGGCCGCGCAGGTGGCGGTGCAGCTCGCGGAGGGCGCGCAGCCGGGTGATCCGGAGGCGATCGCGTGGTTGCGGAAGGCGGCGGAGGAGGTGTCGGCGTACTCGGTGGGGACGGCCGTCCGGCTGCTGGAGCGGGGGTTGGAGCTGGCGAGCGGCGACGGGGCCCGCGGTGCCGCGGTGCGCGCGGACCTGGTGCCGCTGCTGGGCCTTGAGGGGCGGTTCGCGGAGGCGCGGGAGCTGGCGGCGGCGATCCCGGCGGGGTGCCTGTCGGTGGAGGACGAGATCCGGTTGCGGAGCGGGCAGGCGCGGGCGCTGTCGCGGCAGGGGCGCTGGGCGGAGGCGGCGCGGGCGTTCGGCGGGATCGCGGAGCTGGTGCCCGGTGGCGCGGTGCGGGCGCTGTTCGAGGCGCGGGCCGCCTACGCGCTGATCTACGCGGGGGACGTCGCGGGCGGGCGGGCGCGGGCGGAGCGGATCCGGGACGCGGCGTCCGGGCCGGAGTACGAGCAGGCGCTCGGCGCGGCGGTGACGACGCTGGCGCTGGCGCTGGCCGCGGAGGGGGAGCTGAAGGAGGCGCTGGATCTCGGTGAGCGGGGCCTGGCGGCGGTCGGGGATTCGCGGCCCGCGCCTGGAGCGTTCCTGTTCCCGCACATCCCGGTCGGGTTCGTGCTGCTGGACGCGGACCGTCCGGACGACGCGGAGCGGGTGCTGAACGAGGGGCACGCGCTCATGGAGGAGGTCGGCGCGCTCAGTTTCCGGCCGTACGTGCCGGGCGTGAAGGCGCTGCGGGGGTTCCATTTCGGCGACTGGGAGACGGCGCTGTCGGAGGCGGAGTCCGGTCTCGTGATGGACGAGGAGATCGGCACCCGCTGGCTGTTCTTCGCCGAGACGGTGATCGGCCGGATCGCGCTGGCGCGGGACGATCTGCGGACGGCGGGGCGGATGGCGGCGGAGACGGAGGCGGCGCTCGCGGCGGCCGACGCGCCGGAGTTCGCGACCGGGCGGGGCTGGTCGCTGTGGATCGGGGCGCTGCTGCTGGAGGCGGGGGGCGAGGCGGGCGCGGCGGCGCGGGCG
>NZ_CAACUY010000044.1 GCF_900659615.1 Actinomadura fibrosa | reverse complement strand
AGCGGCGGCCTCGGGAGCGGCGGGCTCGCTGGCCTACGGCCAGGGCGCCGTCGCGGCGGACGTCGCGGCCGGGACGGGCGGCTCGACCGCCAAGGGCGTCCTGGCCAAGATCGGCGGCACGAAGGGCGCCGCGGCCGGGGCGGGCGCCGTCGCGTCCGCCGTCATCGCCGGCTGGTTCCTCTGGCCGGCCGGGCCCGGCGTCGGCGGGGAGAGCCACGGCGCGCTCCACGGGCATTTCACGCGGCCCGGGATCCTCGTGGGGCAGCCGAACATGCCGGCTTCCGAGACCCCCACGATGGACCTCGACCTCGCGGTCGCACCGGCGCGGGCGAAGCGCGGGACCCTCGTGCGAGCGGTCATCGGGTTCCACGCGCGGACCCCGTGGGGCGGCAGCTACCTGCCTGGCGGTCAGCGGCGCTGCTACGGCGAGAAGGCGAACCGTCCGGACGTCGAGCAGGAGTACGGCTTCGGGTTCGGGGCCGGCTACCCGCCCGGGCTGGGCAAGAAGGAGTCCGTCCTGGCGCTCTACCGGGTCCCCCCGGCGGCGAAGAAGGAGGTCCCGCAGGGCGACAACGCCGTGGTGGTGAAGACGACCAAGGAGGTGACCGGGGAATCGGAGCCCTACGTCCAAGCCCAGTGCGCCTACCTCAGCAAGCGGACCGAGACGCGCACCTTCACCGTTCCCGGCGGCAACGTCCTACCGCCGGGCGACTACCTTGTCGCTCCCATCATGAATCCGCGGTTCGGCCGGACGGCGGGCGTCGGTCCATCGGTCACATCCGAGCAGGCGGGGGCGGTGACCAAGGGGGCGTTGCCGGGGATTCGGGTTCTGGGCGGGTGAGGCGCGCCGCGTTCGGGGACCGGGCACGCGGCGGGCGCTGCTATGATCGCCGCCATTGCGTGGGCGGACGCAGTGACAAGCGCACAGGATCCTCGCCGGCCGGACAGGCGACCCGCACCCTCCCCGGTCCCCCCGCGCCATCGCCAGTGCCGACAACAGCATGTGCCGGCGACCGCACGGGAAGCCGGCCGCGTCGCGGTCACCGCCCGGGGCCGCGGGCCTCCGTACGTCACGAGTGAAGGTTCCCGGTGTTGCCAACCCCTCCCAAGGGCCGACGGCCGAGAGTCGCGCCCGCGCGGGCCGCGATCAGGGGCAACCGGCTGTTCGCGGCGCTGGTCGCCGCGGGCGTGCTGCTGCGCGTCGTCGCGATGCTGGGGTACCCGCCGGCGCTGTGGTTCAACGACAGCTACGACTTCCTCCGGATCGCGAACGACCCGTTCCCGCACCCGCTGCGGTCGGAGGGGTACGGGCTGTTCCTGTGGCTGCTGAAGCCGTTCCACAGCCTGGCCCTGGTGACCGCGTTGCAGCACGGGGCGATCGTCGGGATGGCCGTTCTCGGGTACCGGGCCCTCGTGCGGGACTTCGCGGTGCGGCGGCACTGGGCGGCGCTGGCCCTCGCGCCGATCCTGCTGGACGGCTACCAGATCGAGCTGGAGCACCTGCTCCTGTCGGACACGCTGTTCACGGTGCTGGTGTTCACCGCGGTGCTGCTGCTGGCGCGGCCCGGGTCGGCGGGGTGCCGCCGGACGGCCGCCGCGGGCGGGCTGCTCGGTGTGGCGGCGGTCACGCGGACGGTGGGGGTCCCGCTGATCGTGATCGCGCTGCTGTACCTGCTCGTCCGGCGGACGCGGTGGCCGGCGCTCGCGGCGCTGGCGGCGGCGTTCGTCCTGCCGCTGGGCGGCTACGCGGCGTGGTTCCACCACGACTACGGCCGCGTGGCGCTGACCGGCGCGGACGGCATCTACCTCTGGGGGCGGACGTCGGCGTTCGCGGACTGCGACCGGTACGCGGCGCCGCAGGAGCTCGTCCGGCTGTGCCCGTACGGCGCGCCGGACGACCGGCCCGCCGCGTCCCACCAGATCTGGGAGGACAACTCCCCCACCGGCTGGAAGAACGGGCATCCGTTCGATCCGGAGACCAACGAGAAGGCCCAGGAGTTCGCGCTGTGGGCGATCGGGAACCAGCCGCTCGACTACGCGCGGGTGGTGTCCTACGACTTCTTCGTCCGGACGTTCTCGTGGAACCGGGACCCCTATCCGGTGCTCGGCACGGAGGCGAAGTACCGCTTCCCCGTCCGGCCCGACCGGCAGCGGCCGCTGCCGGTGATCGGCGGCGGCGACCGGCTGTCGGTCGTGCGGGAGTACGAGCACGGCTCGGGGCGCACCCGGGTCGTGAGCCCGTTCGCCGGGTTCATCCGGGGCTACCAGTCGGTCGTGAACGTGCGCGGCTCGATGCTCGGGGTCGTGCTGCTGGCCGGGGCCGCGGGGATCGTGGCGCGGCGGGCGCGGCGCGGGAGCGGGCTGTTCTGGCTGACGGGGACGGCGCTGCTGGCCGTCCCGCCGCTCACCGCGGACTTCGACTACCGGTACCTGCTGCCCGCCCTGCCGTTCGCGTGCCTCGCCGCGGCGATGGGCTGGGGCCGCGGGACCCCGGACGCGGCGCCGGACCCCGAGCCCGTCGAGCCGGGGCCCGCCGAGCGCGAGGCCGAGGTGCAGCCGGCGGGCGCCTGAGCGGTCCCGCAATCCGAGTACGAGAGCGGACGGCTGGGGCGGCGACGAGATCACCGTCCGGCGGCGACCTTCTTCGGGACGACCATGCGCCACGCCTCCTCGACGAGCTCGCGCATCTCGTCCTCGTCGAGCGCCGCCGTCCACGCGTGCACCCAGTTGAAGCGCAGGTCGGACTCGCGCGGCAGGTGGAACTTCGCGGGCTCCGACGCCACGAGCGCGGCCCGCTCCTCCTTGGGGAAGGCGAAGCCCATCACGGTCTCGTCCCGGGAGAAGGCCACGTAGACGATGGAGCCGACGCGGAACTTCACCCGGTCCCTGATCAGGTGCTCCGACGTGCGCGGCAGCGACAGCGCGAGCCGCCGCACCTGCTCCACGGTGATCATCGTGTCCTCCTGTGGCCGGGCCGTCCCCGGGAATGTACGCCGCGTCCCGCATGCCGCAAAATGCTGATCTTGTTAGATTGGCGGGCAGGCGGGCGATGAGGGGACGACGTGAACGAACTGGTGCGCTGGGAGACCGCGAACGGCAGCGTGGTCGTCGAGAGCGACGACCGCGAGCCGGGATTCGCCTCGGTGTCCCGGGGCGGGGGGATCGTCCACGAGGCGCAGGCCCGCTTCGAGGACGCCCTCCGCGACGTCCGGGACGCGGCGGAGGCGGCGCTCGCGACGCTGCGCGGTGGCGCGGTCCGCCCGGACGCCCTGGAGCTGGAGTTCGGCGTCAAGCTCAACGCCGCGGCCGGCGCCGTGATCGCGAAGACCTCCGTCGAGGGCCACCTCAAGGTCAGGATGACCTGGGGCGAGAAGGGGCCCGGGGCCGCGGACGAGGAGTAGCCGCACCGTGGACGACTGGCAGTGGCGGGCCTGGGTCGGGCGTCCGGGCGGCGGCACGCTCGGCGCCGCGTTCCTCGTCGACGCGACCCGGCTGCTGACCTGCGCGCACACCGTCCACGGCATGGACGAGGCGCGCGTCGGCTTCCCGGGCCTCGGCGAGGACCTGCCCGCGAGGGTGATCCCGTGCGGCGGCTGGCGCCGCGCGGGCGACCACGGGGACGTCGCCGTCCTCGAACTGAAGGAGCCCGTCCCGTACACGCCGGCGCGGCTCGCCGGGCCCGAGGAGCTGCACGCCGGCGCCATCGTCGGACGCGAGTTCACCGCCTGCGGGTTCCCGCGCCACTCCCGCGACGACGAGCGGTACGCGCGGCTGACGACCAGCCCGCACCAGCGGATGCGGCGGGAGTGGTGGGAGCTGAAGACCGTCCCCGGCTACCGGCTGGAGGAGGGCTACAGCGGGTCCGCCGTGTACGACGAGCTGACCGGCACCGTGGTCGGCATGGTCACCAACGCCGACTTCCGCGACGGCGACCGCGCCGAGTTCGGCTGGATGCTCCCCGTCTCCCGCATCCGGCGGTACTGGGAGGAGCTGGACGACCTCCTGCCGCTCGGCTGGCTCACCGGCCCGGCGCGGCGCGAGCTGCGGGAGCTGCTGGACGGCGTCGCGTTCACCGGCCCGCTCGGGTCCGCCCTCGGCGCCGTCACGGGCCGCCCGCCCGTGGAGGCGCCCCGCACCGCGTGGGAGTCCGTCCGCGACGTCGCGGAGGGCTGGCCCGAGGACCGGCTCGTCCGCTACCTCGGCGCCCTCGGCCCGCACCTGCCCGCGGACCGGCGGCCTCGCCTCGCCGCCTGGTCGCGGCGGCACCTCGCCTCGGCCGTGCCCGCGCCCGCGGGCGCGCCGGAGCGCGCCGAACCCGCGTCCGTGATCGTCCGGCTGGAGCGGGCGACGTTCGACAACGCCTTCGACGTCACGGTGCACACCTGGATCGACGGCGCCGAAGGCCCCTCCCGGCGGACCGAGCGCGTCCCGGAGCGGCGCGTCCGGGCGGCCGTCGAGGAGGGCGTGGAGCGCTCGCTGCACGCCGTCGTCGGCCGCCGCGGCGAGTGGATGATCGAGTTCGCGGTGCCGGAGGGGTGGCTCGGCCGGCCGTTCGAGGAGTGGCACGTCGACCGCCGCAACCGGATCCCGATGCGCCGGTACCCGGTCGTCGTCCGGGACGTGGAGCGGCTGCGGCCCTACTCCATCCGGCACGACCAGGCCTGGCGGCGCTGGCGGCTGCTGCGCGAGCGGGGCCGCAGCGAGCCCCGCCCGGTCGACTGCGCCGCGCCGCGCAAGGGCACCGCGTTCCAGGACTGGCTGGAGGCCAACGACGACTACTGCGTGCTCGTCTACGGGTCCCGGCCGGTCCGGAGCTGGCTCACCGCCGCGCTGAACAACGGCGTCCCGGTGATGCTGTGGACGCGGACCGCGTGCGACGCCCCCGGGCACGACCACTGCCGCGGCAACCTGCGCGACCTCGCCGGCGCCGTGGCGGACGCGCCTCCCGGCGACCTCCCCCGCATCGCGATGGCCCTGCGCAGGAAGGCCCTCGCCGCGCCGAAGGACCGGCCGCACTGCGGACGCAACCTCACGCTGCTGTGGGACGACCCGTCCCGGCTCCCCGACCCCCCGCTCGGCATGGAGGTATAGGTGCCCGACTGGCTGCTCTACACAGGGAGCCGTCGCCCGCACGACGGCATCGACCGCCTGCCGCCCCCGCCGCCCTGGCGGGCCTTCGACGGCGGCCCCGTCCTGCCGCCCCCGGCGGGCGACTCGGGCAACCCGCACCAGGCCACCACGTACCGGCCGTCGGACGACGCCGTCCAGCAGGTGAACGCCGCGCTGTACCTGCGCCGCCCCCTGCTCGTGACGGGTCCGCCCGGCACCGGGAAGTCCACGCTCGCCTACGCGGTCGCGCACGAGCTGGGGCTCGGGCCCGTCCTGCACTGGCCGATCACCAGCCGGACGACCCTCCGCGACGGCCTCTACCAGTACGACCCGCTGACCCGCCTCTACGCGGCCGGACGCGACGGCACGGCGGCCGGGACCGGGCATGGCGGCGCGCCCGCCGATGAGGACATCGGCCGGTTCATCCGGCTCGGCCCCCTCGGGACCGCGCTGCTCCCCTACCGCCGCCCGCGCGTCCTGCTCGTCGACGAGATCGACAAGAGCGACATCGACCTGCCCAACGACCTGCTCACCGTCTTCGAGAAGGGCGAGTACGAGATTCCCGAGCTGTCCCGGCGCGCGGACCCGTCCGCCGAGGTGATGACCGCCGACGGCCCCCGCGCGCGCGTCGCGGTCACCGCCGGGACGGTCCGCTGCAACGCGTTCCCGCTCGTCGTGATGACCAGCAACGGCGAGCGCGAGTTCCCGCCCGCGTTCCTGCGCCGCTGCGTCACCGTCGAGCTGAGGCAGCCGTCCGGGGAGGCCGAGCTGGCGGCGATCGTGCGGGAGCACCTCGGGCCGCTCGCCGACCGCAGCGACGACCTCGTCCGCCGCTTCTTCGAGCGCTCCACGGCCGGGACGCTGGCCACCGACCAGCTCCTCAACGCCGTCTACCTGTGCGGCCAGACCGGTGTGGCGGACCGGCACGAGCTCGCCGACCGCGTCATGCCCTACCTGTCCGGCCCCGTCGACGACGACGAGTGACCGCCCGTGACGACGTTCGGGACGGTGACGGCGGACGGCGGGCCGCGATGACGATCGACCGGCTGCGGGACGTCCTCACCGCGATCGGGCCGCCGGACGCGCCCCCGAACGCCCGGGACGTCAGCGAGGTGCTCTGGCTCGCCTGCCACATCGCGAGCACGGAGGAACCGGTTCCGGGACCGGCTCCTCCAGATGCCCCTCAGGCCCCGGCCGGAGCCCGCGAGAACCTAGGACCCGAGCCGCCCGCTGTCGCGCCCACGCCCGCCGAGCAGGTCGCGGAGCCGCGTGCCGCGCTGCATCCGCGTCCCGCGGCCCCTGCGGCAGAACCCGCCACCGGGACGGAGCCGGTCGGCGAGGCCGCGGAGATCCTCGTCCCCACGGCGCCCATGTTGGCCGATCCCCTTGGCGTGCAGCGCGCACTCCGGCCGCTCAAGCGCCGCGTTCCGTCCTCGCGCCGACGCGAGCTGGACGAGGAGGCGACCGCCGCCCGCATCGCCCACACTGGCGTGTGGACGCCCGTCCTCGTCCCCGCGCCCGAACGCTGGCTGACGCTCTCCCTGGTCGTCGACTCCGGCCCGACCATGCGGCTCTGGCGCCCCCTCGCCCGCGAACTCGCCGAGACCCTCCTCCGCCAGGGCGCCTTCCAGGACGTGCACGTCAGCCACCTCGACACCACCGGCCGCGTCGCCGCGACGCCCGGCGCCCCGCCCGAGGACCCCGGCGCCCTCCTGCCCGCGTCCGGACGGCACGCGGTCCTCGTCCTCAGCGACTGCTCCGGACCGCACTGGTGGAACGGGCGCGCGACCCGCGCCGTCCGCCGCTGGGCCCGGACCGCGCCCACCGCGATCCTCCAGCCCCTCGCCGAGCGCCTCTGGCGGCGCACCGCGGCCCCCGCCGCGCCCGGCCGCGCCGCCCTTCCCCGCCCCGGCGCACCGAACACCGACCTCCTGTTCAGCCCGTACGACGGCGCCCCACCCGACGGCGTCCCCGTCCCCGTGCTGGAGGTCGCGCCGCGCTGGCTCGGCGCCTGGGCCCTCCTGGTCGCCGGCGCGGGACCGCAACCGGCCGCGATCGCGTCCCTGCCGTCCCGCCCGCCCGGCACGGCCCCGGTCGCCCGCGAGCAGGACCTCCCGGTCGCCGACCGCGTCCGCCGCTTCCTCGCCACCGCCTCCCCCGGCGCCGCCGAACTCGCCGCGCACGTCGCCGTCTCCGTCCCGTCCCTGCCGGTCATGCGGCTCATCCAGCACCGCGTCCTCGACGGAACCGGCCCCGGCCAGCTCGCCGAGGTCCTGCTCAGCGGCCTGCTGCGCCCGGACGGCGGCGCCCGCTACGCGTTCGTCCCCGGGGCCCGCGAGGCCCTCCTCGACACGCTCCCGCGTCCCGAGGCCCAGCACACCCGCCACGTCCTCGAAGCGGTCTCCACCGAGATCGAGCGGCGCGCCGGGACGATGGCCGACACCTTCCGCGCGCTCCTGCCCGCCGACGGCGGTCCCGTCCGCCTGACCGCCGACACCGACCACTTCGCCCTGGTCACCCCCGAAACCCTCACCACCCTCGCCCCCTCCCAAGCCGGCAGGGACCGGCTGGAACCGCGGCCGCCCTCCGGACCGCCCGACCTGCTCGCCCTCCTCGATACTCCGGTGGACGAGCTGACCGGCCCGGACTGGTACCGGCCCCCGCATCCCACGATCGTCGGAGTGGACGAGTCGGGCGATCCGGTCTGGCTGGACATCCTGCGCGGTGGCCCGCCCACCGGGCACGGGACGATCACCGGTCCCCGCGAGAGCCGCGACCGCGTGCTGAGGACGATCATCATGAGCCTCGCCCTGAGCCACTCGCCGCACACGGTCGCGTTCGCGTTCGTCGACTCCTCCGGCGGCGCGTCCTTCGTCGGGCTCGGCGCTCTGCCGCACGTCGCCGCTGCGGTCCACGGCCTGTTCCCCGATTCGTCCGTCCTCGGCGAGCTGCCGCGCGTGCTGCGGGCCGAGCAGCGGCGCCGTGCGTCGGTGCTCGCGGACGCCGGCTTCAGCATCTGGCCGGAGTATCAAGCGGCGATCGCCCGGGGACGCGTGCTCGACCCGCTGCCCGCTCTGATCATCGTCCTCGACGGCACCGGCCCGCTGCTGGACGCCAGGCCCGATCTGCTCCGCCCGCTCGTCGACCTCGCCAGCGACGAGGACGTCGGCATCCGGTTCATCTTCTGCTCCCCACCCGAGTCCAGCGTCCCGCAGCCCCTTCTGGACTTGGCGGCCTGGGTGATCCGCACCCCTGGCCGAGAGGCGGGCGGCGAATACGTCCTCGCTGCGGCGCGAGCGGAACCGCCCGGCGGGGAGGTCCGGTTCCGACCGGCTCATATAGCGCTCAACGACAGCGATCCGCTCGTGCAGGCGATGCTGCAACGCGGGTTGCGCGCGACCAAGCTCCCCTGGCCGACCTCACCGGCTCCTGCCCCGCCACAGCCCGCCCCCGCAGCGGCTCCCCGCCAGGTCGTGATCGGGACCACCCGCGATGGCAGGCCCGTCCACCTCGATCCGCTCGACCCTTCTGCGGACGTGCCGCACGGCTTGATCGTCGGCGAAGGTGAAGCGCGGCAACGTGCTGTCCGCAGCGTCGTGAGGGCACTGACCATCGCCTACTCGCCCGCGGAACTCGGGATCGTGTTCGCGGGCCTCGGCGAGCACCCGCTCGGCCGGGATGTCGATATCCCTCATCGAAGGCACTCCTACGAGGAACTTCTTGGAGACCCGGGGTCGCTCCGGAGCTTCCTCGATGTCGTGGCGGAGGAACTCGCCGCCCGGGAACATGCCGGGCGCTCCGAACCGCCGTCCGGGCGCCTGCTCGTGGTGGTGGACCTGTCGCTGACCTTCCCGGCGAGCAGGCCCGTGATCGGCACAGCGCTTCTCGCGCTCGCGCAGCGCGGCGAGGCCATGGGCATCCATCTGCTGCTGTCCTCCTCCACCGCGGAGAGGACCACGATCTGGGCGCGCTTCCTGCCGATGCTCCGCTGGCGCATCGCCGCGAGCCCGCTGCCTCCCGCCGTGACACAGGACGTCATGGGCCGTCCGCGCCTGGACTTCCCGACCGCCCGCACCGCCCGCGCCGCCCATCTGAGGATCAGGAACGCCTCCCCCACGTCCTTCGAACTGCCCGATGAACCGGCGGAAGCGTGGGACGACGAGGGCACGGCCGTCCTTACCCGGCTGTTGTGGGAGCTTGAGCAGGGCAAGGAGAAGCGGACGATCGCCAGGCCGCTCCGGGGGCTCATCAAGGTGGAGCACGAGGCGTTCCGGACCGGGCAGTCGCCGGGGCCGCGGCACCTGGTCCTGTACGGCCCCATCGAGTCGGACATGAGGCGCTTGGCCCGGCTTTACGGGCGGATGCTGTCCGAGCTGGGCGTCCTGCCGCGGCCCGATGTGACGGAGCTGTCGTGGCACGCGATGGTGGCGCGCCACGGCGCCGGGTCCGCCGCATCGGAGATCGGCGAGACGCTCCGTACGGCGGGAGGCGGGATCCTCCTTCTGCACGGCGCCGACGGGATCGCATCGGACATCGAAGGGCTGGGGCCGAGCAGGCGGGAATCGGCGCTGGTGTTCTCGCTCATCGAGCTCTTCGAGGAGCACGCGGACGACACCGTGGTCATCCTCAGCGGCGAGCGCCCGGGCCTGGACCGGCTTCTCGGCGACCATCCGAGACTCCGCCGCCTGTTCCCGCGGGCTCTCGTCCTGTCGCCCGGGCGGAGCGACCGCCGCGGGTCCGATCTGCCCGACGAGCTTCATGTCGACGAGTTGCCCGCGGTCACGGATCGAGGGATCCCGATCGGTATCGCGAACGGCTCACACGAACCCGTGCGGGTGGCTCCCGACATCGGTCCGCCGCTGTTGGTCATCGGGTCCCCCGGCGTCGGGCGAACGAACCTCGTCCACCTGATCCTCAACGGGATGGCGCAGCAGGCCGACCCGGACACGGCGGTGTACGTGTTCGACCCGCGCGGGTCGCTGCGCGGGCTGGCGACCGAGTTCGGGCTGGACTCCCCCGTTCCGCCCGGCGTCCGGTACACCGAGTCCACAGGCGTGTTCGCGGATCTCCTCGCTGAGGCCGTGGCCCGCCTGCCCGCGGCGAGCCTCGTCGTCGCGATCGACCGCGGTCCGCCGCTCGACGGCGATCCGCTGGAGAGGCTGGTGCCGGACCTGCGCGCGCTGCACGACGGCAACCTCCGCCTGCTGGTCGTGCGCCGTCCCCGGCTGCCCGGCGAGATGCCCGACCCGGTGGTCACCGCTCTGCACGACCTCGGGGCCGCCGCGCTGTTCATGGGGGTCTGCGACGGGCAGGAGGCCGATCTGTTCGCGGCCCGGCTTCCGGACGAGCCGCTTCCGGTCGGGCGCGCGCTGCTCGTCCAGGGGGACGCGCAGCAGCTCGTCCAGACCGCGCACGCCGCTCCGGGAGGCGACGGGCGCTGAGTTTTGCATCGATCGGTCCATAACTGTTACGGTCGGGCCATGGCGCGACCGCGGAAGTTCGAGGAGGAGCGGGCCGTCGACGCCGCGATGCGGGCGTTCTGGACGGCCGGGTACGAGGCGACCTCGACGCAGGACCTGTGCGAGGCGACCGGGCTCGGGCGCAGCAGCATCTACAACACGTTCCGGAGCAAGCACGACCTGTTCGAGAAGGCCCTCGACCGGTACATGGCGGGCAAGAACGCGGCGACCTTCGCGCTGCTGGAGACCGACCTGCCCGCGCGGGAGCGGCTGCGGACGATGCTGGAGCGGACGGCGGAGGGCGAGGCCGGCGATCCGGCCGGGTGCCTCGTCGTCAACTCGCTGGTGGAGCTGGCGCCGCGCGATCCGGACATCGCCGCGCGGCTGAAGCGCGATGAAGAGCTGCGCGTCGCGGCGCTGCGGGCGGTGATCGAGTCGGGGATGCGGGCGGGTGAGATCGACCCGGGCAAGGACGCGACGGCGCTGGCGCACTTCGTCATCGCGACGATCAGCGGGATGCGGGTCGCCGCGCGCGGCGGCGCCGGGCGGGAGACGCTCGACGCGATCGCGGAGACCGCGATGACCGCGATCTGAGCTCGGAGAGGGCGGCCGGTGGGCCGCCCTCTCGCACGGCCAAGTTTTGAACTGATCAGTCTAAAACTGGAAGGGGACGATCCATGCCGCTCGCCGTCTACATGCTGGGGCTGGCGATCTTCGCGCAGGGGACCTCGGAGCTGATGCTCGCGGGGCTGCTGCCGGAGATGGCCGCGGACCTCGGCGTGTCCGTCCCGGACGCGGGGCTGCTCATCTCCGCGTTCGCGATCGGGATGCTCGCCGGGGCGCCGGTCCTCGCGGTGCTGACGCTGCGCTGGCCGCACCGGCGGGCGCTGCTGGTGTTCCTCGCGCTCTTCGTGGCCATGCACGTCGCGGGGGCGCTGACCCCCGGGTACGGGGTCCTGTTCGCGACGCGCGTGGCCGCGGCGTTCGTCTACGCCGGGTTCTGGGCGGTGGCGGCGGTCGCGGCGGTCGGCCGGGTGCCCGCGGACGCGCGCGCCAGGGCCATGGGGATCGTCGCGGGCGGGCTGACGATCGCGGGCGTGGTCGGGCTGCCGGCCGGGACGGCGATCGGCCAGCATCTCGGGTGGCGCGCGGCCTTCTGGACGGTCGCGGCGCTGTCGGCGCTGTCCATGGTGGGGATCGCGGCGACCATCCGTGGTGGCGGCCCGGCGGGGCCGGTCTCCCGGGTCCGGGACGAGCTGCGCGCGATGGCCGCGCCCCGGCTGTGGGCCGCGTACGGCACGACCGCCCTGTCCGTCGGGGCCGTCCTGGTGACCTTCAGCTACCTCGGGGCGATGCTCACCGACACGACCGGGCTCGCGGAGCGGTGGGTGCCCGCGGTGCTGGCGCTGTACGGGGCCGGGTCGTTCCTCGGCATCGCCGTCGGCGGACGCACGTCCGACGGGCACCCGGCGCGGACGCTGTACGCCGGGAACGCGGGGGTCGTCGCCGTGTCGGTGCTGCTGGCGCTGACCGCGGGCTCGCCGGTGCCGGCGATCGCGCTCGTGTTCCTGCTGGGCGCGTTCGGGTTCGTGACCAACCCGGCCCTCAACGCCCGGGTGTTCGCGCTGGCGGGCGACGCGCCGACGCTGGCCGCCGCGACGAACGTGTCCGCCTTCAACGTCGGCATCACCGTCGCGCCGTGGCTCGGCGGGCTGGCGATCGGCGCGGGACTCGGCTACCCGTCCACGGCGTGGATCGGCGCGGGGCTCGGCGCCGCCGCGATCGGGACGGTGGCGCTCGGCCAGGTCCGGACCGGCCGGGCGGCGGAGGCGGATCGCCCGGTGGTCAACGTCTGAGATCGGAGGGCGGCGCCGGCCTCAGGCGCAGGGTTCGGCGGGCGTGCCCCACAGGGCGCGCTTGCCGGCGTGCTCGGAGACCGTCCAGATGCGGTTCTGGCCGCGGAAGCAGGACAGGTCCTCCGGCCCGTAGGACGCGGCGCGGTGCAGGACGTCGGCCCAGCCCGCCCGGGTGCGGTAGGTCAGCAGCAGCTGCCCGCGCCGCGAGCGCGAGCCGCTGTCGCGGTTGCGGGAGAACCACCAGTACCCGTTCGTCCGGACGCCGCCCTGGATCTTGTCGTCCGGAAGGGTCGCGGCCCAGCTCGCGCGGGCCAGGGACCCGGAGCCGCCCAGGCCCCACCCCTCCCGCAGGGGCCAGGTGACCACGCGGCCCAGGGGGCGCTTGGCGCCGCAGTACTCCCCGGCGGCGAGGACGGGCCGCCGCCCTCCGGTGCGGTCGATCGAGACCCAGGACGTGCGGAGCGGGCCGGTGCCGCGGCACCGGTCCACCGGCGCGAGGCCGCTGGTGTAGTGCCAGTTCCCCGTCTGCGGCATGACGTAGCGGTAGCCGCGCGCGTGGTACTTCCCGCCGTACAGGCCGACCTGGCCGCCCGCGGCGGACCCGGCCCGGCTCCGCGCCAGGTCGTAGATGTGCGACATGTCGAACTCGCGGAGGCCGGCGCGCGTGTCCGCGACGTACAGCCTGTTCCCGAACCACGCGATGCCGCCCGCGTGGACACCGATGTCCTCGTAGGTCGCCAGGCCGCCCCGTATCACCGGCTGGACGAGCAGGACGTGCCGGTACGTGCCCCGGGACGGGTTCACGAACGAGACCCGGATGCCTCTGCGCGCGTACCAGGAGACCAGCAGCGCCGTGCCGCCCCACTCCTCGTCCGCCGTGGCGTCGGAGACGCTCGACACGCCCTGCGGGACCCACGCTCTGGTCGTGGAGTCCTCGCGGTCCCAGCAGAGCACCAGCGAGTCGGACGGGACGCCCGCCGCCCGGGCGCAGCCGTGGGCGATCCTGCTCTGCCCGGACGATTCGAGCACCGCGCTCACATCGGAGCGGGCGAGCCTCCGGTCGAGCATGCGGATCGGCGCGGCGAAGCCGGTGCCGCGGCGCAGGTCGAAGTCGGCGAGGCGCGGGCCGGCGGGGGCGGTGGGCGCGGTCACGGTCCCGGCGGTCACGGTGCGAGCGGCGACGGTTCGGATGGTGACGGCGCGGGTGTCCGCCGGATCCTGGCGGGCGGGCTTCTCGGCGCCGGACGCGCCCGCCGCCAAGACCGCCGCCAGGACGATCGGCGGGAGGGCGGCCGCGAGGATCGCGACGTCCGGACGGAGGACCCGGTCGCTCACACCATGACGCATGATCATCACAGAGTGCAACATATCCAAGTCGCGGACGTTCAACCGCGTCCGGCGGGGCGGTCTCCGGAGACCGCCCCGCCGGCTGCCGGGATCAGGGCAGCAGGCACGTCCCGGCGGCGGTCTTGGACGGGTCGCTCTCCGAGGCCGCGGTCACCTGGAGCCTCGCGCCGTGCCGGGCACCCGGCGCGGCCTTCGCCCAGACGTCCACCTTCGTGCGGCCCTGCGCGGGCGCGGTCGCCAGCGCGTTCGGCAGCCAGGCCGTCCAGCCGCGCCCGGAGACGGCGGCCTTGAGCCGGAACACGTCGGAGCCGTGGTAGCCGGACCCGCCCCTGCCCGTGTTCCGCAGGTCGACCGTGCACTTCGCCCAGCCGGACCCGGCCGGCCGCGCGATGCCCGAGCCGAGCCTGACGCCGCGGCGCTGCGGGCCCGCGCCGTCCAGCGAGCGGATCGCGACGGTGTAGGACAGCACGCCCCTGCGGTCGCGCTTCACGTTCAGGATGTAGAAGTGCAGGCGGTTCTCCACGTCGGTGTACTCGTACTCGCTGCCGGAGTCGGTGCCCGCGTGGTAGAGCGCGTCCGAGAGCTGCCGGTAGTCACCGATGGTCATCTTCTGCGGCGTCCCGTCCGGGCGGACGAAGTCGACCTTGTCGATGTCCTGCGGGTTCGCGTCCTTGATCCAGATGAACGGGGCGTCGTCCTCGTTCTTCGTCTTCGCCAGCAGGACGCCGGAGTCGGGCGTGAACGAGTCGAAGCCCATCCGGTCGACGACCTCCAGCGTGTAGTTGTCGTACTTGTGCGCCGCGTCGCCGTCGCACAGCGGGTCCGCGGACGGGTCGCAGGCGGGGCTCTTGTCGCCGCCCGCGCCGAGCTTCAGGTTGATGCCGGCGAGGTCGTGCTTGCCCGGCTCGACGGAGCGCGCGGTCACGGTGGCGACGACCGTCCCGTCCGTTGGGAGGGTGTCGCGGTTGAGCTGGAGCACCTTGGCCGGGTCGACGATGCCGAGCTTCAGCTTGTTGCGGAGCGTGTGCTGCGCGCCCATGGACGCGCCGCTCGTGGCGGGGATCGTCCACCGGGTGTGCGGGCCGCCGGGCCCGTTGAAGCTGCCGCGGCTCAGCATCTCCCACGGCCCCGTGTAGGCGCGGCGCGGCGGGATGCCGTACGGGTTGTTGTAGTTGTCGCCGATGCCCAGGATGTGGCTGAACTCGTGGGCGAAGACCGCCATGCCGGAGCTCTCCGCCTGGGTGGAGCTGCCCGGGACGGCGTTGGGCCAGATCGTCGAGCCCGCCTGCCAGGACGTCCACTCGACGTACCGCGTCTTCACCCAGTTGGGGAGGGCCGGGTCGCCGGAGCCCCACTCCGGGGGCACGTCCTCCTTGGTGGTGAACTTCATCTGCCCGAACTCCTGCCAGGTGGACGACTCGTCCTGGCCGGCGCTGAGGAAGAAGACGAAGTCGAACTGCTTGGCGGTCTCCTCGCCGACGTCGGCGATCCACGCGGCGCGCGCGTCGGCGCGGATGTCGCGCCTGCACGTGTCGCCCGCGGGGCAGCCGGTCCCGCCCTGGAAGCCGTCGACGCCGTACTCGTGGTCCTTGGCGGGCATCCGGTACGCGCCGAACCCCGTCAGGTCCACGCCGTACCGCCCGCCGGAGTCCTCCATCCAGTACTCGTGGAGGGTGTGCCCGTGGTTGAGGGCCTGCGGCCTGTTCAGGAAGTCCTGGTAGAACTTCGCGACCTGGCCGCGCGGGACGTCGCCGACCACGGTGGGGTTGCCGAAGATGGTCGAGTTCTTCGGCTGCGTCACCA
The DNA here is from genome assembly GCF_900659615.1 of Actinomadura fibrosa. GTDB lineage: Bacteria > Actinomycetota > Actinomycetes > Streptosporangiales > Streptosporangiaceae > Spirillospora > Spirillospora fibrosa. Next base: position 40,818 of record NZ_CAACUY010000044.1, on the reverse strand, counting down.
CGAACGGCTGGTTGTCGTAGTCCACGAGGACGACGGCGCCCTTGAAGTTCTTGACCGACCCCTTCCGCGCCGGGTCGGCCCACGAGGTCCCGGGGACGGGCTTGTAGTCGTCCCAGGTCATCGTGTCGGGCAGCTCGTAGTTCTGGGGGTCGATCGGACGCGGGGCTCCCGCGGGGTAGCGGCGGGCGTCCTGGGTCCGCTGCCACGGCTGCGTCCGCGGCCAGTGCCGCATCTGCCACGGGTTGGGGGTGGGATCCGGGATCGAAGGTCTCGCCTGCGCGGTGGCCGGGGCGGCGGCGAGTCCGGCGAGCAGCAGCGTCACCGCCGCGGGCACCGGGAGAAGCCGAGTGGCGCGCATGTCTCCCCTGTCTCAGTCGTTGCCGAGAACGTAAGGACAGGGGACATAGCGGATCAATAGGCGACTTAGACGACTTGTACGGATCGTGTTGGCAGGTGACGCCAGAGACCGATCCCGACCACCCCGGACGCGCCGGACGCGCCGTGCCCGCGCGCCCGCCCCGGACGCCGTCCGGCTCCGGTCAGAGGAGGGCGCGCTCCGCCACGACGATGCCGTCCTCGTCGCTGTAGAGCCAGTCGCCCGGACGGAACTCGACGCCGCCGAAGGTCACCGGGACGTCCACCTCGCCCGCGGCGTCCTTGGCGCTCTTGCGCGGGTTGGAGCCGAGCGCCTTGGCGCCGAGGTCGAGCGTCCGCAGCGTCGCCACGTCCCGGACCACGCCGTTGATGACGACCCCGCCCCAGCCGTTCTCGACCGCCGCCGCCGCGATGAGGTCGCCCATCAGCGCGGACGCCAGCGAGCCGCCGCCGTCCACGACCAGGACGCGCCCGTCGCCGGGGCTGTTGAGCAGCCGCTTCACGAGCCCGTTGTCGCGGAGGCAGCGCACCGTCGCGACCGGGCCCGCGAACGCGGTGCGGGCCCCGTACTGCCGGAACTGCGTCTCGCAGCTCCGCAGCTCGTCTCCGAAGTCGTCGATGAGGTCAGCGGTCGCGAAATCCATGCCCGGCAGCCTACTGGGCGGTAACCCAGAGGTGGCGCGTCGGCCCGTCGTGCCGGGCGGCCGGGGACGTTAGGCTCGACCAAGATCAGGCACGCCGCACACCGGCCTGTCCCCCCCCAGGAGGCCGCCATGCAGTCCCCCGCCTCGCGCACCCCGGCGCCCGCGCCGCTGGAACCGGGCGATCCCGCGCTGATCGGCGGCTACCGGGTGCTGGCCCGGCTCGGCGGCTCCGGCCGGACGTACCTCGCGACGACGCAGAGCGGGCGGCGGCTCGCGATCACCCGCTTCCCCGCCCGGTACGCGGACGACCCGGCCCTGCGGCGCGGCCTGAAAGCGCGGATCGCGGCGGCCCAGCGCGCGCGGAGCCCGTTCCTCGCCGCCGTGGTGGACGGGCACGCCGACGAGTCCGGCGCCTGGGCCGCGGCCGAGTACGCGCCCGGCCCCTCGCTGGAGGACGCGATCACCGAGACGGGCCCGCTGCCGGTCGCGGCCGTCCGGGCGCTGGTCGGCGCGCTGGCCCGCGCCCTTCAGGCCGTCCACGAAGCGGACCATGCCCTCGGCGACCTCTCGCCCTCGCGCGTCTTCCTGACGGAGGACGGGCCGCGCGTCTCCGCCCTCGGACAGCCCGGCGAGGAGCCGCCCGCGTCCCGCGCCGGGGACGTGCTCCGCCTCGGCCGCGTGGCGCTGTTCGCCGCGACCGGCCGCGAGGACTTCCCCGAGCCGTCACCCGCCGGGGAGCCGGAGCCGCCCGGGTGCCCGGACGAGCTGCGCGGGCTCGTCGAGCGCTGCCTCGCCGACGATCCCGGCGAGCGTCCGGAGCCGAGCGCCGTCATCGCCGCACTGGAGGAGGAGCCTCCCGCCGAGGGCTGGCTCCCGCCCGACATCGCCGCGCTTCTGCCCGCCTACCTGGCCGAACCGCCCGCGCGCGGCGACGACCCGGCGGCGGACAAGGCGACTCCCTCGGAGGCCGCCGAGCCGCCGGGGAACGCCGCGTCGAAGGCGGCGCCGGTAACGGCGCCCGACCTGGTCCCGGCGTCCGGTGAGCGCGCGGCGGCGCGGCAGCGGCCCGTCCTCCTGCCGCCCGCCGGACCTCCGCCACCACCCGGGCGGCACGCATTCGCCTCGCGGCACGGGACGGCGCCCCAGGTCCTTCGCGGGGCGGCTCCGGCGGGAGGGCCGTCCGCGCCTCCGGCGGGCGGCGCCGCCCTGGTGGCCGCGCTCGGCGTCGCCGGCCTCGCGATCGTGGCCTTCGCGGTGTTCCTGCTCCTGCTCTCCTGACCGGTTCCGGCCGGACGCCGGCCGGCCGGGCGCCGGTCAGCCGGCCGGGGCGTCGGTCGGGCGGCCGATCAGCCGGGACAGCACGATCGCGGTCTTCGTGGCGGTGATGTTGTCCTCGCGCCGCAGCCGCTCCAGGGCCTGCTCCAGGTGCTGGATGTCGCGCGCCCGGACGTGCACGAGCGCGCTCGCGTCGCCGCTGATCGTGTACGCCGCGACGACCTCGGGATGGCCGCGGACGCTGGAGTAGATCTCCTCCGGGGACGTCGCGCCGGTGCAGAAGATCTCGATGAACGCCTCGGTCGTCCAGCCGAGCGCGGCCGGGTCCACGACCGCGGCGAAGCCGTTGATGACGCCGTCCGCCCGGAGCCGGTCGACGCGCCGCTTCACCGCCGGGGCGGACAGCCCGACCCGGTCCCCGATCTGTGCGTACGAGGCGCGGCCGTCCTCCAGGAGCCGCGCAACGATTCGACGGTCAAGCTCGTCAAGACGCAACAAATAACACCCCCCAAGTCGGTTTTCGTCATTGGTCGTCGGTTGATGCCGAACATACGCTGTGCACGGGACCGGCGGCCACCCGCACCGGCCGGTTCTCCCCCCTCGGCACCGGCCCCCCGTCCGGTGTCCCCGCGTTGCCCCGGCCCACCAGGCCGGGCCGAGCCCCGAAGGAGCGTCGTGACGCCGACCGACCAGCTGCGAGCGATGTCCGAGGAGCACAGCGCGCGCAACTACCATCCGCTGCCGATCGTGGTCGCCGACGCCGAAGGGGTGTGGCTGACCGACGTCGAGGGGCGCCGCTACCTGGACATGCTGGCCGCCTACTCGGCGGTCAACTTCGGGCACCGCAACCCGCGGCTCACCGCGGCCGCCCGGCGGCAGCTCGACCGGGTCACGCTGGTGAGCCGGGCCTTCGACCACGACCAGTTCGGGCCGTTCGTGACCGAGCTGGCGGAGCTGTGCGGCAAGGACATGGTCCTGCCGATGAACAGCGGCGCCGAGGCCGTCGAGTCCGCGCTGAAGACCGCCCGCAAGTGGGGCTACGAGGTCAAGGGCGTGCCGGCGGAGCAGGCGAACATCATCACGTTCGAGGGCAACTTCCACGGCCGCACCACCACGATCATCAGCTTCTCCACCGACCCGGACGCGAAGGACTCCTACGGGCCCTACACGCCGGGCTTCCGGACCGTGCCCTACGGGGACGTGGACGCGCTGAAGGCCGCCATCGACGCCTCCACCGTGGGCGTGCTGGTCGAGCCGATCCAGGGCGAGGCCGGCGTGAACGTCCCGCCGAGCGGGTTCCTGCGCGCGGTCCGCGAGCTGTGCACGGCCAACGGCGCCCTGATGATCGCGGACGAGGTCCAGTCGGGGCTCGGGCGCACCGGCACCACGTTCGCCGTCGAGCACGAGGGCGTCGTCCCGGACGTCTACGTCCTCGGCAAGGCCCTCGGCGGCGGCATCGTGCCGGTCTCGGCGGTGGTCGCGGACCGCGACGTGCTCGGCGTGTTCAGGCCGGGGCAGCACGGCTCGACGTTCGGCGGGAACCCGCTCGCCTGCGCGATCGGCCGCGAGGTCGTCGCGATGCTGCGGACCGGCGAGTTCCAGGAGCGGTCCCGGACGCTCGGCGCGCACATGCACGAGCGCCTCGGCGGGCTGCTCGGCGGCGAGGTCCGCGAGGTGCGCGGGCGCGGCCTGTGGGCGGGCATCGAGCTGGCGGGGCGGGCCCGCCCGGTCAGCGAGCGGCTGATGGAGCGCGGCGTGCTCGCGAAGGAGACGCACGAGACCACGCTCCGGCTGGCCCCGCCGCTGGTGATCAGTCCGGCGGACCTGGACTGGGCGCTGGACCAGCTCGAAGCCGCCCTCAAGGGCTGACCGGGAGCCGGGCCCGCGCGAGCCGGGCGGCCGCCGGTCAACGGCGATCGGCGGCCCCCTCCCGGCGACCCGCCGGGCGTCCCGGCACGGCCGCCGGGCGAGCCCATCACGGCGGGCCCCAGTTCCGTCAAAGACTTGCCCGAAGGCCTGCCCGGCGCCGCCGCCCGCACGGTGCCCGCGGGCAGGCTGTCCCGCATGCTGGAGAGCGGGAGCAGGCGGCGGGTACTGATCGGCTGCGGCGTGCTGGCGCTGGGCCTCGTGACCCTGCTCGGCGGCGGCGCCTACTGGCTGCAGCGCGCCTACGACGGGCAGATCAGGCGGATCTCGGGCGCGCTGCCGACCGACCGCTCCCGGCCCGCCGCCGGAGACGGCGAGAACTGGCTGCTGATCGGCTCCGACCGGCGTGCCGACCAGCCGTCGATGGGCGCCCGGGCGGACACGATCATGCTCGTCCACCTGTCCGGGCGCGGCGACCGGGTCTCGGTGATCGCGATCCCCCGGGACGGCTGGGTGCCCGTTCCCGGGCACGGCACCACGAAGATCAACTCCGCGTTCGCGTACGGCGGTCCGTCCCTGCTGATCCGGTCGGTGGAGCAGCTGAGCGGCCTGCGCGTCGACCACTACGCGTCCCTCGACTTCACCGGCTTCGTCAAGATGACCGACGCGCTCGGCGGCGTGGACGTGACCGTGACCAAGCGCACCCACGACCCCATGCACGACCGCACGTGGCCCGCCGGGCGCCAGCACCTGGACGGCGTCGAGGCGCTCGACTTCGTCCGGCAGCGGTGGAACCTGCCGGGCGGCGATCTCGACCGGATCAAGCGCCAGCAGGCGTTCCTGCACGCGCTGGCCGCCAAGGCGATGGACACCCGCAACCCCCTGCGGATGGACCGGTTCATCCGCGCCGCGACCCGGTCGGTCACCGTGGACGACTCGGTGTCGTCCGCGACGCTGCGCGCCCTGGCGGCGCGGGTCGCGCACGTCTCGCTGATGGAGTACCTCACGGCGCCCGTCGCGGGGACCGCGGAGCGCGGCGGGCAGAGCGTCGTCCTGCTGGACGACGCGCGGGCGCGGCAGCTCTTCACGGCCGTCAGGCAGGACCGGATCGGCGACTACGTGACCCGCAACGGCGCCGCCAACGCGGTCGAGACCGTCCGCTGACCGGTCGAGACCGTCCGCTAACCCTCGCCGGGCCCTAGCCGGCATGCCGGTGAGCCACATGCCACCGATCCGGACATGTCGGAGACCACGGATTTCCGTCGACAATGGTCGTCTGGGTGGATTAGTCTATGTGGACTAATCGACGTCGACCAAAGGGCCGCCATGTCCCGACCCCTCACGCCGCTCGCGCTGACCGTCCTGCGCATGCTGTGCGACGGGCCGATGCACCCGTACGAGATGCAGCAGCGCATCCGCGACCACGCCTACGACGTGGCCGTGAAGATCACGCACGGGTCGCTCTACCACTCGGTGGAGCGGCTCGCGGCGGCCGGCCTGATCGAGCCGCTGGAGACGAGCCGGGAGGGCCGCCGGCCCGAGCGGACCGTCTACGCGGTCACGAGCGCCGGACGGGACGCGGCCGAGATGCGGCTGGGCGAGCTGCTCGCCAAGCCCGCCGAGGAGTTCCCGCTCTTCGGCACCGGGCTGGCGTTCGTCAACCTCCTGCCGGAGGCCGAGGTCGCCACGCGGCTTCGGTGGCGGGTCATCGCGCTGGAGGCGGAGGTCGCGGCGCACCAGACGATGTACGACACGCTGCGCAAGCGTCCCATCGAGCGGTGGAAGCTGCTCGACCACGAATGGACGCTCGCCCGCGCCCGCTGCGAGCTCGACTTCGCCCGGGGCCTGGCCGACGACCTGGAGTCCGGGCGGCTCACCTGGCGGGACGACGAGCGCGCGAGCAGGCGCTGCGCGCCGCAGGGGCACCCCCGGTCCGACGACGCACACGACGATGAGAAGGGGCACTCATGAGCAGATGGCGCGGTAACCCCTGGGCGATCCTGCTGACACTCTCGCTCGGTTTCTTCATGACGCTGCTCGACCTGACGATCGTGAACATCGCGATCCCGAGCATGCTCGACAAGCTGGAGGCCTCGCTCGACGAGGTGCTCTGGGTGGTCAACGCCTACGTGCTGGTGCTGGCCGTGCTGCTGATCACCGCGGGCCGGCTCGGCGACCTGTGGGGCAAGAAGAACCTGTTCATCGCCGGGGTGGCGGTGTTCACGCTGGCGAGCCTGGCGTGCGGGATCGCGCAGGACCCCACCCAGCTGATCGCCGCCCGGGCCGTGCAGGGCCTCGGCGCGGCGCTGCTGATGCCGCAGACGATGTCGATCATCATCAACGTGTTCCCGCCGGAGCGGCGCGGCGCCGCGCTCGGCGTGTGGGGCGCGGTGGCCGGGGTGTCGACCATCGCGGGCCCGACCGTCGGCGGCCTGCTGGTCACCAGCCTCGACTGGCGGTGGATCTTCTTCGTGAACCTGCCGATCGGGATCCTCGTGCTCGCCATGGCCGTGCCGATCCTGCCGGGCCACACCCGCACCGTGAGGCACCGCTTCGACGTCCTCGGGGTGCTGCTGGCGTCCGCCGCCCTGTTCTGCCTGGTGTTCGCGCTGACCGAGGGCCAGAAGTACGACTGGAACGAGGGCATCTGGGGCCTGATCGCGGCGTCCGCGGCGCTGTTCGCCGTCTTCGTCGTGCACCAGCGCGGCCAGCAGGACCGCGAGCCGCTCGTCCCGTTCTCGCTGTTCCGGGACCGCAACTTCACGATCCTCAACTTCGTCGGCGCGGCCGTGTCGATCGGCATGATCGGGATGTTCCTGCCGCTGACGATCTACATGCAGTCCGTGCTGGGCTACAGCGCGCTGAAGGCCGGGCTCGTCATCGCGCCGTCCTCGCTGATGTCGATGTTCCTGGCGCCGGTGGCGGGCAAGCTGTCGGACCGCGTCGGCGGCAAGTTCATCCTCATGGGCGGGCTCACCCTCTACGCCCTCGGCATGCTGTGGATCGTCGCCCTCGCCGACGTCGGGACGAGCTGGCCCACGTTCATCCCCGCGTTCATCGTGGCCGGGATCGGCATCGGCGGCGTGTTCGCCCCGATGGCGACCGAGGCGACCCGGAACGTTCCGCCGGCCCTCGCGGGCGCGGCCTCGGGCGTCAACAACACCATCCGGCAGGTCGGCTCGGTGCTCGGCAGCGCCGCGGTCGGCGCCGTCCTGCAGAACCGGCTCGCGGTCTCCCTCAAGGACGAGGCGGCCGCCCGCGCCGGGGCCCTGCCGCCGCAGGCGCGGGGCGGGTTCGTGGACGGCTTCGCCGCCGCCGCCAAGGGCGGCCTGGAGGTCGGCGCCGGGCAGACCGGCGCCCAGCAGAAGCTCCCGCCGGGCACCTCGCCGTCCGTGGCGCACCGCGTCCAGGAGCTCGCGGGGCAGGTGTTCTCGCACGGCTTCGTGCACGCGCTCAAGCCGACCATGGCCCTGCCGATCGTCGTCATGCTGCTCGCCGCCGCCGCGTGCCTCGGTGTGAAGGGCTACCGCTCCCCGGCGGCGCCGGCCGAGGCCCCGGCCGAGACCGCCGACCTCTCCTAGGGACGATGCTCCTGGAGACGACGCTCCTGGAGACGATGCGCTCGCGCGGTGCGCTCCGGCCACCGCGCGGGCGCCTCCGGGCCGGACCGCTCGGCCGGACCGCTCAGGCGAGGGTGCGGTAGGCGCCCTCGTAGTAGAGGAGGGGCCTGCCGTCCGGGTCCGGGACGTCCAGGCCGAGGACCTCGCCGACCACGATGCTGTGGTCGCCGCCGTCGTGGACGGCGTGGGTGCGGCACTCCAGGGCGGCGACGGCCCGCGAGAAGACCGCCGCGCCGGTCGCGGGCCCGCGGGTGTGCTCCCAGCCCTCGAGCTGGCCGTCCAGCGTGCGGCCCCGGGTCGCGAACCACTGGGACGCGTCGCGCATGTCCTCGGTGAGGACCGACACCGCCCACTCCCCGGCGTCGAGGACGACGTCGTGGAAGCGGGCGGCCTTCTCGACGCACACCAGGACGAGCAGCGGGTCGAGCGACACCGAGGTGAAGGCGTTGACCGTCATCGCGTGGTCGGTGCCGTCCCTGACCGCCGTCACGATCGCGACGCCCGTCGCGAACCTGCCCACCACCTGCCGGTACAGCGCCGGGTCGACGTCCCGCCCGGCCGCCGCCGCGGGAGGCGTCCGGAGGCGGGGATCGGCGGGAGGCCGGGCGCGCAGAGGGTCACTGGTCACAACGGATTCACTGTACCCAGCGCCTTACCCGCGGGTACGCGCCGCCCTTCCCAGAAGCCACTGGCCGGACGGCCCGGCGGCCGGCACGAGCGACACCGCGACCACCGCGGCCACCATGCCGCCGATGATGTAGACGTATCCGGCGAGCGTCGCCGGGATGACGAGGTCGCCCTCCGGCCGCTGCATGGACATGACGAACGCCACGACGCCCCACACGATCCCGGGGACCGCGGCGCCGAGCCGCCGGCCCATCCCCCAGCCCGCGAGCCGCACCATCCCGAAGACGAGCACGACGAGCACGACGGACGCGGCCGGGACGTCGCCGACCGTCCAGTCCTGGGCGAAGGACCCCACGAGCCCGAAGAGCCCGCCGACGAGCCCGAGGGCGGCGTACGCGGCACCGGACACGAACGCCTCGACCGGCCCGTCCCCCGCCGGGGCCGCCGCGTCGTCGGCGTCGTCGGGCGCCAGGGAGATGCCCGAGGCGGCCGCGGGGGTCTTCGGGGGCGTGTCCGCCGGCGGGCCGTCCTTGGCCAGGCTCACCCGTGCCTCGTCGTCCTTGTCCACGGACGTCAGGGTATCCAGCCCTTCGGGCGCGCGGGCCGCTCAGGCGCGCGCGTCACGCAGGCCGGCGAACAGGTCGCGCTCCCGCCGCCCCGGCCCGACCGGCCCGAGCTCGCCGTCCTGGAGGATGAAGTACTCGGTGCCGAACGCCTGCTGGCCCAGGTTGTTGGACAGCGCGAAGTAGGGGCCGACCTCCTCGGGCGCCACGACGACCTGGGTGCGGTGGGCGCGCAGGGCGGCGAGCTTGGCGGGCAGGTGGCCGCGGGCGTCCACCATCGTGGTCACGGCGTCGTCGGGGACGCCGGAGCCGAGCTCGTCCAGGCCCGCGACGCGCGCGAACGGCAGCTTCTTCTCGCGCATCACGGCGATCGCGCGGGCGAGGACGGTGCGCGGGGTGGCGTAGGCGTAGAACTTCGCGGCCCGCCAGGGCTCGGCGCCGTCCCCGTGGGACGGGTCGGCGGCGAGCTCGAACGCGCGCCGGGTGACGCGGTGCGCCTGGATGTGGTCGGGATGCCCGTAGTTGCCGCGGTCGTCGTAGGTGACGATCACCTGCGGCCGGACCTCGCGGACGACCGCGGCGAGCGCGGCGGCGGCCTCGTCCACGTCGGCCCGCCAGAAGCAGCGCGGGTCGTCGTTCGTGGGGGCGCCCATCATGCCGGAGTCGCGCCAGCGGCCCGCGCCGCCGAGGAACCGGTGGTCGCGCACGCCGAGCGCCGCGCACGCCTCCGCGAGCTCCCCGATGCGGTACTCGCCGAGGGCGTCCTCCTTGTCGGAGGCCAGATGGCGCAGCTCGTCGGGGATGACCTCGCCCTCCTCGCCCAGCGTGCAGGTGACGAGACAGACGTGGGCGCCCTCGGCGGCGTACTTGGCCATGGTCGCCCCGGTCCCGATGGACTCGTCGTCCGGATGGGCGTGGACGAACAGGATCCGCGGCTCCTTCATAGTCAACGAGCCTACTCAGGGCACGAACCCGCGGCGATGACCGCCCTACCCGACCTCTCTCGTCCCGGCGCCGCCTCCGCCGCCGCCTCCGCTGCCGCCCTGGCCGCCCTGGCCGCCGGTGCCGCCGTCGCCTCCGGTGGGCGTGCTCGTGGTCGGGGGCGCCTCGCTGGTCGGCGGCGCGCTGGTCGTGGGCTCGCGCGTCGTGGGACGGCTCGTCGGGATCTTCGTGGTCGGCTCCACGGTGGGGAGCCGGGTGTGCGTGCGGGACGGCTCGGGCTCCGGCTCCGACGACTCGTCGCTCGGCGTCTCCGACGCCGACTCGGACTCGCTGACCGTCGGCGACGTCTGGTCGTTCGGGCTGTCGTTGCTCCCGCGGTTCGCCATGAACAGGCCGACGACGAGCGCCAGCGCGGCGATCGCGAGCACGGCCGCGACGATCGGCCACTTGGACCTGCGCTCCGGCTCGAAGCCGTCGTACCCGGTGCCGCCCGGCCGCCCGCCGTAGGGCGGCCGCTGCACGGGCGGCAGCGTGCCGGTGTAGTCGCGCGGCGCCACGGGCCGGGTCTGCTGGCCGCCCGGCCCTCCCGGGCCGCCCATCATCGCGCCCGCGGCGGCGCCCGCGGCCGCCCCGGCGGCGAGCGTCCTGCCCTCCGCCATCAGCGAGGTGGCCTGCGCCGGGTCGTCCATGCGGGTCTGCCCGGCGCCGCCGGGACCGCTGCCGATCAGCGCCATCATCAGCTGCTGCGCGGTCGGCCGCCGCTCGGGCTCCTTGACCAGGCACGCGGCGACCAGCCGGTGCAGGTCGGCGGGCACGCCCTCCAGCGACGGCGGCTCGTGCATCACCCGGTTGATCACCGCGACGACGGTGTCGTCGCCGAAGGGCGGGCGTCCGGTCGCGGCGAACACCATCGTGGTGGCCCACGCCCAGACGTCGACGGCCTCGGTCAGCGTCGCGCCGGCGACCTGCTCGGGCGCCATGTAGGACGGGGTGCCGATCGCCTTGGTCGCGGCGGTCTGCCCGGTGTCCAGCGCCCGCGCGATGCCGAAGTCGATCACCCGCGGGCCGTCCGGCGCCATGATGACGTTGTGCGGCTTGAAGTCGCGGTGCACGATCCCGGCCTGGTGGATCGCCACCAGCGCGGTCGCGGTGCCGATCGCGAGCCGGTCGAGCGGGGCGCCGGTGATCGGGCCGGTCTCGGTCACCTGCTTGTACAGGGACGGGCCCGGGACGTACTCGCTCGCGATGTAGGGCTGGTCGCCGGCGACGTCGGCCTCCAGCACCTGCGCGGTGCAGAACCGCGCGACCTGCTTGGCCGCCTGCGCCTCGCGCACGAACCGGTTGCGCGCCGAGGCGTCCCCGGCGAGGTCCGCGCGCAGCAGCTTGATGGCGGCCCTGTTCCCGGAGGCGTCGACCCCGCCGTAGACGACGCCCTGGCCGCCCTCGCCGAGCCGTTCGACGATCTCGTACGAGCCCAGCCGCCGGGGATCTCCCGGCTGCAGCTCCGGCATTGACCACTCCTTAGCGCCCGCGACGACGACCTGTTCGACGAAGCTTCCGAAGTATTGCGCGATGTTCGGCGAAGCTCTGAGCTTACGCGAGCGCGGACCGGGCCACGGGGCGTTCCCCGGCCGCGAGCGACGACCCGTGATCATAGGGCCCCGGCGGGCGCCGTGCGCCGTACTTCCGGAGGCTCCGGCTGCTGGCAGACTCGGGTGCCATGAGCATCAGCTACCCGCGGCAGAGCGCCCGCACCCGGCGGTTCACCCTCGGCGTCCCGCGCGCCTTCCAGATCGCGCCGGACGGGGCGCGCGTGGCGTTCCTGCGCACCAGGGCGGGGGACGATCCCGTGACCTGCCTGTGGACGCTCGACACGGCCACCGGCGAGGAGCGGCTCGTCGCCGATCCGGCCGCGCTCGACGTGCCCGGCGAGGAGGATCTGCCCGCCGAGGAGCGCGCGCGGCGCGAGCGGGCCCGCGAGCAGGCAGGCGGCATCGTCGGGTACGCGACCGACCGGGCGATGCGGCAGGCCGTGTTCACCCTCGGCGGGCGCCTCTGCGTCGCCGACCTCGGCACGGGCCGGGTCCGGGAGCTGCCCGCGCGGGAGCCGGTCTTCGACCCGCGTCCCGATCCGGCCGGGCGCCGCGTCGCCTACGTGTCCGGCAGGACGCTGCGGGTCATCGAGATGGACGGCAGCGGCGACCGGGCGCTCGTCCAGCCCGAGTCCGACCAGGTGTCGTACGGCCTCGCCGAGTTCGTCGCGGCCGAGGAGATGAACCGGATGCGCGGCTACTGGTGGTCCCCGGACGGCGGGACGCTGCTGGTCGCCCGGGTCGACGAGACGCCGGTGCAGCGCTGGCACATCGCCGACCCGGCCAACCCGGACCGGACCCCGGCCGAGGTCGCCTACCCCGCCGCGGGGACGCCCAACGCGCTGGTGTCGCTCGCCCTGCTCAAGGTGGACGGCGGCCGTGTCGGGGTCGCCTGGGACCGCGGCGAGTTCCCCTACGTCGTCACCGCCTCCTGGGACCGGCACGGCCTCCTGATCGTCGTGCAGCCCCGCGACCAGCGGTCCCAGCGGGTCCTGAAGGTGGACCCGTCCAACGGCGAGACGTCGCTGCTGCACAACGAGCACGACCCCGTGTGGACGGAGATCGTCCCCGGCATCCCCGCCCGCACCGACGGCGGCGCCCTCGTCTGGGTCACCGAGGACCGGGAGACCGACACGCGCCGCATCACCGTCGCGGGCGAGCCCGTGACGCCGGGCGGCCTCCAGGTCCGCTCGGTCCTCGGCGTGGACGGCGACTCGATCCTGTTCACCGCGTCCGAGGAGCCCACCGAGATCCACCTGTACTCGCTGGACGGCGGCGAGGTGTCGCGCCTCACCGAGGGGCGCGGCGTGTTCGGCGGCACCCGGTCCGGCGGGACGACCGTGGTGACGGGCGCGCGGCTGGACCGCCCCGGCGCCGAGATCGAGGTGCGGACGGCGTCCGGGGTCCGGTCGGTCCTCTCCTACGCCGAGACGCCGGTGATCACGCCGCGGGTGGAGCTGCTCCGCGCCGGCGACCGCGGGATCCGCACCGCCGTGCTGCTGCCCACCGGCTGGGAGCCGGGCCAGGGGCGCCTGCCCGTGCTCCTCGACCCCTACGGCGGCCCGCACGCGCAGCGGGTCCTCGCCGTCCAGCGGGCCTACTGCGAGGCGCAGTGGCTGGCCGACCAGGGCTTCGCCGTCGTCATCGCCGACGGGCGCGGCACCCCCGGGCGCGGGCCGGTGTGGGAGCGCGCGGTCCGCGGCGACTTCGCCGGGCCCGTCCTGGAGGACCAGATCTCCGCGCTGATGGAGGCCGCCCGGGCGCACCCGGCCGCGCTCGACCTCGACCGGGTCGGCGTCCGCGGCTGGTCGTTCGGCGGCTGGCTCGCGGCCCTCGCCGTCCTGTGCCGCCCGGACGTGTTCCACGCGGGCATCGCGGGCGCCCCGGTGACCGACTGGCGGCTGTACGACACCCACTACACCGAGCGCTACCTCGGCCACCCCGACGAGGAGCCGGAGAACTACGACGCGAACTCCCTCATCGGGATGGCCGGGAAGCTCGAACGGCCCCTGATGATCATCCATGGGCTGGCGGACGACAACGTGGTGGCGGCCCACACCCTGCGCCTGTCGTCCGCGCTGGTCGCCGCGGGCCGCCCGCACACCGTCCTGCCGCTGTCCGGCGTCACCCACATGACGCCGCAGGAGGTCGTCGCCGAGAACCTCCTGCTGCTCCAGGTCGACTACCTGAGGTCGGCGCTCTCCCGCTGACTCCCGGCGCCGTGCCAGGACGACCACAGGGCCGCGTACGAGCCGCCCGCGGCGATGAGCTCGTCGTGGGTGCCGAGCTCGGTCACGCGGCCGTCCTCCACCACGGCGACGCGGTCGGCGTCGTGCGCGGTGTGGAGGCGGTGCGCGATCGCGACGACGGTCCGGCCGTCGAGGACGGCGGCGAGCGAGCGCTCCAGGCGGCGGGCGGCGCGCGGGTCCAGCAGCGAGGTCGCCTCGTCGAGCACCAGCGTGTGCGGGTCGGCGAGGACGAGGCGCGCCAGCGCGAGCTGCTGGGCCTGCGCCGGCGACAGCGTCTCGCCTCCGGTCCCGGCCGCTCCGGCCTTGGCCCCGGCTCCGGCCGCGCCTTCGCCGACGACGGCGTCCAGGCCGGGGCCGTCCCAGTCGACCGCCGCGAGGACCCGCGCCAGCTCGTCGTCGGTGGCGTCGGGACGGGCCAGCACGAGGTTGTCGCGGAGGGTCCCGCGGAACACGTGGTGCTCCTGCGTGACCAGCGCGACGTGGCCGCGCAGCTCGTCCAGCGGCAGCTCGACGAGCGGCATCCGCCCGTCCGGGGCGTGCCCGTCCCCGTCGTCGGGGCCGAGTGCGACCTCGCCCGCGCGGGGGCCGTCCACGCCCGCGAGCAGGCGCCCGAGCGTCGACTTGCCCGCGCCGCTCGGCCCGACCATCGCCAGCCGCTCCCCCGGGCGCAGATCGAGGTCGACGCCGTGCAGGACGTCCCGCCCGGGCCGGTAGGCGTAGCGGACGCCGCGCGCCGTGATCCGCTCCCCCGGCGGACGGCGCCCGTTCGGCGTCCGGTCCGGGGGCACCTCGCCCACGCCCAGGAGGCGCGCCAGCGACGCGCCGCCGAGCTGCAGCTCGTCCAGCCAGTTGAGGAGCGTCTCGATCGGGCCGATGAGCTGCTGGACGTACAGCGTCGCCGCGGTCACCTGCGCCAGCGACGCGTGCCCGTGGACGTAGAGCAGGCCGCCCACGAGGAGCGTCGCCGCGACCGGCAGCACGAACCCGATCTCGATCACGGGCAGGAGCACCATGCGCAGCCGCAGCGTGTACCGCTCGATCGCGTACGAGGCGGCGATGTCCCGGTCGCCGCGCGCGTGCCGCCGCTCCGCGAGGCCGAGCGCCTCGACCGTCCGCGCGCCGTGGACGGTCTCCGTGAGCCCGTCGGTCAGCTCCGCCCACGCCGCGTTCTCCCGCAGGTAGCCCGCGTGGGCGCGCGGCAGGTACCAGCGCATCACGCCCCACAGCAGCGGGACCGCGACGAGGCACGGCAGCGCCACCAGCGGGCCGGTGAGCACCAGCGCGCCGGCGGTGAACGCGACCACCACGGCGGCGACGAGCGTCTCCGGGACGGCGTAGCGGACGGACGTGCTCAGCGCGTCCACGTCCCGGGACGTGCGGGTGACGAGGTCCCCGGTCCCGGCGCGCTCGACCGTGGACAGCGGCAGCTCCAGCACCCGGTCGACGAACTCCTCGCGCAGCTCGGCCAGCACCCGCTCGCCCAGCCGCGCGGACGCGTAGTAGGCGTACCTGACCAGCACGCCCTGCGCGACGACGAACGCGGCGATGGCGAGGCCCGCCCGGTCGATGTGGGCCCCGCCGTCCCGGACGCCCTCCACGAGGTCGCCGAGCAGCCGCGGCGCGACCAGCCCCGTGACGGCGGCCAGCGCGTGCAGCCCCAGCGCCCCCGCGAGGGCCCGCGGATGTCGGAGCGTCAACCGGCGCGCGTACGCCCGCACCTGGGCGGGCGTGGCCACCGGCAGGATCTCGGTGCTCACGGCTTCCTGGCCTTCCTCTCCTGCCTACGTGTCATGTCGGGACCGGGGGTGTCGTGCCGGGAGGCGCTCAGGCACGCGGGGCGGCTTCCTCGCGGGTGACCGCGGCCGCGTAGCGCGGCTCCGCCTCCAGCAGGTCCCGGTGCGTGCCCTCGGCGACGACCAGGCCGTCCTGGACGAAGGCGACGTGGTCGGCGCGGTCCAGCATCAGCGGGCTCGTGGTGGCGACCACCGTGGTGCGGCCCGCGCGCGCCGGGCCGAGCCGGGCGGCGATCCGCGCCTCCGTGTGCGCGTCCACGGCGCTGGTCGGCTCCACCAGGACGAGGACCTCCGGGTCGGCGGCGAGCACCCGGGCGAGCCGCAGGCGCTGCTGCTGCCCGCCGGAGAACTCCCGCCCGGCCTCGGCGACGTGCGCGTCCAGGCCGGTCGAGGCGACGATGTCCTCGGCACTGGCCGCCCGGAGCGCCTCCGCCAGCACGTCTTCGTCCGTTGGGAGGGCGTCCGGTGGGGCGAGGGTCTCGGCGAGCGGTCCGGAGAACAGGCGGTCCTCGTTGACCGCCACGACGATCCGCTCCCTGACGTCCGCGACCGTCCGCAGCGGGACGCCGCCGAAGTCGACCTCGCCGGGCGCGTAGCCGCCGAGCCGGTCGGCGATCGCCTGCGCGTCCCGCGGGTCGGCCGCCGCGATCGCGGTGACCCGCCCCGGCCGCACCACCAGCCCCGACGGGATGTCGATCAGCTCCGCCGGCGCGGCCGGACGGGCCGTCCCGGCCGGCCGCTCCGGCTCGACTCCCAGCAGCCGCACCACCCGGCCCGCCGCGACCAGCCCCTTGGTGATCTTCCCGGCGGCCTCGCCGAGCGTCTTCAGCGGCCCGATCAGGAACACCGCGTAGCCGTAGAAGGCGACGAGCTGCCCCGCGCTGATCGAGCCCGCCGCGGCGAACCGCGCGCCCGTCCAGGTCACGAGCGCGACCAGCAGGCCCGGCAGCAGCACCTCGGCGCCGCTCAGCCGCGACTCGGCCCGCGCCACCGCCACCCCGGCCGCCCGCACCCGCTGCGACTCCTCCCGGTACCGTCCGGCGAACAGCCCCTCGCCGCCGACGCCGCGCAGCACCCGCAGGCCCGCCACGAGGTCCGTCGCGCGGCCGGTGAGCTCGCCGACCAGCTCCCGGTGGTCCTGCTCGCGCTCGCGGTAGGGGCGCAGCAGCGGCGCCGCCAGCAGCAGGATCAGCGGCACCCCGACCAGGACGATCAGGCCCAGCGGCAGCGACGTGGCCAGCAGGATCCCCGCGACGACGACGATCCCGACGACCGCGCCCGACCCCCGCGCGACGATGTCGAGGGCCTCGCCGACGTGCGCGACGTCCGTGATGCCGACGCTCACGACCTCGCCGGCGCCGAGCCGCTTCGGCAATGTCCCGCCGAGCCGGGTCGCCTGCCTGGTGACGACCTGCACCGTCCGGTAGGCGGCGGCCAGCCAGTTGTAGACCGCGAACCGGTGCCGCATGACCCCGGACGCGGCCTGCACGGCACCGAGCCCGAGCAGGGCGGCGGACCAGGCCAGCAGCGCCCGCTCGTCCTTCGCCGCCAGGCCCTCGTCGACGGCGCGGCCGATCACGGCCGGCATGAGCGCCTGGCTGAGCATCCAGGTCACGCCGAGGGCGGCGGCGACCGCGGCGCTCCGCCACTGGGCGCGCAGCAGCCACAGCAGGTAGCGGGCGGGGGATCTGCGGTCGGGGCTGCCTGGATCCTTCTCCGGCAACGACTTCACCGGACGAAGATATGCACGGAACGCCCCCCGGCTCGAACGATTTTTTAGGCGCCCGGAATGTCCGGGACGTCCGGGCGACGGCCCCACCGGGATGCGTCGGACCGCGAGAAGACGCTAAGGTCGGGGGTCACGGAGCGAAGCCTCGCCGCTCCTTGAGCCGGGACTCTGGCGGCCGAGCCCACGCCGCCGCCCCGGCGCGGCCCGCCTTCCGTCCTGCTCCCGCAGGAATAAAGGGAACGGACCGGCCGTTGCCAGTGCCGTCGCCAGCCCCGACTCTGGAAGCCTTTGTGAGCACTCTCAGTCATCAGACGCGCACCCCCATGTCAGGGGCCGAGGAGCGCATCGACCTGCTCCTCATCGACGACGACCCCTCGGACGTCCTCATGGTCGAGCGGATGCTCGCCGACACGGGGCTGGACATGAGGATCAGCGTCGCCCGGGACCTCGGCACGGCCCGCCGCCTGCTGACCCGCCGCACCCAGTGCATCATCGTGGACCTGTCCACCCCCGGCATCGACCGGCTGGACGGGCTGCGCCAGGTGCTGGCCATGTCCGGTCCCGCCGCCGTCGTCGTCCTGACCGGCCTCGACGACGCCCACCTCGGCGTCCGGGCGGTCGCGGCCGGCGCCGAGGACTACCTGGTCAAGCAGGAGGTGGACGGCCCGCTGCTGGCCCGCGCCGTCCGCTACTCGATCGAGCGCAAGCGCGCCGAGGAGACCGAGCGGCGGCTCGTCGAGGCGCGCATCCTCGGCCGCGAGAACGCGCGGCTGGAGCGCGGGCTGCTGCCCGTCCCGCTGATCGACGACCCGACGCTGCGGCACAACACCCGCTACCGGCCCGGCCGCCGCCGGGCGCTGCTGGGCGGCGACTTCTACGACACCGTGCAGACCGAGGGCGGCGCGGTGCACCTGGTGATCGGCGACGTCTGCGGGCACGGCCCCGACGAGGCCGCGCTCGGCGTCCAGCTCCGGATGGCCTGGCGGACGCTGGTCCTCGCCGGGCACACCGGCGAGCAGCTCCTCGGCACGCTCGACACGGTGCTCGGGCACGAGCGCCGCAGCGAGGAGATCTTCACCACCCTCTGCATGATCACGATCGCGCCGTCGCGGCGCACCGCCCGGATGCACCTGGCCGGGCACCCGGCGCCGCTGCTGTTCCGCGACCTGCCCGGCGCGGGCGGCACCGAGGTGTCGGCGCTGCCCGACTACGCGCACGGCCCGGCGCTCGGCCTCGTCCCCGGCGCCGAATGGCCGACCACCGAGATCGACCTCGGCGAGTCCTGGAGCCTGATGCTCTACACGGACGGCCTGATCGAGGGCCGGACGGGCGCCGGCTCGGCGCGGCTCGGCACCGACGGCCTCCTCGGGCTCGCGCGCCGCGCCCGCGCCCGCGGCGCGGCGGGGCTCGCGCTGATCGACGAGCTGGTCGGCGAGGTCGAGCGCCTCAACGGCGACGCCCTGACCGACGACATGGCCGTCCTGCTGCTGTCCCGCCGCCCCTGACCAGCGCCACCCCGCGCCGCGCCGTCCTCAGCCGCGCGCGGCGGCTTCCTGCCGTCGCGGCCCGTCAGCAGGGGTCGAGGTACCAGACCGGGTACCAGTCGACGCCCACGACCTTGTTCGGGTCCGGCGGGATCCTCTGGAAGACGCTCCTGTCCCGCCGCCGGAGGATGGCCGTCGCGCCGAACTGGCTGTTGGCGGCGGCACCGGCGTCGATGAAGTTGGAGAGGCTGCGCTCGGTGCAGTAGTACAGCTCGTACACGGTGTGCTGGCCGTCGCCTTCACCGGCGGCCACGCACAGGTACTTGGGGCCGCAGTTCTCCAGGTAGTTCTGCCGCTGCGGCCCGCTCAGGTTGCGGTGCACCCTCTCCTGGCCGGGCGAGAACGGGGTCAGCGTCGGGGTCCAGTCCGGCGCCCGGGTACCGGACGCGCCCGAGCGCGCCCCGCCGCCCGGATCCGCCGCCCGCGCCGGCGCGGCGGAGACCGCGGACGCCGAGAACGCGACGGTGAGCGCGGCGCAGAAGGCCGGCACCCCCTTCCGCAGGACCCGGGACGTGCTTGCCGAGACCATGGTGATCACGACCTTTCCGGTTGGTGTGGGCCTTCGGAAGAGAGTCTTCGCGCCGGGGTGCCGCCTGTCCTTACCGCTGCGCGCACAGGCGTTCGTTCTGCGTGCACTCCCGTGAACCGGAACCGGAACCGCGACCGCCGGCGTCCGCATGCCGTCAATGTCTTCTTCGTCACTGCCGGAGAGAGTTCCCGGACGGTCTGTGAGGTCACTCACCACCGGCACGGCGCCAGAACGCGCCGAAGGCCCGCGCCGCTTTGCTCATAGCCTGTGGCTATCGAAACGAGTGCTCTGATGACTTGGAACTCTCAGACCAGGTAGACGTACCGTGCGCGGGTGGCTATAGCGATACCTGCGATCTACCGATCGACCGTCGGCAAGAAGGCCGTCATGGCCGTGACCGGCGCCATCCTGGTGCTGTACCTGGTCGCCCACATGATCGGGAACCTGAAGATCTTCCTGGGCGCGGAGGACTTCAACCACTACGCGCACTGGCTGCGGACGATGGGCGAGCCCGCGGTCCCGCAGCGCACGATCCTGACGCTCATCGAGGTCGTCCTGTTCGTGTCCGTCGTGCTGCACATGTGGTCGGCGGTATCGCTCGCCCGCCGCGCCGCCGCGGCCCGCCCGGCGAAGTACGAGGCGAGGAAGCGGTCGCACGCCCACGGCTACGCCACCCGCACGATGCGGTACGGCGGCGTCATCATCGCCCTCTTCGTCATCTGGCACCTGCTGGACCTCACCTTCTTCGTGGTGAACCCCAAGGGCGGCGACGCGTCCCCGTACGACCGCGTCCTCGCCGACTTCGACCCGTCCCGCTGGTACATCACCGTCTGGTACGTCGTCGCCCTCCTGCTCGTCGGACTGCACCTCAGCCACGGCGTCTGGAGCGCCTTCCAGAGCCTCGGGCTCCGCACGCCCCGCAACGAGCGCGCCCTGCGGACCCTCGCCGCCACCGTCGCCGCCGTGGTGACGCTCGGCTTCATCTCCGTGCCCGTCTCCATCACCTTCGGATGGGTGAGCTGACCATGAGCATCCCGAGCGACAGCTTCTACAAGTCCGGCGAGCCGATCGCCGACACCAAGGCCCCGTCCGGGCCGATCGAGGACCGCTGGACCACGCGCAAGTTCGAGGCCAAGCTCGTCAACCCCGCGAACAAGCGCAAGAAGAAGATCATCATCATCGGGACGGGCCTCGCGGGCGGCTCCGCCGGCGCCACCCTCGGCGAGGCCGGCTACCACGTCCTCCAGTTCTGCTTCCAGGACAGCCCGCGCCGCGCCCACTCCATCGCCGCGCAGGGCGGCATCAACGCCGCGAAGAACTACCGCAACGACGGCGACAGCGTCCACCGCCTGTTCTACGACACGGTCAAGGGCGGCGACTTCCGCGCCCGCGAGTCGAACGTCCACCGCCTCGCCGAGATCTCCACGCAGATCATCGACCAGTGCGTCGCCCAGGGCGTCCCGTTCGCCCGCGAGTACGGCGGCCTGCTCGACAACCGCTCGTTCGGCGGCACCCAGGTCTCCCGCACCTTCTACGCGCGCGGCCAGACGGGCCAGCAGCTCCTGCTCGGCGCCTACCAGGCCCTGATGCGCCAGGTGGACGCCGGGAACGTCGAGCTGTACCCGCGGCACGAGATGCTCGACCTGATCATGGAGGACGGCCGCGCCCGCGGCGTCGTCGTCCGCAACCTGATCACCGGCGAGATCAAGCACCACACCGCCGACGCGGTCGTGCTCGCCTCCGGCGGCTACGGCAACGTGTACTTCCTGTCCACGAACGCGATGGGCTCGAACGTCACCGCCTCCTGGCGCGCCCACCGGCACGGCGCCCTGTTCGCCAACCCCTGCTACACGCAGATCCACCCGACCTGCATCCCCGTCAGCGGCGACCACCAGTCCAAGCTGACCCTGATGTCGGAGTCGCTCCGCAACGACGGCCGGGTCTGGGTGCCGAAGAAGGCCGGCGACGAGCGCCGCCCGTCCGACATCCCCGAGGACGAGCGCGACTACTACCTGGAGCGCATCTACCCGTCGTTCGGCAACCTCGTCCCGCGCGACATCGCGTCCCGCGCCGCGAAGAACGTCTGCGACGAGGGCCGCGGCGTCGGCCCCGGCGGCCTCGGCGTCTACCTCGACTTCGCCGACGCCATCGACCGCCTCGGCCGCAAGACCGTCGAGGCCAAGTACGGCAACCTCTTCGACATGTACGAGCGCATCACGGGCGAGAACCCGTACGAGACGCCCATGCGCATCTACCCCGCCGTGCACTACACGATGGGCGGCCTGTGGGTCGACTACGACCTCCAGTCCAACGTCCCCGGCCTGTTCGTGATCGGCGAGGCGAACTTCTCCGACCACGGCGCCAACCGGCTCGGCGCGTCCGCCCTCATGCAGGGCCTCGCGGACGGCTACTTCGTCCTGCCGAACACCATCGGCGACTACATCGCCCGCAACGACCTCGGCGCCGTCGCCCCCACCGCGATCGCCGAGGCCGAGACCCGCGTCACGTCCCAGATCGAGAGGCTGCTGTCCATCGACGGCGACCGCACCGTCGACTCCTTCCACCGCGAGCTCGGCCACATCATGTGGGAGTACTGCGGCATGGAGCGCACCGAGGAGGGCCTCCGCAAGGCGCTGGAGCTCATCCCCGCGCTGCGCAAGGAGTTCTGGGAGCGCGTCAAGGTCACCGGCAAGGGCGAGGAGCTCAACCAGCAGCTGGAGAAGGCCGGCCGCGTCGCCGACTTCCTGGAGCTCGCCGAGCTGATGGTCATCGACGCCCTGCACCGCTCGGAGTCCTGCGGCGGCCACTTCCGCGCCGAGAGCCAGGACGAGGACGGCGAGGCCAAGCGCGACGACGCCAACTTCTCCTACGTCGCCGCCTGGGAATGGGCCGGAGAGGGCGCGCAGCCCATCCTCCACAAGGAGGCCCTCGAGTTCGAATACGTCCACCCGACGCAGAGGTCGTACAAGTAACCATGAAGCTCACACTGCGCGTCTGGCGCCAGAGCGGCCCCCAGGACAAGGGCCGGATGGTCGAGTACAAGCTCGACGACATCTCCCCCGACGCCTCGTTCCTGGAGATGCTGGACGTCCTCAACGAGAAGCTCATCGCCTCCGGCGAGGAGCCGGTGGCCTTCGACCACGACTGCCGCGAGGGCATCTGCGGCATGTGCTCCCTCGTCATCAACGGCGACCCGCACGGCCCGGAGCGCGCCACCACCACCTGCCAGCTCCACATGCGCAAGTTCAAGGACGGCGAGGTCATCGACGTCGAGCCGTGGCGCGCCAAGGCGTTCCCGGTCATCAAGGACCTCGTCGTCGACCGCTCGGCCTTCGACCGGATCATCCAGGCGGGCGGCTACATCAGCGCCCCGACCGGCACCGCCCCCGAGGCCCACTCGACGCCCGTCCCGAAGCCGGACGCCGACCGCGCCTTCGAGGCCGCCGAGTGCATCGCCTGCGGCGCCTGCGTCGCCGCCTGCCCCAACGGCTCCGCGTCCCTGTTCCTCGGCGCCAAGGTCACCCACCTCGGCCTGATGCCGCAGGGCCAGCCGGAACGCTGGGACCGCGTCGTCTCCATGCTCGACACCCACGACGCGGAGGGCTTCGGCGGCTGCACCAACACCGGCGAGTGCACCGCCGCCTGCCCGAAGGAGATCCCCTTCGACGTCATCGGCCGCCTGAACCGCGACTACCTCAAGGCGACCGCGGGCGGCAAGAAGAAGTAACCCGCCAGGAGACAACCCGCAGCCCCGCGAAGCCCCGCCCGGACCCGTCCCGGACGGGGCTTCGCCGCGTCGAGGGGCAGGGCTTCGCCCACGCCTGGCCGACCCATGCCGACGTCACCGGGCCCCTTGCCCCCGCCCCCCGCCCGGCCCACCATGCGAAGCATGGGCATTGAAGGCGTTGGCAAAGAACTGCCGGACGACTCACCCGAAACTCCAACGCCTGAAAGCTCATACCCGCCGGACCTGAGTGTGGAAGTCCAGCGGGACGACTCCGATGAGATTCAGTACGAGGTCCAGACGAAGATCGACGAGACGATCGAGCCCGTGCCCGACGAAGATGCGCCTCAAGGCCAAGACCCCGACGACTTGGCCGAGCCTACGTCGGACCGCCCCAGCCCAGGTGCGGCACACGAGGCCGAGGATCAAGTCGACGAGGCGCCCGCGGACCAGAACGTCGAGGTCGAACGTCAGAAAGAGGTCGAACGTCAGAAGAAGCTCGTCGTCGAGCTGCTCAAGATGATCCTGCCTGGGCCCGTCCGCGATGGACTCACCATCGCCGACGCCCTCGTCAGAGCATATGAAGCCCATGATGCCAACGAGGTCGCCGAGGCGGTGGCACACTCCCTGACCCGCTTCTTCATAGGCGCCGGGTTCACCGTCCTCGGCTTTCCCGCCGTTACGCCGCTCGCCCTCTTCGTCATCGATGAGCTGCTCGAACCTGCCGCTTCTCCCGCAGAGGACGCTGGTGGAGACCTGGACGAGGTCCTTGGCGGCACCAGGGAACTCGTCGCCGTGTACGGCGCCCCCGCGGACCTTGCGGATCTCCAGGCAGTCCTGCCGCCGTTGGCCGGGCCGACCTTGAATCATCTCCTGGCCGCGCACATTCCCGGCTCTGACGACCTGGACGCCGTCGACGCCGTCCTCCGTCACCCGGACGGGTCAGAGGTCGTCCTCGCGTTCCGCGGAATCCATCACTTCGAGGTCACGCGGGACGAAGATCAAGGTCAGCCGACACTGGGCGACTGGGAGGCCACGTCAATCGACCCGCACAGCGGACCGTGGCCACCGGGGTACACCCCACCGAAGGAAGCCACGGTCGATCCGCCCGAGGAGCTTCTCTGGCTGCGGACGAGCTGGCCGGTGAGGCTCGACGTCGTCGCGGAGCTCGTCGCGATCCATCGCAGCGAGCATCGCGACGGCGCTTCCGGAGCGCAGCACCATCCGACCCAGTTCAGCGGGCAGAATCCCCACGGTGCACCATGGGGAACCATGACGATCACCCTGGTCCCCTACCACGCGGACGAGCTGCTGCCGAGCGAGAGCTTCCCCCTCACCGGCGCCCAACTCACCACGATCACCCGCGATCTGCCCCAGGGCGACATCTGGAAGAGTCTGGCCTTCCTGTACGAGCCCGTCGCGGAGGAGGTCGCCGCGCAGCTCCGCAGAGGCGTGACACCGAGGGTGGTCTCGGGCGACTGCACGGTGTCGGAGGCGGTCGTCGCCGGCGTCCAGCGCGCGGGCAAGGACCCCTCGATCGTCTGGTTCGACGCGCACGGCGACGTCCACACGCGGGCGAGCTCGGCGTCCGGCTACATCGGCGGCATGCCGCTCCGGCAGATCGTGGGCGCGGACCCCGAGCTGCTGGCCGATCCCCTCGGCGTTCGGCCCCTGTCGGAGGACCGGGTGCTCCTGGTGGGCGCCCGCGACCTCGACCCGCCGGAGGTCGACTACCTGGCCTCCTCGCAGATCGGCCGCTGCACTGTCAACGAGCTGGACGCGTCGCTCCTGCCGGAGGGTCCCGTCATCGTGCACATCGACGTGGACGTCGTCGACAGCCGCCACGTCCCCGGCCTGCGGTTCCCCGTCCCGGACGGCTGCACGCCCGACGAGCTGTCCGCCGCCCTTCGCCGCCTGACGGCCACCGGCCGCGTCGTCGCCCTCGACCTCGCCTGCACCTGGCACGACCCCGAGGGTGACGACAACACCGCCCGTTCCCAGCTCCTCACCGACCTCCTGGCCCCCTGACCAGGCGTCGGTTTCGACTTCAGGCGACCTTCCACGATAAGGAATTCCTGTCCTGGATCGACAGGTGCCATCAGATCAATAAGGAATAGTGCCAGGGCACCATATTCGACCATAAGCCCGCTCCGTCGTCCCGGCCATACATCAACCAAGACCGCGTTCATCAAGGTCAACGGGGTGCGGTTGGCGGCACTAGAGCCTGAGGCTCACCAATGAGACTTCTCATCTCATTGCCCCTGCCCGCTTTTCCGTCCGCACACTTGATCTTGGGACTGTAGTGTTTCCCGCGCCATTCGACATCTGCTGGGACGCGCCGCCCGGAATGGGACGGCCACGCTCCCGCGGAGACCCCCTGAAGGTGAGGAAGGCACGTTGAAACGACGTTCCAGGGCGGTGGTGGCCATGGCGGCCACCGCGTTCGCCTGCATCGTCACGGTCCAGTCCGCCCTCGCGGACGCCACGGACCCCGCCACCGTGACGCGGGTGACCGGTACCAGCCCGCTGCCGGCGGGCTGCGGGCTCGCCGAGGGCGACGGGTATGTGCTGAACCCGAACACCGAGGTCCAGCCCATGGTGGCGCGGGACCCGAAGCGCCCGGGACGCCTCGTCGCGGTGTACCAGCAGGACCGGTGGAACCGGTACGGCGGCAACGGGACGGGCGTCGCCGTGTCCGACGACAACGGCGCGACCTGGCACCGGTCGGCGAACCGGCCCGCGTTCTCCCGCTGCACCGGCGGCACCGCGGCCAACGGCGGGGACTACGACGTCACGACCGACCACTGGGTCACGACGACGCCGTCCGGTACGGCCGTGGCCGCGTCGTTCTCCCTGTCCCGTACCGGTGAGACGACCGCGATCCTGGTGTCGCGGTCCGGTGACGGCGGCGAGCACTGGGACGCCCCGGTGACCCTCCAGCGCGACGACGACCCGCAGTACTTCAACGACCGTCCGGCGGTCACCGCCGACCCGTACCACCCGGGCACGGTGTACGCGGTCTGGGACCGGGTCGACACGCAGGCCTCGGGTGACTGGACGCAGCCGGTCTACCTGGCGAAGTCGACCGACGACGGACGCACCTGGACCACGAAGAAGGTCTACGACTTCCCCGCCAACAGCGGCGCCATCGGCACCGAGCTCGTGCCGATGGCCGACGGGACGCTGCTGATCGGCATGCACCACGAGACCAACACCACCGCCGCCACCCAGGTCATCCGCTCGACCGACGGCGGCGCCACCTGGTCGGCCCCGACGCTGAACGCGGCGGCGCCGTTCGCGGTCGGCACCAAGATCCCGGACCCCGACAACTCGGGCGACCCGGTACGGAACGCCACGCTGCCGCTGCTGGCGGCCCAGCCGAACAGCAAGGTCGTGAACGCGGTCTGGCAGAGCCAGGACGCCGACGGCACCTTCCACGCCGCGTACGCGCGGTCCGCCGACGCCGGGCGGACCTGGTCGACCCCGGTCCGCGTGGACAAGACGCCCACCGGTTCGGCCGCGGTGCCGGCGATCGCCGTGTCGCCCGGCGGCACCGTGGCGATCACGTACTACGACTTCCGGAACAACACGTCCGCCGCCACCCTGCCCACCGACTTCTGGGCCGTGACCTGCGCCGCGAAGGACTGCACGAAGCCCGGAGCGTGGCGCGAGCGGCACATCGAAGGCCCGTTCGACGCGCGGAAGGTGCCGCCGACGAGCTCCGGCCGGATGCTCGGCGACTACACCGGCCTGGTTTCGACCGGTTCGGGCTTCGTGGCCGTGTACGGCGTGGCCACCGGCGACGCCGCCAACCCGGTCGACCTCCACAGCGCGACCTTCTACAACTGATCCACCCGGACGCCGCCCGCCGGCGCGAAGAGCGCCGGCGGGTGGCGTCCGCGTGTTTCCGGCGGTGCGCATGAGTTGCTGAGGAACTCGCGCGGACGAGGAATCATGAGCTGCATGACCCTCCAGCAGCACATGCGCCAGGCGGGCGAACGCGCGCTGACGTCGTTCCCCGAGAAACTGCGTCCCGACATCTACGTGGTGTCGCTGCGGATCTCGCACGGCGAGTACTCGACCGTCCACGAACTCTGGGACTATCCGTACGACCCGTACATGGCCATCGGCTACAACACCGAGGCCGAGGTCAAACGCAATCTGGACGCGGCGTCGGACCCCGATCCCGGCGAGATCCGCTGGAGTTACGCCTACTTCCTTCTGGACGAGTCCGGCCCGATAGGCCATCACCCCGATGACCCGACCGGAACGTCCCTCTATCTGGACGAGGTCAAGAGCCGAGACCTCTGGGACGAGAACGACCCCACGGATGAGCAGTTAGAACGCCTCTACGCCCATTTCGACGAGGCCTGCGTCGACGTGGCGCGCCACCTCCACGCCAGCGGCCTCGTCGAGGAGGTGATGGGACGTCCGGTCCCCATCGTGCTCTTCGACATGTTCCGTCCGGAACTGGAAGTCGAACTGACCAGGGCAGCCAATCCATCGCATCTGATCAGCGACTACACGGCCTTCCAGGAACAGCCCTGACCGCACCCCGTGGTGCGGGCGTTGTGGTCAGTCGTCCTGGACGGGGGTCAACGAGACATTGTCCAGGTACATGCGGTAAGAGGGGCCGTCCGTGCCGAGCTGAAAGCCGAGCCGGCGATCGCTCGCGGTCGCGTAGACCGCGACGGGAACCTCGAAATGCCGGGTGCTCGTGCCCAGCTCGATGGGGTGTTCCCAGTAGGGGATGTAGAGGCCCTCGTAGGTGTAGACGCTCGCGTCGATGGTGACGTCCCGGGTGGCCCGGGCGTCGAAGGAGAGCTTGTAGAGCTGGTACCCGGTGAAGGACAGGCCAGGGTAGACCACCGAGCGGTCCCAGGGATTGACGACTCCGCCCGGGAGCTCGCCGAATCCGCCCGAGGGCACGGAGGCCTCCAGTTCCCCGTCCGTCACGGAGATGTCGGCGTCATTGCCGTACCAGGGGTTGCTGCCGGTGTCGAAAGTGCCGTTGCTCAACATCTCGGACGGCGCCTGGTCCGCCATGGCCGCCGCGCCGGTGCCGGAGACGGTGCCCGCGGCGACGAGTACGGCCAAGGTCATGGTCGCGGTGGTACGGCGCAGAACGCGCATCGGGGGGTCCTCTCTGGATCATCACCGGGGCCGCCCTGACAGCCACCCCTGTTTCTTGATCACCGATCAAAGCACTCGTGAACTCAATTCACAAGAGTCGATGGGCTTTGGCCGGATCTGTAGGGAGATTGACCTTCTGGTCACTGTCGCCGGGGCGGGGCGATCGAGCAGAGTGACCGGGTGTTCAGACTCTCTCGACCGCACCGGGCGTGGGCGGTGGCGGCGGTCGCGTTCGTGGCGCTGGTGGGCGCGGCGGGATTCCGCGCGACCCCCGGGGTGCTGATGGTGCCCTTGCAGGACGAGTTCGGCTGGTCGCGGGCCACGACGTCGGCGGCGGTGTCGGTCAACCTCGTCCTGTACGGGCTGACGGCGCCGTTCGCGGCGGCGCTGATGGACCGGTTCGGGGTGCGGCGGGTGACGGCGGCCGCGCTGGCGCTCGTGGCCGCGGGCAGCGGGCTCACCGTGTTCATGTCGGCGAGTTGGCAGCTCGTCCTGTGCTGGGGCGTGCTGGTCGGGCTCGGTACCGGCTCCATGGCGATGGTGTTCGCGGCGACGGTGGCCGGACGGTGGTTCGTCCGGCACCGGGGCCTGGTCGTCGGTGTGCTGACGGCGGGCGGCGCCGCCGGGCAGCTCGTCTTCCTGCCGCTGCTGGCCTGGCTCGTCGAGGTGAGCGGCTGGCGGGCCGCGTCGGTGACGGTCGCCGTCGCCGCGCTGGCGGTGGTCCCGCTCGTCGTCCTGGTGATGCGCGAGCGTCCTGCTGACGTGGATCTCCTCCCCTATGGCGCGACGGTCGCCGAACCGGATCCGCCCCGTACGGGGGACGCCGCCCGGACGGCTCTGCGGGCCCTGTCCGGAGCGTGGCGGACGAAGGCGTTCTGGCTACTCGCCGGTGGGTTCTTCATCTGCGGTGCGTCCACGAACGGTCTGGTCGGCACCCACTTCATCCCCGCCGCGCATGACCACGGGATGCCGGAGACGACGGCGGCGAGCCTGCTGGCCCTGGTGGGCGTGTTCGACATCGTGGGGACGGTGGCGTCCGGGTGGTTCACCGACCGGCTCGACAGCCGTGTACTGCTCGGCTGGTACTACGCTCTGCGCGGCCTGTCGCTGCTCGTACTGCCCGTCCTGTTCGCCGATTCGGCGCACCCGAGCATGCTCGTCTTCGTCATCTTCTACGGCTTGGACTGGGTCGCGACCGTCCCGCCCACGATCGCGTTGACCCGCGAGGTGTTCGGACCGTCCCAAGGGACGATCGTGTTCGGGTGGGTGTTCGCCGCGCACCAGCTCGGTGCGGCCGCCGCCGCGACGGGGGCGGGAGTGCTCCGTACGTCGTTCGGCTCGTACACGCTCGCCTGGTGGGGTGCGGGAGTGCTGTGCCTGTTCGCCGCCGGCATGTCGATGTCGATAGCGCGCGCTCCGTCGGCGCCCATGAAGGCGCCCGAGGTGCCGGAACCGTCCGGGGCCGTCTGAGGCGTTTCAGTCGTGGACGAGGTTCTCGACTCCGGCCGGCAGGCTGCCTGCCAGCCCCGCCTCGACCAGGAAGGTCTCCAGGACGTCCTGAAACGCTCTCGCGGCGTGGGTGAGCTCGACATCCTTGCGGTGAGCCAGGGCGATGGTCCTGAGGAGGCCAGGGCCGTGGTGACCGCGGCGAGGAGGCTCGTCGTCCTTGTCAGCCAGGACGAGCGGCGTTCCGCGCAGGCCGGGCCGTCCGGCGAGGACCATGCTCGGGACGACCGCGATCCCTAGTCCCGCCTCGACGAAGCGCAGGACGGCGTCCATCTCGCCGCCTTCGACCGCGAACTTGGGCTCGAACCCGGCCGCCCTGCAAGCACTGATGGTCGCCTCTCGCAGGTCGTAGCCCGACCGGAACATCACCAGCGGACGGTTGCGCAGATCCTGGATCCGCAGATAGGAACGGCGCGGCATCTGCGTCGCCTTCGACGAACGCTCCTGAGGGTTCTTCACCTCCGGGCCTGCCGGGGCGGCTACCACCAGGTACTCACGCAGTATCGGAGTGGTGTCGAGGGGCGGATCCCCATGCAGCGGGAGGATGACCAGCGCGAGGTCCAGGGAACCTCGGGTCAGCTCCCGGACGAGGTCGCGGGAACCACCCTCCTCGACCATGAGCTGAATGCCCGGGTAGGCGTCATGGAAGCGGCGCAGGACGTCCCCTAGAAGGCCCGCACACAAGGACGGGGTCGCGCCCAAGCGCACCCGTCCGCGCCGCAGACCGGCGAGCTCCTGGACCTCCAGGCGGGCGGTGTCGACATCGGCCAGGATGCGCTTGGCCAGCGGCAGCAGGGCCTCCCCGGCGGGAGTCAGCGTGATGTTGCCCCTCGCCCGGCTGAACAGCGACACGTTCAGCTCGGTCTCCAGCGCGCGGATCTGCTTGGACAGCGAAGGCTGCGCCACGCGCAGGAGCTCCGCGGCCTGCGTGAAGTGGCGTACCTCCGCGACCGCGACGAAGTAGGCGAGCTGCTGCAACTGCATCCTGCACAGAGTACGGGCCACGCTCCGGCGTACTCGCAGGCACCTCGGACGTCCGGTGCGCGGTTCATCTGGCGTGGCGGCGGAGGGCCTCCAGGTCGTGGACGATGACGCTGCGCCGCCCCGTCTCGATCCAGCCGTGCCGCCGGAGGGTGCGCAGCGCCTTGCTCACCGCCTCGCGGGACGCGCCGACCCAGCCGGCCAGCTCCTCCTGCGACAGGCTGAGCGTGATGCGGACGCTCCGCCCGCCGCCCTTGTCCGCGCCCCGCGGCTCGTACGGGACGCCGAACCGCTCCGCCAGCTCGACGAGGCGCTGCGCCACGCGTCCCGTGGCGTCGAACATGCCGAACTCGACGCGCTTGCGGTCGGCGTCGCGCCAGCGCTGGCACAGCATCCGCATGATGAGGATCGAGACGCGGCCGTGCGCCTGGAGGAACGCCATGAACTCGTCGGCCGTCACGGCGAGGGCCCGCGCCGGTTCGAGCGCGGCGACGGTCGCCGAGCGCGGCAGCCCGTCGATCGCGGCGACCTCCCCGAGCAGCGCGCCCGCCCCGCGGACGGCCAGCAGCGCCTCGCCGCCGTGCTCGCGATAGGAGAACGCCTTCACCCTGCCCTTCAGCAGGACCGCCACCCAAGCCGACTGCTCCCCCTCGACGAAGAGGGTCTCCCCGCGGTCGAACTCGCGGATGCGGCCGCGTGCTTCCAGGTCGTCGCGTTCCGCCGCGGTCAGCTCGGCGAGGAACGAGCCCGGCTCCAGGGCGCTCATGCACACCACGCTAAAGGGAACGCAGCGCGACCGGGGACCTGGCGAAGAATCACGAATAAGTCACGCGTTCTGTGCACTTCTCCCTATTGGGCGGGGACGGGACGCGGGAGGGTGGGGGACGGCGTGTGCGGCCGAAGGCCGCCCAACGGCCACGGCGTTCTGGGGAACGGCGGTACGGCGGGGGGCGGTCCGGGGGCACGCCCCCCGCCGATGACCGCGGTCACGCCCGCCGGGTACGGCCGCGGCCACAGGAACGCCCCTTGCCGCCGGGGCGGCGAGGGACGCTCGATGGTGCGCGGAGGGCGCACGGCGGACGCGCGCCCTCCGCGTCGACCTCGGAGTGGAGCGCGCCCCGCAAGGGAAAGCGCGTCCTGCAAGGGAAAGCGCGCCCTCCGGGACGGAAGGCGCGCGTTCCCCGCGGGCGGAAGGCGAATACTCAGGCGGAGGGGGTGCCCTGCCCCTTCTTGACGATGCCGAGCTTGCTGCCGAGCCACACCACCGGGTCGTACTTGCGGCCCACGACCCGCTCCTTCAGCGGGATCAGGGCGTTGTCGGTGATCTTGATGTGCTCGGGGCAGACCTCGGTGCAGCACTTGGTGATGTTGCAGAAGCCGAGGCCGTGGTCCTGCTGGGCGATGTCGCGCCGGTCGGCGGCATCCGCCGGGTGCATCTCCAGCTCGGCGATCCGCATGAGGAAGCGCGGCCCGGCGAACTCCGGCTTGTTCTCCTCGTGGTCACGGATGACGTGGCACACGTTGTTGCAGAGGAAGCACTCGATGCACTTGCGGAACTCCTGCGAGCGCTCGACGTCCACCTGCTGCATGCGGAACTCGCCCGGCTGGACGTCGCCCGGGTCGAACGCGGGGATCTGCCGGGCCTTCTCGTAGTTGAACGACACGTCGGTGACGAGGTCGCGGATGACCGGGAAGGTGCGGACGGGCGTCACCGTGATGGTCTCGTCCGGCTCGAACGTGGACATCCGCGTCATGCACAGCAGGCGCGGCATGCCGTTGACCTCCGCGGAGCACGACCCGCACTTGCCGGCCTTGCAGTTCCACCGGACGGCCAGGTCGGGGGCCTGGGTCGCCTGCAACCGGTGGATGATGTCGAGGACGACCTCGCCCTCGTTCACCTCGACCGAGTAGTCCTTGAGCTCACCCTTGCCCTCGTCGCCGCGCCAGACCCGGAACTTGGCCTCGTAGCTGCTCATCGGTCGCCCTCCTCGTTCTCCTCGACGGCGCCCGCCGCGCCCGCGGCCGTGGCGCCCGCGGCCGTCGCGCCGCCCGCCGGGGCCTCTCCGGTCCCACCGGTCTCCCCGGCCTCGGCCGCCACGTCCGCGGGCAGTTCCTCGGCGGTGAGGTACTTCTTGAGCTCGTCCGTCTCGAACAGCCCGATCAGGTCGTCCCGCATGGGCTCCATGGGCTGGCGCTTGAGCTCGACCCGGGGGGAGGACGGGTCGCCCGCCAGCCGGCAGACCAGGTTCACCTTGCGCCACTCCGCGGACATGCCCGGGTAGTCGTCGCGGGTGTGGCCGCCGCGGCTCTCCTGCCGCTCCAATGCCGCCTTGGCGACCGCCTCGGAGACGAGGAGCATGTTGCGCAGGTCCAGCGCGAGGTGCCAGCCCGGGTGGTAGCCGCGTCCGTCGTTCACCGCGACGGGGTCGACGCTCACGTTCGCGACGCGCTCACGGAGCTTGTCGAGCGCCGCCAGGGCCTGCTCCAGTTCGCCCTCCTTGCGGATGATGCCGACCAGGTCGTTCATGGTCTGCTGCAACTCCGCGTGGACGGCGTAGGGGCTCTCGCCGCCCTTGCGCTCGAACGGGGCCAGCGCCTCGGTCGCCGCCGCGTCCAGGGCCTCGTCGGACACGGTGGGCCGCGCCGCCAGCGCGTCCACGTACTCGGCCGCGCCGAGCCCGGCACGCCGTCCGAAGACCAGGAGGTCGGTCAGGGAGTTCCCGCCGAGCCGGTTGGAGCCGTGCATGCCGCCCGAGCACTCGCCCGCGGCGAACAGGCCCGGGACGAGCGCGGCACCGGTGTCGGGGTCGACCTCCACTCCGCCCATGACGTAGTGGCAGGTGGGTCCGACCTCCATCGGCTCCTGGGTGATGTCCACATCCGCCAGTTCCTTGAACTGGTGGTGCATCGCGGGAAGCCGGCGCTTGATCTCCTCGGCCCCACCGGGCATGCGCCCCACGACGGTGAGGAAGACGCCACCGTGCGGCGATCCCCGTCCCGCCTTCACCTCGGAGTTGATGGCGCGGGCGACCTCGTCCCGCGGCAGCAGCTCAGGAGGACGCCGGTTGTTGTCCGGGTCGTCGTACCAGCGGTCGGCCTCCTCCTCGGTGGTGGCGTACTGCGCCTTGAACACCTCGGGGATGTACTCGAACATGAACCGCTTGCCCTCGGAGTTCTTGAGGACGCCGCGGTCGCCTCGCACCGACTCCGTCACGAGGATGCCCTTGACGGACGGCGGCCAGACCATGCCCGTGGGGTGGAACTGCACGAACTCCATGTTCAGGAGCGTCGCCCCCGCCAGGAGGGCCAGCGAGTGCCCGTCCCCCGTGTACTCCCAGGAGTTGGACGTCACCTTGAACGCCTTGCCGATGCCGCCCGTGGCGAGCACCACCGCGGGCGCCTCGAACACGACGAACTTCCCGGTCTCCCGGACGTAGGCGAACGCGCCGCTGATCCGGTCCCCGTCCTTGAGGAGCCGCGTCACCGTCGTCTCGGCCCACACCTTGAGGCGGGCCTCGTAGTCGCCGTGCTCGCGGTGGTCCTCCTGCTGGAGCGCCACGATCTTCTGCTGGGCCGTGCGGATCAGCTCCAGGCCCGTCCGGTCGCCGACGTGCGCCAGCCGCGGGTACTCGTGCCCGCCGAAGTTCCGCTGGCTGATCTTGCCGTCCTTGGTGCGGTCGAACAGCGCGCCCCAGTGCTCCAGCTCCCAGACGCGGTCCGGCGCCTCCTTGGCGTGCAGCTCCGCCATCCGCCAGTTGTTGAGGAACTTGCCGCCGCGCATGGTGTCGCGGAAGTGCACCTGCCAGTTGTCGTTGGGGTTGACGTTCCCCATCGCCGCGGCGGCGCCGCCCTCCGCCATCACCGTGTGCGCCTTGCCGAACAGCGACTTGGAGATGATCGCCGTCCGCTTGCCCTGGAGGCGGGCCTCGATCGCCGCCCGCAGCCCGGCGCCGCCGGCGCCGATCACCACGACGTCGTAGGCGTGCCTCTCGATCTCAGTCATGATCCCTTGGCCTCAGTTGAAGATGCGCAGGTCGTTGATGGTGTTGCTGGCCACCAGCGCGACGTACAGGTCGGCCACCACGAGGGAGCCCAGCGTGATCAGGGCGTACGTGCCGTGCCGCTGATTGATCTTGGAGACCCAGCCCCACATCCGGTACCGGAAGGGGTGCTTGGAGAAGTTCTTCAACCGCCCGCCGACGATGTGCCGGCACGAGTGGCACGACAGGGTGTAGAGCCAGAGCAGGACCACGTTCGCGACGAGGATGACGGTGCCGAGGCCGATGCCGAACCCGCCGTCCTCGCCGTGGAACGCGCGGACCGCGTCCCAGGTGTTGATGAGCGAGATGAGGAACGCGGCCATCCAGAAGTAGCGGTGCAGGTTCTGGCCGATGAGCGGGAAGCGCCGCTCCCCGGTGTACTTGCTGTGCGGCTCCCGCACCGCGCACGCGGTGGGCGCCGCCCAGAAGGAGCGGTAGTACGCCTTGCGGTAGTAGTAGCAGGTCAGGCGGAACAGCAGCAGGAACGGCAGCGAGATGGCCGCGAACGGGATCCACCCCCGCGTTCCGGACGGCAGGAACGTGCCGAACTCCGCCGCGTCGCCCGTGTGCCCGTCCACCGTGACGTTGTTGCAGATGTCGTTCAGGCACGGCGAGTAGAACGGCGTCAGGTAGTGGTACTCCGGGACGTAGAAGGCGGAGCCCCAGAAAGCCCGGACCGTCGCGTACACCACCCACGCCGTGAAAATCACGAACGTGGTGATGGGATAGAGGCGCCAGTTGTCCTTGCGGAGCGTACGTTCCTTGATCTGGGCGCGCGATTTGGCCGGCGCCTCCACAGTGCTCATCGATCGCTCTCCTGAGCTCGGGTCGTGTCCCCGTACCACGGTTGAGCGCACCCATGCGGCCACCGCATGCGGCCGTCGCGCCTCGGCCGGAGGCCTGCCGCATGCGGGCGGTGACGCCTCGTGTGCGCTTCCAGCGAAGCGACCTTACGCCACCCGCCAGGCACTGTGACATACATAACAGCCAGACCCGCATGTGACCCTGACCACAGACTTTAGCGGGGAAAACCGTCTACGGCACCGTACGCTCCCCATAACCAGTTGTTATGGCCCAATGGAATCGAGACGAGCACAGCACGGCATGACCCACCGGCCACTCCCCCTCGGATCCACCCTCCGAAGCACACGGTCACCGTCCGCGCACAAGGAACCCACCCCTCGCAAGAGACGGCGAGGAAAGCCTCAGGCGTCAGGCCCCCGCTCGGCGGCCGAGGCGAGGTAGGCGCCGACGGTACGGGCGAAATGGGCCTCGGCCTCACTGGTGCGGCCGTTGCCGTACACGCGCAGCAGCTCGGCGAGCTCGGGGAACCGCTCGTCGATCAGCGCCGCGGCGGCATCGATCTCGGACGCCGAGGCGACCTCGCGCAGCAAGGCTTGAACGAGCCGGGCAGTCGACTCAGAGGTCCCCCTCGCTCCCCCAGCCTGCTCACCGGACACCGGAACGCCTCCCGAACGCCCCGCGGGCACCCGCTCGGACGACCCGGTACGCAACCCCGCCGCAGTCGCCGCCGACTCAGCGCCGATCTCCCGCAGGCGCCTCTTCACCTCCGCGGCCGGCATCTCGTCGAACGCCGGATCGGCGGCGAGCTCCTCGGCGGCCAGAAGACGGTGCAGCACCACCGGATTGCTGATCTTGGCGCGCTGGCCGGACATGAGCTGGGACAGCATCGGCGCCGACAGGCCGAGCACACCGGCCAGCCCGGACTGCGAAAGGCCGAGCCGATCGAGGAGCCTGCGCACGCGGTCGCCCAGCGGCTCCCCGTACCACTCCGTCTGCAACGCGCGGTTACGGACGACGGTGTCCTCGGCGACGCCCACGACCCACCTCTCCACGTGAGGACTAATCCCGCATTACCGGTCAAAGGTCATGCCCACATGAAAGCCCTTGACGATTAGCGACTGCAAATGCTAGCTTCGCAACTGCACACGCAAACAGGGTCTCCACCGCCATGATGGCACGAGAGTCGACGTTTGCATATGCGACAAACCGGAAGGACGACTCATGCACAAGGCACACCGCCCAGCGACCGCAGCCCTACTCCCTACCGGCTACACCGTTTTCCACGACGACGAAGACGAACCCGGAAGCGGGCACGGCCCCCGCACACCCATAGGCAGAACAAGCCTCAGACCCGCTGATCCCGTGGCACAGCAGACCTCCAACTCCCCCATAGCCGCCGACACGAAGGCAGACATCAAAATGACGACCCAGCAACGCAGCAACAACCCAGCCACGCACACCGTCCGCTCAACCCCACACGAGCCGACCACCACACCCCACCTCCCCAACGTCCCTCTCCCAACTCCCCCACCCGGCCCGTTCCGCCTACCTACAGCTCCTGCACGCCTCCACAAAAGGCCCCTTGCTCCACCCCGGACGCGCCCCACCATCTCTTCCCACGCGCTAATCCCTCCGCTGCCCCACGCCCCTCACCCACCTCCACAAACGACCCTCGCCCCGGACCCCACGCGCCCCTCCCCGCCACCCTCACACGACCCACATCCGCCCCCCGATACAACCGCCCGCCTCCCTCACACACCCCTCGTCCCCCCACCAGACGCCGCCCACTTCTCCCACACACCCCTTCATCCACCACCAGACACCAGCTCCCGTCTCCATCCCCCCGCCCCTCGCCCGCCCCTCGCCCGCCACCGGACGCCACTGCCCTCGCCCCTCGCCCCTCGCCCCTCGCCCGCCATCAGACACCGCATTCCTCTCCCCTCCCACGACCCTGGCGCCACCGGACGCCGCACCCCTCTCGCCTCCCACGACCCACGCCGCCACCGGACGCCGCACCCCTCCTCCCTCTCACGACTCTCGCCCGCCACCAGACACCGCCGCCCTCTTCTCTCATACGACCCTCGCCCGCCACCGGACGCCACCGCCCGCCTCCTCCCCCGGCCTCGTCCTCCACCAGATGCCGCCTCGCTTTCCCTTCCAGCTCAGGGCACACCGGCCACCGCCCTCAGAACTCGTGCATCCCCATCGAAAGGCATGGCTCCATGCACGCACACGAACAGCAACCGCCCGGGCTGACACCGCCGCGTGCGAAGTGGCGATGCGACATAGTCAGTCCGCGCTGCCACCAGAACGTCGTCGATCGCGGATCGTTTGGGCCACGATCTTGGCGGTTACCTGCAAGGGACCGGTGTCATGGCTGGTACGGCTCAGAATGATCGCGCCCTCGAACGCGGCCAGTACATAGACCGCCAAGTCCTCCGCCGGCTCGATCCCCTCCATGGCGAATCGGCGCGCCGTCGCCGCCCGCCAGCCGGCGAACACGTCCGCGCACGCATGCCGCAATGGCTCACTGGTACTTGCCGCCTCCAGCGCGACAGTCGCTATCGGGCAACCGTCGCCCCATCCTGACTTCTCCAAGGCATCAACGCTCAGCTGGAAGAAGTCCAGGACGGCGTCGGCCGCGTCCCCGTCCGCCCGTCCGTACACCAGGTCGAACAACCGCAGGTAGCGCGTACCCGAGTGGGCGACCGTCTCAACGCCCAACTGTTCCTTACCGCCAGGGAAGAAGTGGTAGAGCGACCCCCACGGCGCCCCCGCCTCCGTCGTGATCTGCTTCAACCCCGTCGCGGCGTATCCCTGCTCCCGAAACAACTGCGCAGCCGCCTCCAGGAGCCGCGTCCGTGTGTCTGATCCCATCCCGGCAGCCTAGTCCTTGCCCTAACTAGATCGATCTATCTAGGATCCGCGACATGATCCGTACCGCTCGCCATGGCGCCGTCCAAGTGATCACCCTCGACCGCCCCGACCGTCGCAACGCCGTGGATGGTCCCATGGCCACAGCTCTCGCAGAGGCCGTCGATAACGCCGAACACGACGACGATGTTCACGTCCTCGTCCTCACGGGCGCCGGCGACACCTTCTGCGCCGGCAACGACCTGAAAGCCATGGCCGCTGGCGACTTCCCGATGCCCACCGTGGACGGCCCTCCGCCCATGCGGGTCACCCGTACCCCACCGGCCAAGCCGATCATCGCCGCGATCGAGGGCTACTGTTTCGGCGGCGGCTTCGAGCTCGCTCTGTGGGCCGATCTCCGCGTCGCGTCCACGACCGCCGAGTTCGGCACCCTCAACCTGACCCACGGGCTCCCCTGCTTGGACGCGGGCACCGTCCGTCTTCCTCGCCTCATCGGCCAGAGCAGAGCTCTCGACATCCTCCTGACCGCCCGCCGTGTCTCCGCCGACGAGGCCCTCGGCTACGGCCTCATCTCCCGGCTAGTCGATCCCGGTCAATCCCTGGAACACGCCTTGCACATGGCCGATGCCATGGCCTCCCTGCCACCCGGAGCCCGGGATGCCGCCCGCCGGTCCGTCCTCGAACAATGGTCCCTACCCGAGCACGAAGCAACGCAGAACGAAGCCCGCCTAGCCCTGACCCCTCAAGCAACCGAACCCCCCCCCCGATCCAACCACCCATAACCCCGCACTCAGCCCGCCCCACTCCACACTCGCCCCCATACGCGTCCCCCGTCCCGTATCCGCCCCCCTTTCCGTCCTCCACTACCGCTCGCCTCTTCCTCCGGCCCGCAAGCACCCAACCTTGCCCCAATCCGCACTCACCCCCGTCCTCCATCCGCCCTCAGCCCTCCGCCAGTCCCGCACTCAACCTCGCCCCCAGTCCCGCACTCGGCCCTGCACTCGGCCCTGCACTCAGCCCCGCCTCAGCCCGCGCTCGACCTCGCCGCCCATCCCACCCTCAGCCCTGCACGCAACCCCGCCCCACTCCGTCGCACTCAACCTCGCCGTCCGTCCCGCTTCTCGACCTCGTCCTCCGATCCGCACTCAGTTCCGTCTCAGCCCGACGTTCCGTCTTAGCCCGACCTCGACGCCCGTCCCACACTCAGCCCTGCACGCAACCCCGCCCCACTCAAACTTCGCCCTCCATCCCACACACGGCCCGGCCCCAGTCCACGCTCGGTATTGCTCCCAGTTCTGCACACAGCCTTGCCCCAGCCCTGCGCGCGACCCGGCCCCAACTCTGGACTCAGCCCCGTCCTTGCCTCGCGCACCAGCTAGGAGGCCCTCCACATGTCCGTCCCCTCCCCTCCGGCGTTCCCGTGTCCCCTCGTGCAAGCCCTGCCGCAACTCCATACGCTCTCCGCGCGTCCAAACTCCGCCACAACTCGTGCGCTCCCGGCGCGTCCAACCCCCCGCGAAGCCATACGCTCTTCGGGTCCAAGCTCTCCACCATTTGCGCGTTCTCGGCGCGCCCAAGCCGCTTCACCTCTCTACGCGCTCTCACGCTCGTGGCCTCCCCGCACCCTCGGCTCAAGCCCTCGCCTATCTCTGCGCGCGTCCACATCCGGATGCTCCGCGCGCGAGAGCACCCTCTACCTCCAAGCTCCTTTGCATCTCCGCATGCCCTTCTGGACCTCCGCGGTACGCGTCCAAAATGCCCTCGCCCCGCACTCTGGCGCGTCCGAGCCCATTCACTTCTCCGCGCCCGCTCGCATGCGAGTCTCTTGCGCAACTCCGCGCACATCGTCACGTCCATGCCATCGATGGCCCCGAAGCCGCCGGCGCTCCCGAGGCTCACGCCGTCTGCGCATCGGCGCGGCTCCGCCAAAGCGCTGCACGATCGCTGCGCAGCACCCCGCGTGCACGCCGCTCCGCATCTCGGCGCAGCCCCCAACATCCCAAGTCCCATCCCCCTTCGCGCATATCCCTCGGCTGCGGCTTCGGTCCTCCGTGCGGCGCCCACGTCCGAGCCCATTCTTCTTCGCACAACATTCCTCGGCCACGCCTCTGGGCCTCCGCGCGGCGCTCACGTCCGAGCCCATCCCTCTTCGCGCACGTCCCTCGGCCGCGGCTTCGGCCCTCCGCGCAGCACCCCACGCCCGAGACCCTGCGCGTCGTCCCGTAGCACTCCGCGTCCGAGGCCCTCCACGTCGTCGCGCAGCGTCTCGCGGCCGAGGTCTTGCGCCACTACGCAGCACCCCGCTCCTAAGACGTCATCTCATTTGGTGTGTCGGCGGTAGCCTGCCGTTCGTGGAGATGGTCGAGCGGTTGGTGCCTGAGGAGTTGTGGGAGCTGTTTCAGCGGGTG
>NZ_CAACUY010000043.1 GCF_900659615.1 Actinomadura fibrosa | reverse complement strand
AGGGCAGGCGGTCGCGCAGCGCCACGGCCAGCGCGGCCGCGGCGGCGTCCCCGGCGCCCGTCGGATTGCCGTCGACCGTCTCGGACGGGACGGCCTCGAAGCGGCCCTCGGGCGTCACGGCGACCAGCCCGCCGGCGCCCCGCGACACGACGAGCGCACCGCGTCCGGGCGCCGCGAGGGGGAGGCCCGCCGCCGCAAGCTCGGCGGCGTTCGGCTTCAGCACGTCGGGACCGGCGGCGGCCGCGGCGCGCAGCACGGCCCCGGCCGCGTCCACCAGCACCTTCGCGCTCTGAGCCCGCGCCAGCCGCGTCAGGACGGCGTACGCATCCTCCGGCAGACCTGGGGGCAGACTCCCCGACAGGACCACGACCTCCGCTTCGGCGGCGCGCGCGCTGAACGCCTCCTGGAACGCCGCCCACTCCTCCGGACGGATCTCCGGGCCGCGCTCGTTGAACACGGTGGCGTCACTGTCGACGACCGTGACGGTGCGGCGCGTCTCCCCGGCGATCCGGACGAAAGCGTGCGGAACCTCCAGCGCGCCTTCGACCAGGGCCCCGGTCGCACCACCCATCAGCCCCGTCGCCAGGACCGGCTCACCGAGGGCGTGCAGGACGCGGGCGACGTTCAGCCCCTTGCCGCCCGGACGCTCCAGCACCGACCCGACGCGGTGCGACGCGTGCCGCGTGAGCCGGGGGACCCGGTAGGTCACGTCCCAGGCCGGGTTCAGGGTCACCGTGACGATCATCAGGACAGGATGATCGAGCGGGTCAGGTTGCGTGGCTCGTCCGGGTTCATCCCCTTGGCCTCGGCCATCGCCACCGCGAGCCGCTGGACGCGCACGAGATCGGCCAGCGCGTCCCGCTCCGACGCCTCGACCTGCGCCCCCGTCGTGCGCCGCACCTCGTCGGCCAGCCCGTCCGGCGGCGTCCCGAAGAACCAGACCAGGCTCCGCTCGTCGGTGATGCTGATCGGGCCGTGCCGGTACTCCATGGCCGGATAGGACTCCGTCCACGCGCCCGCGGCCTCCCGCACCTTCAGCGCCGCCTCGCTGGCGATCCCGTTCGTCCAGCCCGTCCCGAGGAACGTGACCTGGCCCCGCCCGGCGGCGCCCGCGGGCAGCGGCTCCGCGACCGCGGCGCGGCACTGGTCGACCAGGTCGGCGGGCAGCGCGCCGAGGTGCGCGCGCAGCAGCACGAGCGCGGACGTGGCGAACCGCGTCTGCACCACCGACCGCTCGTCGGCGAAGTCGAGCGCCGTCCACGCGTCGGCGACCTCCGTGATCGGCGTGTCCGCGCTGCCGATCACCGCCGCGGTGGGCAGGTCCGTCGCCCGCAGCAGGTCCAGGACCTCCGTCGTCGTGCCCGACCGGCAGATCGCCACGATCCGGTCGTAGGCGCGCGTGCGGGGGAACTCCGAGGCCGGGAAGGCGTCGCTCTCGCCCGCCCCGGACGCCTCGCGCAGCGCGGCGTACGCCTGCGCCATGAACAGCGAGGTGCCGCACCCGACGACCGCGATCCGCTCGCCCGGTGCGGGGAGCCCGTCCGCCGCGCCGGCCAGCTCGGCGGCGCGCCGCCAGCAGTCCGGCTGGGACGCGATCTCCGCACTAATGAACGACACCGCAGCTCCCAAATGCTCGTTTGTGCGCTTTATCCGCGTGTAACGTACAAGAGTGAGCACATCCGGGCAAGGGTCCGGGCCTCCATGACCGGACGGCACCCCCGGCCGCGGTCACGGCTTCGTCCCAGAAAGATCAGTTTCGTCAGTGTTCGTGGCCTCGATCACTGTTAGGTCGTGCTGAGCGGGTAGGGCTCAGCGCATACCGAGACGCGGAAGGGGACGATCACGTGAGCGGCCACGTTGAGGTCGAGCACAAGTACGAGATCGACGACGGCCATGCCCTCCCCGACCTGCGCGGCGTGCGCGGGCTGTCGGGCGTGGGCGAACCGGAGCGGCACACGCTGCTCGCCCGCTACTACGACACCGCGGACCTGCGGCTGGCGCGCCACGGCGTCACGCTGCGGCGCCGGACCGGCGGCAGCGACGAGGGATGGCATCTGAAACTGCCCGAGGCGAAGGGGCGGCGGCGCGAGCTGCGGCGGCCCGCGGGCGAGCCCACCGACGCGGTGCCGGACGACCTCGCCGAACTGGTCACCGCCTACGTCCGCGAGCGGCCCCTCGTCGCCGTCGTGGAACTGCGCACCGACCGCACCGAGCGCGCCCTGCTGACCGAGGGCGGCGCGGTCGCGGCGGAGCTCGCCGACGACCATGTGACCGGGATGCGCCTCGACCAGGACGGCGGAGGCGTCAGCACCTGGCGCGAGCTGGAGGTCGAGGAGATCGACGGCCCGCCCGAGGTCGCGGCCGCGGTCGGCGACGCCCTGCTCCGGTCGGGCGCGCGCCGCAGCAGCGCGCCGTCCAAGCTCGCGGTCGTGCTCGGCGACCAGACCGCCGGCGCCGAGCGGCCCGCCGAGGCCCGCACCGCCGCCGACGTCATCACCGGCTACGTCGGGACGCACACCGAGCGCATCCTCACCTACGACCCGCTGGTCCGGCTCGCCGACCACGACGACGACTCGGTCCACAAGATGCGCACCTCGATCCGCCGGATCCGGAGCGTCCTGCGCACCCACCGGCGGCTGCTGGACCGCGACGTGACCGACCCGCTGGACGCCGAGCTCAAGTGGCTCGCGGACGCGCTGGGCGAGGTCCGTGACCGGGAGGTGCTGGCGGCGCGCTTCCGCAGGCAGCTCGCCGACCTGCCGGCCGCGCCGTCCGGGCCGTCCGCGACGTCCGCGGCGACCATGGCGGACGACCCGGTCAGGCCGTCCGTGGCCGACGAGCCGAACTGGCTCGCCGCGCTCGCCGTCGAGGAGCGGACCGCCCGCGCCGAGCTCCGGGAGGTGCTCCGGTCGCCCCGCTACCTCGCCCTGCTCGACCGGCTCGACGCCCTGGTCGCCGAGCCCCCGGTCACCGAGAAGGCGTGGCGTCCGGCGCGCGGCCAGGAGCGCAAGGTCGTCGCGAAGGCGTGGGAGAAGATGATCAGCCGCTACCGGGACGCCGCGCACCTGCCCGAGGGACCCGAGCGGGACGCGGCGCTGCACCGCACCCGCAAGTCCGCCAAGCGGCTCCGCTACACCGCCGAGGCGGCGGCGCCCGTGCTGGGCAAGCAGGCCGACCGGATCGCCAAGCGCGCGAAGAAGGTCCAGGAGGTCCTGGGCGAGCACCAGGACAGGATCGTCGCGACCCGGCACCTCGCCGGAGCCGACCTCTCGTCCGCCTCCGCGGCCGACGGCTACGCGCTCGGCGCGATCACCGTCCTCCAGGACCGGCTGACCCCGCTCGACGACCTGCCCCGCACCTGGAAGAAGGCGGCCGACCCGAAACCCGTCAAGAAGCTCTGACGCGACCGCGAGCGCGCCCGCGACCGCGACCGCGCCGCGCCCGCGCCTCCGTCCTCGGGGGCGCGGGCGCTACCTGGCGGGGATGCGGACGCCCTTGCTGAGCGTCCGCTCGTGCAGGAGGACCGACGTCGGCTGCGACGCCGCGGGGACCTCGAAGACCAGCATCCCGGTGAACCTCTCGCCCGGGGACAGCACCTCGGACGCCTGGCTGTTGCGGCTGTCGGCCGTGGTGCCCTTCACCATCGTCCTCGGCGTGT
Organism: Actinomadura fibrosa; assembly: GCF_900659615.1. Taxonomy (GTDB): domain Bacteria; phylum Actinomycetota; class Actinomycetes; order Streptosporangiales; family Streptosporangiaceae; genus Spirillospora; species Spirillospora fibrosa. Next base: position 52,900 of record NZ_CAACUY010000043.1, on the reverse strand, counting down.
ACGAGGTGTCCCCGACGAATATCTTCTGGTGCTCCTCGGACAGCGTCCGGGTCTTCGGCCCCGCGTTGGTGACCGTGAACCGAACCCGGCAGAACTTGCCGCCGGTGTAGATCGTCATGCCGCGCACCGAGCCGCCGCAGGACACCGGCGACACCACGAACGTGAACTGGCCGTCCTTGATCGGCTTGTTCACCTCGCCCTGGACGGGCTTGAAGTACCGGTACGCGGTGATCCCGGCGACCACGGCCAGCGCGATCACCACGACGGCGGCGATCAGGCAGCCCAGGCACCCGCGGCCGCGCCGCCGCGTCGGCGCGGCCGGACCCGGGGCCATCGGCGGGCCCACCCAAGGCCGGGGCCCGGGAGGCGGCGTCGCCGGACGCAGCTCAGGAGGCAACGTCGTCGGCCTCGGCGGCGGTGTCGTCGGCCCCTGCCAGGGAGGCGGCGTGCTGGGGCCCTGCCGAGGAGGCGGCGTGCTGGGGCCCGGCCCGGGAGGCGGCGTGTTCGGGCCCGGTCCGGGAGGCGGCGTCTCGTACATCCGGGTCCCCGACCGCGTGCCCTGCGGCGGGGACGGCGGCACCCACGGCGGCGGCAGCGCCTCGGCCTGCCAGCTCCGCGTCAGCTCGGCGTCGACGGCGGCCTGCGCCGCGGTCGGCGACGCCTCCGCCGGGGCCGCGCCGCCGACCAGTTCGAGCAGCAGCTCCTGGGCGTCCGGGCGGCGCTCCGGATCGGGGTTCAAGGCGCGCTCGACCAGGCCTCGGAGCGGCTCGCCCAGGCCGTCGAGATCGTGCTCGCCGTTCTCGGCCCGGGCCGCCATCGTCAGCACCGTGCCCGTGCCGTGCGGGTGGCGGCCCGTCCCGGCGAAGGCCACGAGGCAGCCCCACGCGAAGACGTCCGCCGCCGTCGACACCTCGCCGCGCAGCACCTGCTCGGGCGCCATCCACCCCGGCGTCCCGACGACGAAGCCCGCCTGCGTGTGCCCCGACGCCGCGCCGGCGACCCGCGCGATCCCGAAGTCGATCACCCTGGGACCGGACACCGACAGCAGCACGTTCGGCGGCTTGAGGTCCCGGTGCACCAGCCCCGCGGCGTGGATCGCGGTCAGCGCCGCCGCGACCCCCACCGCGACGCCGTTCAGCGTGCCGTCGGGCAGCGCGCCCCGCGCCTCGATGTAGGCGTCCAGCGGCGTCCCGTCCACGTACTCGGTGACCAGGTACGGCCGCCCGTCCTCCGCGCCGCTGTCCAGCACCTTCGCGGTGCAGAACGAGGCCACCCGCCGCGCGTGGCCGACCTCGTCCCGGAACCGCGCCCGGAACCCCTCGTCGGCCGCCAGCTCCGCCCGGATCACCTTGATCGCGACATACCGCCCGGCGCCGTCCCGGCCCAGGTAGACGGCCCCCATGCCGCCCTCGCCCAGGCGGCCGACCAGCTCGTACTCGCCGATGGCGGACGGGTCGCCGGGACGGAGCGCCTCGGCTCCGCTGGGCAGCTCCGTACGCCTCGTCTGCTCCTGCACCGGGCGAACCCTTCTCTACCCACGCCTACCCGCACGTTCTCGATACGGCCTGCGGGCAAACCGTATCGCTCACCCGCCGCCGTACGGGCGCGTGATGATTTCAAGGAAGTGCCCACTGGGCTCCTCCCAGTAGACGCCCCGTCCACCGTCATTGTTGTTGATCTCGCCCTGCCGCTTCTGCATCGGATCCGCCCAGTACGGCAGCCCGCGCCCGCGGATCCGGTCGAAGATCTCGTCGAACTCGTCCTCGGACACGAGGAACGCGTAGTGCTGCGGCCTGACCGGCCCGTGGTCGTCGGCGAAGTCGAGCGAGACGTCGTTGTCGACCTGCACGACCAGAAACGGCCCGAACGGGACGGGATCACCCAGGCCGAGCATCTCGGACAGGAACGTCGCCGACTCGTGCTTGTCGCGGACGTTCACGATGGTGTGGTTCAACCGGACCGGCATCGGAACTCCCCACTGGCTCGAAGCCCCGCGGCGCGGGGCCCTCACCCCCGACGCTACGCACCGAACACCGCTCCGCGAAGATTCCGCGCCTCGTGTGTAATCCGATGGCGCCTTCTCCGACTTCTTGGCGTATCTGCCCCGAGAAGAGAGGAGGTGGCGTGGACGAGCGAGAAGCCCGGTTCACCCGCCTCTACGAGAGCCACTACCGCAGCGTCTTCGGCTACGTGGTGCTGCGGACGGGCGTGTCCGCCGCCGAGGACGTCACCGGCGAGGTGTTCACCGTCGCCTGGCAGAAGATCGACGAGGTCCCCGAGCGGGCGCTGCCATGGCTGCTCGGCGTCGCCCGGAACCTCGTCCGCCGGACCCACGACGCCACCGGACGGACCCGCCACCTCGTCGACCGGCTCGCGGACCTGACCACCGACGCCGACCGGCACGCCTGGGACGCCGCCGACCACGTCGTCGCCCGCGACCAGGCGCTCGCCGCCCTGCGCGCCCTGTCCCCGAAGGAGGCCGAGGCCGTCACGCTCACCGCCTGGTACGGCCTGGACCCCGCCGAGGCCGCCCGCGTCGCCGGCTGCTCCCGGACGGCCCTCGTCGTCCGCCTGCACCGGGGACGCCGCCGCCTGGCCCGAGCCCTCCACCCGTCCCGCGAACCCGGCGCCGAGGCGTCCGACCGCGCACCGCGCCCCCGAGCCATCCCGGAGAAGCCGTGAAGCACAGCGAACTCGACGACGTCCTCACCGCCCTGAAGCCCGCGACGATCGACGACCTCGCCGACGCCGCCCGCGCCCGGCACCCGGCCACGGAGATCGTCCGAGCGGCCCCCCGGCCGCCCCTCCACACCCGCCGCCGGAACCGGAAGCGGCCCATCCTGCTGCTGGCCGCCACCGGCGCGGCGACAGCGGTGGCGGTCACGGCGGTCCTGGCGTCCGGGACACTGTCCGGCGGACGGCCGAAGTCCCACGACCGCGCCGCGCCGCCCCCTGACACGCGGACATTCCTGCTGGCCAGCGCCGAGACGATCGCCAAGCAGCCCGCGTCCAAGGGGAACTGCTGGTACTCACGGACCCGCATGTGGCAGGACTTCCTCCCCTACAAGAAGGCCCACGGCGTCCCGATCCCCAAGACCGGGCCGAAGGCGTACAAGGCGCGAACCGCCAGCAGCACCGAGGAGTGGGCCTGCACCCTGCCGGGCGGCACCGGCATGCGGTTCCGCACGCACCTGCCACTGGACGTCAAGGTCACGTTCCCCACCAAGAAGGACGAGGCGGCCTGGCGCGCGGCGGGCTCCCCGCCCCTCGACGTCAACGGCGGCACCACCGCGACCAAGCCGTTCACCACGACCTACGACAAAGGCTCGCACCTCGTGAACCCCCTCATCGGCTCCCATGAGATCGAATGGCGGACGCTGCCGAAGCTCCCCGCGACCGAACGCGCCCTGGAAACGCACCTGCGGAAACTGTGGAAGGAGGACCTCGCGGGCGGCGCGCACGGCTACCGCGCCCCCGCCGACTTCTGCCAGTACGTCTTCGTCAGCGCCTGGGACCTGTTCATGTCCCCGACCACCCCCGGCACGCGCGCGGCCCTCTACCGCATCCTCGCGGGCTGCCCCTCGGTCCGCGTCACCGGCAAGGTCAAGGACCGCGAAGGCAGGCCGGGTGTGGCCATCGCCGCCGGGGACGTCCGGCTCGTCGTGGACCCGGCGACCGCCCAGCTCCTCGTGTTCGAGCAGGACACCGGCCCCACCGCCACCGAATACCTCGCCTTCGAACGCCAAGGCTGGGTGAACAAACTGGGCGCCCTCCCCACCCCCTGACGACGACCACCCCGTCCCAGCACCGGCCCGGCGCGTCCACCCAAGACGCGCCGGGCCACAACCACAGAGGAAAGCTCGGCAGCACCGCCCGCACGCAGTGCTACGCACACGGAGCACGCGTTACCGGGTGCGCGCCCCACGCGTCTCTACCGATGGGACGACGGGATGACGCCCGCTGACGCCGTCCGGGAAGGTCCGAGCAGACGAAGAGGTGCGGGGCAGAACGAGATAGGTCAAGGCGAGGCCCACCAGACTCAAGGTCGCCCCGACCAGACCGGCCCAGCGCAGCGCGCCCGCCGCGACGATGACACCGCCGATGGCCGAGCCTCCGGCCGCGCCGAGGTTGAACGCGCCGACGTTCGCCGCGACGGCAAGCGTGGGGGCATCACCGGCGTGGCGGAGGATCAGCCCCTGGAGCGGCGCGATGGTGGCCGTGGCCAGCAGCCCGAGCACCAGGACCGCCGCCATCGCGGACGGCTGCCAGAGAGCGGCGAACGGCATGAGGGCGAGCACCCCGACAAGCCCGCCGAACACCCCCCGAACGGTGGCGCTCAGGGACCTGTCGGCGAACCGTCCAGCGAAGAGATTGCCCACGAAACTGCCCGCCCCGTAGGCGAGCAGCAGCCCGGACACCGCCGCCGGGGAGAACCCCGACACCCGCGTCAGCAACGGGGTGATGTAGGTGAACACGGTCGCGACACCGGAGAAGCCGACCGCCGTCGTGACGATGGCCAGCAGGACCGGGCGGCGCGTCACGACCCGCACCTCGTCCCGCAGCCGCGTGGCCGGGGCCTGCTGCCTGGGCAGGACGGCCGCCAGCAGCACGACGCCCGCCAGCGCCAGCGCGGTCAGGACGGCGAACGGGGCGCGCCACCCGGCCCTCTCGCCCAGCAGCGCCCCCAGCGGCACGCCGAGCAGGGTCGCCACGGTGAAACCGGACGCGACCGTGGAGATCGCCGTGCCGGTCCTGTCCGGCGGGACCACGCTCGTGGCCATCACCATCGCCAGAGCCAGGAAGGCGGCATGGCTGAGCGACGAGACCAGACGTCCGATCAGCAGCAATTCGAACGAGGTCGCCGAGGCGCTGATCGCGCTGCCCGCCGCGAACAGCAGCATCAACCCCAACGCAAGCGCCTTGCGGGGCGTCCTCGCGGTCAGCGCGGCCACCAGCGGCCCGCCGACCACGACGCCCAGCGCGTAGACGGTGACGGCCTGTCCAGCCGTGCCTACCGAGACCCCCAGGTCCGCGCCGACCTGCGGCAGCAGCCCGGAGATCAGGTACTCCGACGTTCCGACGACGAAGACGCTCACGCACAGCACGGCGAGCGTAGTGAAGCCCTGTCTCATGACGAGGGACGCTAGAGTCTCACACGGATGTCAGAGTCAAGGCGTATCGACCGGGAGGGGCCCATGCGCATCGGCGAACTGTCGCGACGGACGGGTGTCCACGAACGCCTGCTGCGCTACTACGAAGAGCAGGGCCTGCTTCATCCCCGCCGACGTCCGAGCGGCTACCGGGAGTACAGCGACTCGGACATCGACACCGTCCGCCGCATCCGCAGCCTCCTGGCCGCCGGCCTGAACACGTCCACCATTGCCACGATCCTTCCCTGCCTGCGCGACGACGGCGACCGCCTGGTTCCCACCTGCTCGGACCTGCTCGCCGACCTCCATCGGGAACGTGCCAGGATCACCCGCTCGATCACCGACCTCCAGACGTCCCTGGGCGCCCTGGACGAAGTCATCGCGGCGGCCCCGCCCGACGTCACCCGCCGAGCGTTGACCGTCCTGAACGACTGAGCGCACTCACGCGCGCAGGCGAGCCCACACCCACTTGCCGCCGACGGCGGGATCCGGCGTGACGCCGCACGCGCTGGCCAGGCACTGAACCAGATGCAGCCCCCGTCCACCGTTGTCATCGAGGTCGTCGCCGCAGAGGTCGTCCAGAGTGAGTTCGACGATCGGCCTGACCTGCGGCAGGCGAGGGCTTGAGTCCCAGACGGCGACGATGACCCCGGCCGCCTCCCGGCTCACCTGGAGGACGATCTCCTTCCTGGGCGTTTCGGTGATGGCATTCGTGACCAATTCAGCGACGACAAGAAGTGCGTCGTCAATGATGGCGAAATAGTCCCATTTGCGCAGGCGCCCGTCCGTCAGGCTCCGCGCCATGCCCGCCGTCGCCGGAGTCGCGAGCATCGGAATGATCAAATCTCCCGTCATCGCCGCCCTCGTTCTGTTCTCGTCTGGATTACCGATTCCCTGGCACACGTTCGTTCGCATGCCTTACGGTTCGCCTGTAGTTCCAAGAACGGAAAACAGAAGGAGACGTCATGCCGATCGTCCGGGAACCCCTCGACCCGAAGATCTCGATGTGGCACTTCCTGGCTTTCTTCATGCGCTTCTGGCGCGAGCGCATGGGGATGTCGCTGACGCAGTGTGGCCAGGTCATCGGCTGTCAGCGATCCACTGTTTCCAACTTCGAGTCCGGACGGCGCCGTCCGCACGACGACCACATGCGCCTGCTCGACAAGCACTACGGAACAGGCGTGCTATTTCAGGTCATGCTCTGGTTCGCCCGAATGGCCCACGACCCCGACTGGGGCCGCCAACTCATCAAGTACGAAGAACAGGCCATCGCGATCAGGAGCTACCACGGTCACAGCATCCCGAGGCAATTCCAGACTGAGGACTACATCCGCGCGCTGGTGGAGGCGGGGTCGGCTGAAGATGTTCAAGCGGAGGTTGCCGAGCGTCTCGCTCGGCAACGGAAACTCCGCGAACGTGAGAGGCTGCCGTTCACCATCTTGATCATGGATGAGAGCGTGCTCGGATCATGTGTCGGTGGGGCGGATGTCATGAGGGCGCAGCTCGTTCAGCTACGGCAGGCCATGGACCTTCCGAACGTCATCATCCGTTTCGTTCGATCGTCCGCTGGTGCGCACGAAGGCTTCGACGGTCCCTTCCAGATCATCGGCTTGGAGAGCCGGGATGTCGCCTATGCGGGGGCTCAGAACGGCGGACGACTGATCGAAGGACCATGGAAAGTCAGGGAAATGTGGTCTAGATTCGACCGTATAGGCGCGAAGGCTCTCCCGGAGGACGCTTCGCGAGCCCTCGTTGAACAGTACTTGGAGCAGCACACATGATCGTGCAGTGGCGCAAGAGTACGCACAGCGGTGGTGTCAACGACCAACACTGCGTTGAGCTGGGACGTCTTCCGCGAGGAATCGGTATCCGCGACTCCAAGAACACGAGCGGTGGGCACCTTCACCTCAGCGTGGCGGAGTTCTCGTCCCTCGTGAATCGGATCAAGGAGACGCCGGAGCGTTAGCTATGTCCATCTGCTGGCGCAAGAGTTCGCATAGCGGCGGTGCGAACGATGAGCACTGCGTTGAGGTGGGACGGTTCGCGCGGGCGATCGCCGTCCGTGATTCCAAGGATCCGGGCGGTGGACACCTCATCATGAGTGCCGCGGAGTTCGCTGCGCTCGTGGTCCGAGCCAAGCATGAACGTAGAGGCGACCATGCCCGTTGAGTGGCGCAAGAGCTCCTACAGCGGCGGTGTCAGTGATGAGCACTGCGTTGAGGTGGGGCGGCTCGCGCGGGCGATCGGCGTTCGCGATTCCAAGGACGTGGGCGGCGGGCATCTCCACCTGAGTGCGGCGGAGTTCTCTTCCCTGGTGGCCCGAATCAAAGAGGGGGCGGAGCGGTAGCGACTGGCCGCGTGGGTGCGGTGGGGCTGCCGTCGGGCGAAGAGGGCTCGGAGAGGGGTCAGGGGTGGAGGGATGGGTGTTCCCATAGGTGGGTGAGGGTGGCGGCGCCTTTGAGGAGCATGTCGATGCGGATGCTCTCGTCGGTGTCGTGCCAGTTGTCCTCGGGCAGGCCGGTGCCGAAGAAGATGACCGGGGCGTCCAGGGCGCCGGACAGCAGTGCGGCGGGGGCGGCGCCGGCGTTGCGCATGTGTCCGACCTCGTCGCCGAAGCCCGCGCGCATGGCCTCGGTCAGGGCGGTCAGGGCGGGATGCCCGGACGGGGTGACGTAGGGGTTCTGGCCGGTCTCCTCCGGGATGCTGAGCTGGTAGTCGACCGCGTCGCTGATCTGGTCGGCCACCCAGCGGCGCAACTGCTCGGCGACCTGGTCGACGCGCTGGTCCGGGACGGTCCGGACCGTGATCGAGGCGGTCGCGACCGCAGGAATCGCGCCGCGCGAGGGCCCTTCCGGATCACCGGAGGCCATCGACAGCACCTCCGCGACCGGACGCGCGTAGATCCGCTCGGGGACGGTGTAGCCCGGCTCGCCGACGACGGTGCGGGTATGGGAGCGCTGTCGCCAGTCCTCGTCGTCGTAGGGGAGGGCGCGCAGCTGCCGGCGTTCGGTGTCGGAGAGTTCGACGACGGAGTCGTAGAAGCCGGGGACGGCGACCCGGCCGTCGTCGTCGTGGAGCCGCGCCAGGAGGCGGCACATCTCCGACAGCGGGTTGACGGTCGCTCCGGCCACGGCGCCGCTGTGGATGTCGTGCCCGGGACCGTAGATCTCCAGGTCCGCCTGGACGGATCCGCGCACCCCGTGGCAGACGGCGGGGTGCTCGGCCGACCACAGCATCGTGTCGGACACCATGATCAGGTCGGTGCCGGTGAAGCGGTCGCGGTGCTCGTCCAGGAAGGCGGCGAGGTGCGGTGAGCCGATCTCCTCCTCGCCCTCGACGAGCACCTTGAGGTTGAGCTCGGGCGTCCCGGACCGTTGCAGGTGTGCTCGCAGGCCCCACAGGTGCGCGATGATCTGGCCTTTGGCGTCGGAGGCGCCGCGGCCGAACAGCCGTCCGTCGCGCAGGGCCGGGTCGAACGGCGGCGTCTGCTCCCAGATCTCGTCCTTGGCGGGACGGACGTCGTGGTGGCTGTAGACCAGCACGGTCGGCGCCTCCGGGCGCGTGCACCATTCGGCGTACACCGTGGGGCTCCCGTCCGCCGACAGGACCTCCGCGGTGGGGAATCCGACCTCGCGGAGCGCGCCGGCCAGCCAGTTCGCCGACCTGATCAGATCGGCGCGGCGCTCGGGGAGCCCGGACACCGAACGGAGCCTGACCCACCCGGCGAGGGCGGCGATCACGTCGTCACGGTGCGCGGCCAGGTACTCGGCCACTTCGGCGGCCCGCGCCGGGGACACGGTCTGCGCTCGGTCCTCGGACGGGTGCGTCATGGGGTTCCTCGGTCCTAGATCGGGTCGTGTCGCTGGACGGTGTGGTCGGCCAGGAGGGCGCGGACGTCCTGGAGGCGGTGGTGGTGCTGGAAGGCGCGCCGCTGTACGACGGCGCCGTTGCCGTGGTCCAGGATGCGGGCGAGCCGGGCGGCGACCGCGGCCAGCTCGCCGGTCCGGGCCAGTGCGGGGCGGACGTGGTCGAGCAGGTGGTGCAGCAGCCGTCCGGCCGGGACGCACCGTCCGGTCGCCAGGTCGATCCCGCTGCCCGCGATGCCGTCGTGCGCGGCCCGCCAGTAGGCGGCGCGCAGGGCCTCGCCGCTGACCCGGGGGGCCGCGACGCCGCGCCGGTCCGCCTCGATCGCGGTCATGACCAGGGCGCGGACGAGCACGGCCAGCAGCACCGTCTCGTCCACCGTGGCGGGCACGTCGCTGACGCGGACCTCGACGGTGGGCAGGTGCGAGGAGACCCGGACGTCCCAGTAGACCATCGCGCGGTCCAGCACCGCGCCGCTGCCGATCATCATGTCGACGACCGCGTCGTAGTGGTCCGGGGAGGTGAAGTACGGCGGGGCGCCGCCGCAGGGCCAGCGGCCGCACAGGATCGACCGCCAGCTGGCGTAGCCGGTGTCGCCGCCCTGGTAGATCGGCGAGTTGGCGGTCAGCGCGAGCAGCACCGGCAGCCAGGGCCGCAGGTGGTTGCAGACCTGCACGGCCGTCCGCCGGTCCGGTACGCCGACGTGCACGTGGCTCCCGCACACGCCGTACTGCGCGGCCAGCGCCCCGTAGTCGCGGCTGATGCGCTCGTAGCGGGACGACTCCGTGATCGGCAGCTCGCCGGGGCCGGCCAGCGGGACCCCGGCGGCCAGGAGCTGCCCGCCCGAGCAGGCCGCCGCCGTGGCGGCGGCCGACCGGGCGGCCAGCAGATGCTCCCGCACGTCCGCGAGGCCGTGGCAGATCGGGGTGTTGCTCTCCACCTGGACCTGCGTCACCTCCAGTTGCAGGACGACCCCCAGCCGCCGCGCGGCCCGCACGACGGCGTCGGCCTTGGCCACCGGGACGCCGGTCACCGGATCGGCGATGAAGAACTCCTCCTCCACGCCGATCGTCGCCGGCTCGGCCCCGCGCAGGTCGAGCGGGCGGTGGAGATCGAGGTCGACCATGTCGCCTCCTGCCGGTGACCTGCGAAGCGGACCCTGGGACGTCACCGATGAGCCCGCCTACAAACCGGCCTTTTACGACAAAGAGGACAAAATCACCCACCTATTGGGCTGGGACGCGCCGGACCGGCCGCCGGCGGCGGAGGCGCCCGCTCCGGTTCAGGAGGCGGTGTGCTGGGCGCGGATGGCGGCGGCGCCGGACTCGGCGAGCCAGTCGGCGAGGGTGCGGAGCCCGGGGTGGATGACGCGCAGCGCCTCGATGTCGGCGTGCCAGCGGAGGCCGTCCTGCCAGCGCTTGCGTATCTCGGCGAACCTCGGGCCCAGCGCGGCGACCTCGGCGTCGGTGAGCTGCTCGTACCGCACGGGGATCCCGGTGGCCTCGCTGATCGCGGCGGCGGCCTCGACCGGGGTCGGTTCGTCGCCGGCGAGCTCCAGGGTCCGTCCGGCGAAGCGGGCCGGGTCCGCGAACGCGAGCGCGGCGAACTCGGCGATGTCCTCGACGGCGATGACCTGCATGGGCTGGTCCGGGGTGAAGATGTGCCGATGGACGCCGCGGGCGATGCCGTCGACGCCGATGGGCGTGCTGCCTAGATAGTTGGTCATGAACCGGACCGGGCGCAGCACGGTGGGCTGTGCGACGCGGTCGCGCAGGTACTCCTCGATCAGCGCCTTCCCCGCCCAGAACGACGCCGAGCCCGAGGTCGAGGCGACGGTGCTGAAGACGACCTGCCCGACGTCCGCCGAGACCGCCGCGTCGATGAGCGCGCGCCCGCGTGCCGCTTCGAGATCCGTCTCGGGCCCGGCGGGTCCGAAGGCGACCGGAGGCACCCCGAACACGCCAGCGACGCCGTCGAGCGCGGGAGCCAGGCTCGCAGGATCGTCGAAATCGCCCTGGACGAGCTCGGCGCCCGCAGTGGCCAGCGCTGCGGCGGCGGGCGCGGCCGGATCGCGCACCAGGGCGCGCACCGGCCGTCCTTCGGCGAGCAGGCGCCGGGCCGTGGCGCCGCCCTGCCTGCCGGTGGCGCCGGTGACGAGGATCGGGGAGTCGGACGCGCCTGATGTCATGGTGCCTCTTCCGGATGCGTGGGGGATACTCAAGGTGATCCGGAATGCTCCACCCGCTTCACTGCCGCGGACAAGGATTTCGTGACATGGCAGCACCACCGACGCCCGTTCCCACCGGGCGCGCCGACGCCCGCCGCAACCGCGAGATCGTGCTCCGCACGGCGATGCGCCTGTTCGCCGAACAGGGGCTGGAGGTGTCGCTCGGCACGATCGCGCAGCACGCCGGAGTCGGCGCCGGAACCGTCTACCGGCACTTCCCGACCAAGGGGATCCTGATCGAGGCGGTCCTCGCCGAGCACCTCGCGGACCTGGTGGCCGCCGCCGACCGCTGGGCCGCCCGCGCCGCGCCCGGCGACGCGCTGTTCGGGTTCCTGCTCGAAGTGATCGAGGACTCCGCGGGCCGCCAGCCGTTCTGCGACGCCCTCACCGCCGACCGGGGCTGGCCGCGCGCCGTCCTGGCCGCCGCGTCGCAGCGGCTGCACCGGGCCCTGGAGCGCCTCCTCGACGACGCCAGGCAGGCCGGGGCGATCCGCGCCGACCTGCGCGCCGAGGACCTGACCGCGCTGACCTTCGGCGGCGCCGCCCTGCGCTCGGTCCACCGCGACCCGGCACGCGGCTCGCGCCTGATGCGGATGCTGCTGGACGGGCTGCGCCCCCATCCCGTCACGGAACCCGACTCCTTTCGTGACGGGAGCGCCGTCCCGCGTCACGAAAGCACCGTCCCGACGTACTGCGAGGAGTGCGGAACGCGCCTGCACGTCCGCCCGACCGGCCGTCCGCCCCGCTACTGCGGACCGACCTGCCGCCAACGAGCCCACCGCCGCCGCCCCACCCCTCGCCAAGCACCAGAGAACGCCCGCGGCGGGCAAGAAAGCTCAAGCAGCTAGGCCCGGATGTATCGGTTGGAGCCCCGCCGGGGGACGCGACCGGTGCCCTGACACTCCCGGCAGTCCCTAGGATTCGGCGGCGTCCTGTGCCGCTTGCGCGCTTGATCGCGCTTCTTGACGCACCTGCAACGCTTCGTCACCGGGCGAGTGGCGTTGCGCCAGAGACCCCAAGCAATGAGCGCACTGAGGATAAGCCCGGTGACAAGGCCACAAGCATAGGCCGCCGGATGGGCGAAGGACTCCTGTAGGAAGCTCATGGTCCTACCTCGCGGATCGCCGGGGGCTGCCGTGACGGGGCCCGCTGCGTTCGAGGATCCGGGACGTGCGGCGGGTGCGCTGCGTCAGGCGGCACAGATCCGGACGCCTCGTCGAATCGGCGGCGGTCAGGAGTCGGCGAGGGCCGGAAAGGTCAGCGTGACGCCCTCGGAGATCCTTATGACTGCACGGTCATAGGTAGTGCAGTAGTTCGGCGGGGGAAATACGGGACCCGTCCCTACGCTCACGCGAATGAAGCGGCGGCCTGTTGTCTTTGGCGGGGTTCGCGGGGAGCCGGTGGCGCGTCAAGGATAGTCGGTCCATCTCGGAATGATCGGATGCGGGGAATGGATATCCGCTGGTGGCCAGTGTCGGACGGGGGGTGGGGGATCGTCGGTGTGGGTGGATACCGTCGAAGTCTGCTGATCATCTTGTGCGAGGACCAGGCGGGGGCATGGACGAACAGGTCGATCAGGCGCGCCGGCGGTTGGCGGCGCTGCGTGCGGGGGGCGGGGAGCGAAGATCGCCGGACGGGACCGTGCCCGTTCGGGCCGTCGCGGTGTCCGAGGACGAGCGCGTCCGGGTGACCGCCGCCGATCGGCGGGTCGAGGGCATCGAGGTCGACGCCCGGGTGCTGCGGCTCCCGCTCGACGAGGTGGCGGAGCTGCTTCTGCACACCGTCAACGGCGCGCTGGAGCGGGCGCGGCCCGCGGCGGCCGTGCCCGACGTCCCGCGTGTGGACGTGGACGAGGTCCGGCAGGCGCTCGACCGGGCGCTGGACGAGGGCCTTGTCGGGATGCGGAGGATGACGGCGTCCCTGGGGGAGGCCGTCGCGCAGATCAACCGGCGTGCGAACATGCGCGGTTCGTTCGAGCCGCCGGATCTGGAGTCGCTGGCCGAGCGGACGCGGGCCGTGCTGGACGCGGCGCGGGGCGGGCGGCCGGACGGGCAGGACGGGCAGGCCGAGGCGTCGGCGGCGGACGGCCGCGTCCGTGTGACCGTGTCGTGGGACGGGCGGGTCGTGCGGCTCGTCCTGGAGAGCGGCATCGGTGTCGTCGATGTCACCGATGGTCTGCGGGTGGCGGTGAACGAGGCGCTCGGTGAGGCCGAGGGAATGGCGCGGAGGGCTGTGGAGCCTTCGCCGGAATTCGCCGAGGACGTAAGGGCCGTCCAGGAGAGCGGGGTCCGGATGCTCCGCGATTACGCGGCGTCCCTTCAGGATCTGATGAACAGCGCTGAGCCGAAGTAGGCACGGAGAAGTCATGGCACCGGAACTGAAGGTCGACCACCAGCAGATGTTGAAGACCGGTCGGAGCCTCGGGGAGGCGGCCCAGGGGGTGAAAGCCCATTGGGAGCAGTTCCAGGCGGAGTTGGAGTCGTTCGGGCAGCCCTGGGGGCAGGACGATGTCGGTTCGCTGATCGGCGGCTGCTACCAGGCGATTTTCGAGTATTTCCAGGAGTGCCTGGGGGAGAACGCCGACGCGGTCGGTGAGCACGCCGCGGGCGTCCAGGAGATGGCGCACGGCTACCGTGAGGCCGAGGACACGTCGCATCTGGAGGTCAACCGCGTCAGGGACGTCCTCTGATGGGGCTGCAACTGCCCGGGGAACTGCGTTCGCTGCTGTCGATGCTCGGCTACACGTGGCCGGAGGCCGACGAGACGAAGCTGCTCGACATGGGGCAGGCGTGGCTGCGGTTCGCGGGGACGCTCGGGGAGCCGGTCGCGGACGCCCACGGCCACGCCCAGCAGGTGTGGACGGGGGTCCAGGCGGACGGGGTCACCGCGTTCCAGCGGGAGTGGACGGACCGCGAGGCGCCGCACGCCAACCTGGAGGACGCGCGGACGGCGGGCCAGCTCATCGGCGCGGGGCTGATGGTGTGCGCGGCGATCGTCCTGGCCCTGAAGATCAACACGATCGTGCAGCTCGCGATCCTGGCGGCGGAGATCGCGCAGGCGATCGCCACGGCGCCGGCGACGTTCGGCGCGTCCCTCGCCGAGATCCCGATCTTCAAGGAGATCACCGGTCTGATCGTCGACCAGCTGATCGACCTGGCCCTCAACGCGATCCTCAACGACTAGGCGGCGCGATGGGGCACGGACGGGGCGGCGGGGGCGCGGGCGGGGCCGCGGGCGGCGTGATCGGACGGGCCGCGGCGCGGTTCCTGCGGCGCCCGCGCGGGCATCTGCCGCGGGGGTCCCGTCGCGGCGGGCTCGGCGGTGCGACGCCCAAGGTGCCGAACAGCCCGCGGGACATCCAGAACCGGTGGGGCATCCGGCGCAAGGACCAGAAGAAGTTCCAGGAGTACGCCGACCGCAGGAAGCTCCAGATCGACGTGCGGCCGGTGAACCCCGAGTCGCTGAAGCATCTGCGGCACGGGAACGCCATTCCGAAGCCGCAGTTCGTCAAGTCGAAGACCATCAACGAGTACGACGTGATGCTGAAGCCGGGCCTCAAGGGCAAGGAGGGCCAGGTGGGGTACTTCAAGCCCGACCCGCCGCCGAAGGTGAAGCCGGACGGCATGTCCGACAAGGACTGGGACGGGCTCAACGACCGCTACCGGCAGCGGTACAAGGAGTACTACGACCAGCAGGGCGCCATGGAGGAGTACGGGCGGAAGGGGAAGCTGCACGTCGACGAGGACGGCGTGGTCCGGGGCATCGACCCGAAGGACGGCCAGACCAAGCCGTTCGCGGGCGACAACGACCTCTACGACATCCGGCACCATCCGAGCGGCGAGCGGCTGACGCCCGAGGAGTACGACCGCACGATCCAGGAGATGATGGACAACGACATGGGCGTCAACCATGGCGCGCACAAGTACTGGGTGCCGGAGAACGACGTCAACCAGGGCATCTGGGACAAGATCGAATACAATCACTCACCGGCGAACCCGAACATGGAGCCCGTCGTGCGCTTCACCCCGGGAGGCCCGGTGTCCTTGGCCCGTGGAGACGGAGTACCCCTATGAGCGGTCCTTTGGACGCCGAGCAGCTCGCCCTCCGCGCCGAGCTGCTCGACCTCGGCGGCCGCTGGAAGGAGCGCGCCGAGCGCCTCGACGAGGACGCGGAGAACGTCGAGTCCGCGGAGCTCGACCGGGCGCTCGCCGAGGCCCGCGAGCACCGCAACGAGCTGACGGACCGCTACCGGGCGTGGCTGCCCGACGTCCCGCTGACCCGCGACCCGCACACCGGTACCGCGGTGGAGTGGCCGATGGACCCGGTCGACCTCGACGGCTGGTACTGGAACTACGAGGCGCCGGTCCGCCGCCGCCCGGCCGCGCTGCCCCGCACGTGGCTGACGCTGACCGGCGCGATGCGGATCGCCGATCCCGTGACGTACACGCCGTTCATGTGCCAGCCCGGGCCCGGCGCCCCGTACGTCGTCCCGCGGATCCTGGAGTCGCCGGACGTCCGCGCCGTCATCTCCGAGGTGCCCGTCGGCCGTCACACGGGCTGGGCCATCGCCTACTTCGGCCCGCGTCCGGGCGTGCGGCTGGAGAACGTCTGGGGCACCCAGCAGTACGACGTCTACGACGAGCGGGGCGACTGGAAGGGCTGGGCCGACAACATCCCCTGGCCCGCCGACTGGGACTTCGACCTCCAGCCGTGGCTGGCCTCGGGCCGCCTGCTGTGGATCGCCCCCGGCGACCCGACGCTCACCCTCCGGCAAGGCCCGGAGTCGTGTCCGTACGTCGGCATCAAGGGCCCGCACGACCTCGCCTACATCAGGAAAGGCACTCTCGCCTACCACTGAGGGCCCCGCGGGGGTCGTCGCGGGCCGTCCGTCGCCGGGTCCGGGCGACGGAAGACGGAACCGGTGTTCGGCGAAGTATGGGTGATCTGGCCGAACACCCGAAAGGTTCCGCGATGACAGGACGAGCACGTGACCGCCGAGTTGGGTGAGCCGCCCACCGACGTCGACATCGTCACCGGCTTCCGGCGGGACCCGGAGCGGTTCACCGATGTCTACGACCGGTACTTCCGAGACGTCTACCGCTACGTCGCCGGCCGGCTGGACGCCCAGGCGGCGGAGGACATCGCCGCCGAGACGTTCTGCCTGGCGTTCAGGGGACGCGACGGTTTCGACCCCCAGCGGGGCGGCCTGCGCCCCTGGCTGTTCGGGATCGCCACCAAGCTGCTCGCGCAGCACCGCCGCAAGGAGGCGCGCCGCCTCAGGGCGCTGGCGCGGACGGGCGGCGACCCCTCCGCGGCCGACAGCCATGAGGACCGCGTCGTCACCGAGGTGGCGGCGTGGCGCATGCGGCCCCAGCTCGCCAAGGCGCTGACCGCGCTGTCCCCGGGCGAACGCGACGTGGTGCTGCTCGTCGCGGTGGCCGAGCTGAGCTACGACGAGGTCGCGGACGCGCTCGGGATCTCCCAGGGCACGGTGGGCTCGCGCCTCTCCCGCGCCCGCAGGAAGCTGCACGACGTGATCAAGCCGGAGGCGTTCCATGGATGAACTGACGATGCTCGGCACCGCGCTGGCCGGGCCCGAACCGTCGCCCGACACCGTCGACCGCGGCAGGCACCGGCTCCAGAACACGATGCGGGGCGGCCCCGCGAGGAAGGCCCGCGGGAGGCGCTGGATCGCGGCCGGGGCGGGGCTCACGGCCGTGGCGGGCGCGGCGGCCGTCGCGGCCGTGGTCGTCTCCGACCCGTCCGCGCCCGAGCAGGGGAAGGAGCAGGTCCTGTCCGGGCAGCAGGTCATGCTCGCCGCGGCGACCACGGCGGAGGCGCAGCCCGTGACCGTCGGAACGTACTGGCACACCAAGACCGTCTCCCAGCTCGGCAAGGTCACCGACGTCAGCGAGACGTGGATCCGGCGCGACGGCCGCACGTGGATCAGCGCCGCGCCCGGCCTGGTCAGCCCGGTCGAGAAGCGCCCGCTGATCAGCGGGACGAGCCTCGACATCAAGGGCGTCCAGCAGCTGCCGACCGACCCCGGCCGGCTCAAGGCCGCGCTGCTCGCGCGTTCCCGGGCCGCGCGCACCGAACCGCAGATCACCGCCGTCAACCTGCTCCAGCAGGTGATCGCCGAGACGCCCGCCCCGCCGAAGGTCCGCGCGGCGGCCTACCGGGCGCTCGCGGCGCTGCCCCATGTCGCCAACCTCGGCAGGACGGCGGGCGGGTACCGGCTCAAGATCTCCTACATGGGCGCCGGCGGGCACGTGGACGGGACCGAGACGATCGTCGTCGACACCAAGAGCGCGCGGCTGCGCGTCGAGGGATGGGCCGGTTTCGGGGACGGCGGCCTCCCCGTCGGCCCCTCGCAGACGACCTCCGGCTGGACGGACCGGATCCCGGGCCGCCTCGTCCCGTGGAGCGAGCAGATCCCCTTCATCGAGAAGGAGAACAAGCAGCTCGGGTCGCAGGGCCACTGACCCGCAGCGACGCGGCGAAAGCGGTCTTCCCCGGTGCCGGCCGGAGCAGCTCGAACCGCTCCGGCCGGCACGGGGGCACCTGGGGGGACCGCGGCCGCGCTGGGCCGCCGCCGATGTGCCGGTGTCAGGCGGGCTGGACGCCCGGGCGGCGGTCCTCCACGACGAACGAGGCGCGCGTGGAGACGGGCGCATTCGGCTTCTGGACGTAGGGCATCACGCGGAAGTCGCTCTGCCAGCGCTCGTGGTCGACGTTGACCCGCACGTAGCCGCGCTGGGAGTTGAAGAACTTCATGTGCGGGTTGGCCTTCAGGAACGTCTGGCCGTCGGCCGTCATGTCGGCGCCGTCGCCGCCGCTGGTCACGGACGTCCCGACGAACTCGCTCGCGACCGTCGGCGAGTCCGGCCGCTCGAAGTCGCGCTTCAGGTCGCACGCGTAGTTCTGGTGCCGGTCGCCGGTGATGACGACGAGGTTGCGGACGCCGCGGTCCTGCGCCGCGCCGAGCACCGCGGCGCGGTCGGCGGCGTAGCCGTCCCACGGGTCCATCCACAGGTTCTTGCCGGGCCCCGGGTCCCAGTCCGTCTCCGTCATCGGCGCCTGGTTGCCGAGGACGTGCCAGCGGGACCCGGACGAGCGGAAGCCGTCCAGCAGCCATTCCCGCTGGCGGTCGCCGAGGATCGTGCGGTCCGGATCGAGCCGCTCGTCGCAACCCGCGATCGGGCCGAGCTTGCCGCACGCCTGCGTGTCCCGGTACAGCCTCGTGTCGATCATGGTGAAGGTCGCGAGCCGCCCATACGACAGGCGCCGGTGCAGGTGCATGCTCGGGCCGGACGGGAGCTGGGCGCGGCGCAGCGGCAGGTTCTCGTAGAACGCCTGGAACGCGGCGGCCTTGCGGGCGGCGAACGCCTCGGGCGACGGGTTCGGGTTGCGACCGAGGATCACTGTGTCGCCAGCCCAGTCGTTGACGACCTCGTGGTCGTCCAGTGTCACGATCCACGGGAAGAGGGCGTGGGCCTTCTGCAAGGGCGCCTCCGACTTGTAGAACGAGTACTGGAGCCGGTAGCGGGCGAGGTCGAACGCCTCGGTGCCGACCTGCGGCGGCACCGGCACGCCGCGCCGGTTGGACGCCGTGATCTCGTACTCGTAGATGTAGTCGCCGAGGTGGACGACCAGCTCGATGTCCTCGTTCGCGATGTGGTCGTAGGCGGTGAAGTACCCGTCCTGCCAGGCCTGGCAGGACGCGAACGCGAAGCTGAGGCTGCGCGGGTTGGACGTGCGCGCCGGCATCGTCCTCGTGCGGCCGACGGGGGAGATCTGGCCGCCCGCGCGGAACCGGTAGAAGTACTCGCGGCCGGGCTGGAGCCCGTGGATCTCCGGGTGCACCGAGTGCGCGAGCTGCGGCGTCGCGACGGCGGCGCCGCGGCGGACGACGTGGCGGAACCGCTCGTCCCGCGCGACCTCGTACTCGACCTTGACCGGCCGGTCCGGCATGCCGCCCCGGCCGTCGGCCGCGAGCGGGTCGGGCGCCAGCCGCGTCCAGAGGACGAAGCCGTCCGGCGCGGGATCGCCCGAGGCGATCCCGAGGGTGAACAGCCTCCCGCTCTCGGCGAAGGCGCGGATGCCGGGCGCGCCCCAGGCGCCGGTGCCGAGCACCACCGCGGTGGCCGTCGCCCCGCCGAAGCCGAGGAACCTGCGCCGGGACACCCGCGGCGCGCGAGCTGAGCCCATGGGGACCTCCTGTCCATGATCGACCGGCGGTCAGCAAACCATCGGAACGGGCCACTCGTCGATAAACAGGGCGTGATATTCACATGTCTAAGTGTTACTCACATCGTTAAACACGTGAAGAAGTGCGGGGATCTGATGGTGATGCCGGAGATCGCGGTGTCAAGGCGAGGCGGCGACGGTGCCCAGGGCGACGGCTCCCACCTGCCCGCCTGACCTCAGCGAACGCCGCGCCGGCGGGTGCACTCCTTCGCTGACTCCGATGTTAACTGACCATCATGCTGTGTTACCTTGTCTGCCGTCCGGTGCCCGCCGACGCGCCGTCCGCGCGGACCGGACACGGGAGGATCGAGGGATGAGCAGGGAGACCGACGGCCTCCGCGGCCCGGAGCGGCGCCGGCAGGACATCGCCGACGTCGTGCTGTCCGCGGGCTCGGTCACCGCGGCCGAGCTGGCCGAGCGGTTCGGCGTCAGCCTGATGACGATCCACCGCGACCTCGACGAGCTGGAGCGGCAGGGCATCGTCCGCAAGCACCGCGGCGGGGTCACGGCGCAGCCGTCCGGGGTGTTCGAGAGCAACGTCGCCTACCGGGTGAAGTCGATGCGCCCCGCCAAGGAGGCCATCGCCGCCCGCGCCGCCGAGCTGGTCGAACCCGGCATGGCCGTCATGCTGGACGACTCGACCACCGCGCTCGCGCTGGCCCGCCGCCTCACCGGCATCACGCCGCTCACCGTCGTCACGAACTTCCTCCAGGCGCTCAACCTGCTCGCCGACGAGCGCGACGTCCGGCTGATGGCGCTCGGCGGCGACTACGACCCGCTGCACGACTCGTTCCTCGGCATGTCCTGCGTGGACGCGATCGAGCAGCTCAACGTGGACCTCTGCTTCGTCTCCACGTCCGCGGTGTCCGGCGGGTACGCCTACCACCAGGAGCAGCGGATCGTGTCGGTGAAGCGCGCCATGCTCGGCGCGGCGTCCACCGGCGTCCTGCTCCTCGACCACTCGAAGCTGAACCGGGTGGCGCTGCACCGCGTCGCGCCGCTGTCGGCGTTCGACCGCCTCATCGTCGACGACGGCGCCGACCCCGGCGCCCTGCGCGAGCTCGACGAGCACAAGGTCGCCTACGACCTGGCCGCCACCTGACCCGCCCCACCCGCGCGCCCGTCCGGTACCGTCCGCCCGGGCATGTCCGAAACACACCGATGAACTGGGCGAAAGCATCTTGACACCCGGATCAGCCGCCTCTTACGCTCTTGCTCACATTTTCCGGCGTTAACTTAACAACGTCGTCCGTGGAGATTGTGAACGGAGTGGGCTCGTGACCGGTTCCCCCAGCGCGACGGTGACCCCGTACGGTCTCCGCTGCGACCACCGGGCCGAGCCGCTGGGCGTGGACGCGCCGGCGCCGCTGCTGTCGTGGCGGCTCGCGTCCGCGCACCGGGGCGCCGCGCCCGCCGCGTACCGGGTCCGCGTGCGCACAAGCGACGGCACGCCGGTCTGGGACTCCGGCACCGTCGCCGACCCGGCCGCCACCGGCGCGGTCTACGGCGGGCCCGCGCCGCGTCTCCGCACCCGCTACCACTGGACGGTCGAGATCACCGCCGCGGACGGCGGGACGGCCGAGGCCGGGTCCTGGTTCGAGACGGGCATGCTCCGCCCGGACGCGTGGACGGCCGCCTGGATCACGCACGACCCGTCCGCCCTCGATGTCGTGGACGCCCCGGAGGAGGGCGAGCTCGCCCTGACCGACCACGGCCTCCAGCCCGCGGTGCGGCTGCGGCGCGCGTTCGAGGCGCCGCGGGTCCCCGTCCGGGCGCGGCTCTACGTCACCGCGCGCGGCCTGTACGAGATCCGGGTGAACGGGGTCCGCGCGGGGGACGCCGAGCTCGCCCCCGGCTGGACGGACTACCGCGACCGCATCGACTACCAGGCGTACGACGTCACCGCGTCGGTGCGGCAGGGCGCGAACGTGCTCGCCGCGACCGTCGCGGACGGCTGGTGGAGCGGCTTCGTCGGCTTCGACCCGCGCCGCTCCGGCGCCCACTACGGGACGTTCCCGCAGCTTCTCGCCGAACTGCACCTCGACCACGCCGACGGGACGACGGAGGTCGTCGCCACCGGCGGCGACTGGCTCAGCTCCCGCTCGCCCGTCCGGTACGCCGACCTGCTGATGGGCGAGTGCCACGACCTCCGCCGCGAGACCCCCGGCTGGGACCTCCCCGGGGGCGACGCCGGGGGATGGCGGCCCGCCTGGGTCGCGGGCACGGACCGCACGGGGCTCACCGCGTCCGTCGCGCCGCCGGTGCGGGCCGTCCGGGAACTGGAGGCGCGGTCGTTGACCCGGACGGGCCGCGACCGCTTCATCGTCGACTTCGGCCAGAACTTCGCCGGACGGGTCAGGCTCGTGGCGCGCGGCCTCACGCCCGGCGACCGGGTCGTCGTCCGCCACGCCGAGGCACTGGAGGAGGACGGCGGCCTCTACACCGCCAACCTGCGCACCGCCGCCGCCACGGACGTGCTCATCGCGGGCACCGACCCCGAGGCGGTCTTCGAGCCGCGCTTCACCTACCACGGCTTCCGGTACGCCGAGGTCAGCGGGCTGGAGGACCTGGACGCCGCCGACGTCACCGGCGTCGTCCTGCACAGCGACACCCCGTGGGCGGGGGAGTTCGCCTGCTCCGACCCCGACGTGAACCGGCTCTTCGCGGCGATCGCGTGGGGGCAGCGGTCCAACTTCGTCGGCGTCCCGACCGACTGCCCGCAGCGCGACGAGCGGCTCGGCTGGCTCGCCGACGCGCAGGTGTTCCTGCCCACCGCCTGCCTGAACGCCGACGTCGCCGCGTTCTTCGACGGCTGGCTGCGCGAGGTGCGCGGCGCCCAGTCGCCGGACGGCGCGTTCCCCAACGTGGCGCCCCGGCTCGCCGGCGTCGCGGACGAGGGCGCCCCCGGCTGGGGCGACGCCGGCGTCCTCGTGCCCTGGCACCTGTACCGCGCCTACGGGGACGAGCGGTTCCTGGAGCGCAACCTCGACGCGATGTGCGCGTGGGTCGACCACGTCCACCGGCACAACCCCGACCTGGTGTGGCGCGACCGGGTCGGGCCCCACTTCGCCGACTGGCTCGCCCCGGCGCCGACGCCGCGCGAGGTCCTCGCCACCGCCTACTTCGCCCGGAGCGCGGAGCTGACGGCGCGGTCCGCGGAGGTCCTCGGGCGGCACGACACCGCCCGCCGGTACGGCGACCTCGCCGAGCAGGTCCGGAAGACCTTCAACGACCGCTTCGTCACTCCCGACGGGCGCGTCGAAGGCGACACCCAGACCGCCTACCTGCTGGCACTGGCGTTCGACCTGCTCCCGGAGGACCTCGTCCCCCGTGCGGCCGACCGGCTCGCCGAACTGGTCGAGGACGCGGGACCCGGCGTCACCACCGGGTTCCTCGGCGTCGGCCTGATCGCCCCGGTGCTGGACGCGCACGGCCGCGCCGACCTCGCGCACGCCCTGCTGCGCCGCACCGACCCGCCGTCCTGGCTGTACCCGCTGCGGCACGGCGCGACCACGATCTGGGAGCGCTGGGACGGCTACACCGAGCGCGGGTTCCAGGCCGCGGCGATGAACTCGTTCAACCACTACGCGCTCGGCTCGGTCGGCGAGTGGCTGTACCGGGGCGTCGCCGGGCTCGACCAGGCCCCCGGCTCGACCGGCTACCGCGACCTGCTCGTCCGGCCGCGCCTCGGCACCCTCGCCTGGGCGCGCGCGAGCCACGAGTCCGTTCGCGGGACGGTCGCCGTCGAGTGGGCCCGGCGGGACGGCCGCCTCGATCTCCGCGTGGTGGTGCCGCCCGGCGCCACCGCGACCGTGCACGTCCCGACCGGCGATCCCGGGAGCGTGCGCGAGAGCGGGGTCCCGGCGGCGGACGCCGCCGGGGTGCGGATCGCCGGCACCGCGGCGGACGGGCTCCGCTGCCTGATCGCTTCGGGGGAGTACCGCTTCACGGCGGACGTTCAATGACCGCCGTCCCCACGACGGGACGGCCCATGACGGACATGGCCGGAAACCGCCGACCCCACCCCGGCGGGCCGCGCCATGGACGCGAGGAGGACAGATGACAACGTCGTTCGACCGGGCGCCGCTCAGCCGCCGCGGATTCCTGCGGCTGTCGGGCGGCGCGGCCGCCGCGGCCGCGCTGCCCGCCGTCCTGGCGGCCTGCGGAGGGTCCTCGGGCGGCTCCGGCGGCACCCTGCGGCTGGTCGGCGTCGCCGACCAGCAGAAGCCGCTCGACCTGCTGACCAAGGCCTACACCCAGGCGAAGTTCAGCACCTCGTACGCGCCGACCGACCAGGTGCAGACCTCGGTGCGCACCCAGCTCGGCGCGGGCAACGCCCCGGACCTGCACGTCGTCTACCCGGGCAACGGCAGCGCGATGAGCATGGCGCAGATCGCGCAGGCCGGGCTGCTGGCCGACCTCAGCGACCAGGCCTGGACGAAGCGGATCCCGGACAACTTCAAGCCGGCGTTCCAGCTCGGCGGCAAGACCCTCATCTACTCGGCCGGGTCCAGCGTCATCGGCGCGATCTACAACAAGAAGGTGTTCGCGGAGGCCGGCGTCGAGCCGCCGAAGACCTGGAGCGAGTTCCTCCAGGTCTGCGACAAGATCAAAAAGAAGGGCAAGGTGCCCATCGCGCTGGGCGCCCAGACCCCGTGGATCACCCAGCTGATCACCTACGCGCTGGTGCCGTCCACCGTGTACGCCAAGAACCCGCAGTTCGACGCCCAGATGAAGGCCGGTTCGGCGACGTTCGCGAACTCCGGCTGGACGCAGGCCCTGGAGATGTACCTCGACCTCCAGAAGCGCGGCTTCTTCAACGACAACCCCAACGGCACCACGTTCGAGCAGCAGACGTCCATGGTCGCCACCGGCAAGGCCGCCATGGCGATCCAGGTGTCGGCCGTCCTGCCCGACTTCCGCAAGGCCGCCACCAGCCCCGACGACCTGGCGATGTTCCCGGTCCCCGGCGCGGACGACGCGTCCCAGGTGTGGATCCCCGCCGGCGTCGTCGTGGGCCTTGGCGTGAGCGCCCGCAGCAAGAACCGCGACGACGCCAAGGCCTTCATCGAGTTCCTGGGCAAGCAGGAGAACATCAACAAGTGGGCCGAGGCGGTCGCCTGCGTCCCGCTCGTCCGGGACGCCTCGTCCAAGATCGACCCGGTGCTGAACCCGTTCCTGCCGTTCATGGACGGCGGCAAGGCCGTCCCGTTCATGGACCAGGCCTGGCCCAACGCCGAGGTGCAGCCCGCCCACTTCGCCATGGTGCAGGAACTCCTCGCAGGCAAGACCACGATCCCGAAGGGCCTGGCCAAACTCGACGAAACGTACAGGAAGAAGTAGCGGTGAGTTCGACGACGCGTCGGGCGGTGGGGGCGGCGGCGGGGCGGCGTGCCGCGTCGGGCGCTGCTCCCGGGCCGCCCGGCATGGACGGGGCCCGCGCGAGCGGGGGCCGTGCGGGCGGGGGTCGGGTGCGGTCGCGGCGGCGGCGGGGTGGATTTCTGACGCCGCCGTGGTGGTTCGCCGCGCCCGCCGTCCTCGTGTACGCGCTGGTGGTGCTGTATCCGAGCGCCAGCGGCGTCATGTACGCCTTCACCGACTGGAACGGCATCGGCGACCGCTCGTTCAACGGGCTCGACAACTTCCAGCGGCTCTGGCAGGACGACGCCGCGCGCGGCTCGCTGACCAACACGCTGCTGCTGACGGTCGCGATCGTCGTCGTCCAGAACGGGATCGGGCTGCTGCTCGCGCTGGGGGTGCACACCCACATCAAGTCGCGGGCGGTGCTGCGGGTCGTGTTCTTCACGCCCGCCGTCGTCAGCCCCGTCATGGTCGCGTTCCTGTGGAAGTACGTCTACAACCCGGCGCCGGACGCGGGCCTCAACGGCATCCTCGGCGCGGTCGGGCTCGGCTCGCTGCGGCAGGACTGGCTGGGCGACCCGTCGCTGGCGCTGTGGTCGGTGGCCGGGATGGTGGTCTGGCAGTTCGCGGGCTACTCGATGGTCATCTTCCTGGCCGGGCTGGAGGGCGTGCCCGCCGAGCTGCACGAGGCCGCGATGATCGACGGCGCCGGGCGGTGGCAGCGGTTCCGGAGCGTGACGTGGCCGCTGCTCGCCCCGTCCGTGACGATCAACGTGATGCTGTCGACGATCGGCGGGCTGAAGCTGTTCGACCAGGTGTACGCCGCCACGAGCGGCGGCCCGGGGCACGCCAGCGAGACGCTGTCCACCGTCCTGTACAAGCAGGCGTTCGTGTACGGCAACTACGGCTACAGCACGGCGATCGCGCTCGTGCTCGCGCTGTTCGTCGCGGCGGTGTCGCTCGTCCAGGTCTACTACCTGCGCAGTCGGGAGGTCGGCTCGTGAGCCTCCGGTACGGTCTCCGGACGTTCCTGCTGGAACTCGTGATGGTCGCCGCGGCCGTGGCGTTCCTGTTCCCGGTGTACGCGCTGGTGACGTTGTCGCTGAAGGACAAGCAGCAGCTCGCCGCGTCGCCGCTGTCGCCGCCCACGTCGCCGACCCTCGGCAACTACTCGGACGCCTGGTCGCGGGCGTCGCTCGGGTCGGCGCTGCTGAACAGCACGGTGATCACGGTGGCCAGCCTCGTCGTGCTCATCGCGATCGGGTCGTTCGCCGCGTACTTCCTGGCGCGCTGCGCCACCCGGCTCGGGTTCGGGCTGTACGTGCTGTTCCTGCTCGGCATCGTGCTGCCGTTCCAGCTCGGCATGATCCCGCTGTTCAAGATGGTCGACTCGGCGGGGCTGCTCGGCACCTACCAGGGCATGATCGTGTTCTACACCGGCATCCAGCTGCCGTTCACGGTGTTCCTCTACACGGGGTTCATCCGGGCGCTGCCCGCCGACTACGCCAACGCCGCGCTGATCGACGGGGCCGGGCACCTCCAGGCGTTCACCCGCGTGGTGTTCCCGCTGCTGCGGCCGATCACCGGCACCGTGCTGATCCTCAACGCGGTGTTCATCTGGAACGACTTCTTCACGCCGCTGCTGTACCTCGGCGGGTCGGCGCGGGAGACGGTCCCGGTGCGGATCTTCGCGTTCGTCGGGCAGTACGTGTCGGACTACGGCCTGGTGTTCGCCGGGCTGGTGCTCGCCGCGCTGCCGATCATCGTGGTGTTCCTGGTCCTCCAGCGCTATGTGATCAAGGGCTTCGCCAGCGGGCTGAAGGGATGAGGGGGCCTCGTCCGCGGGCGCCCCGTCCGGCCGGGCCGGTCCCGGGGCCGCTGCGGGCGGTGCTGGACGAGCCGCCCGCCGCGTTCTCCCCGGCGCCGATCTGGTGGTGGAGCGGCGAGCGGCTCGACCGGCGGCGGCTGCGCGACCAGCTCGGGCGGTTCGCGGACGGCGGCGTCCGCAACCTCGTCGTGCTGAACCTGGCACCGTCCGGCCCGATGTTCGGATCGGACGCCGACGACCCCGCGTTCTTCTCCGGCGCCTGGTGGGACCTCCTCGACGGCGTCTGCGAGGACGCCGCCGGGCTCGGGGTGTCGCTGTGGTTCTACGACCAGCTCGGGTTCTCCGGCGCCGACCTCCAGGCCCGGCTCGTCCGGGACGTCCCGGAGTACGCCGGGCGGTGGCTGGAGCGGGACGGGACGGCGACCGCGCGCGGGTTCGACTACCTGTCGGCGGAGGCGTGCGCGGCGCTGCTCGACCGGGTGCACGGCGAGTTCGCGCGGCGGCTCGGCCACCGGCTCGGCTCGGTGATCGTCGGGTCGTTCCAGGACGAGCTGCCGTCGATCCCGACCTGGTCGGCGGCGTTCGCGGCCGAGTTCGCCCGCCGCCGCGGCTACGACCTGCCCCTGGACGTCCTCTGGAAGGACGGCGGCGACGAGAGCGCCGCGATCCGCCGCGACTACCACCTGACGCGCGCCGAGCTGGCCGAGGAGGCGTTCTTCCGTCCGCTCGCCGAATGGCACGACGCGCACGGGCTGCTGCACGGCTGCGACCAGCAGGATCCGGCGCGGGCCGGGCGTCCCGTGGACGGCGTGCGCCTCTACGCCGACTACGCCCGCACCCACCGCTGGTTCGGCGCGCCGGGCTCGGACCACCACGGGGACGCCCGCATCCACTCGTCCCTCGCGCATCTCTACGGGCGCGACCGCGTCTGGATCGAGGCGTTCCACTCCAGCGGGTGGGGCGGGACCCTGGAGGAGACGTTCGACTGGCTGCTCCCGTGGCTGCGCGCGGGCGCCACCCTCTACAACCCCCACGCGGTCTACTACTCGACCAAGGCGGGCTGGTGGGAGTGGGCGCCGCCGTCCACCGACTGGAGGCAGCCGTACTGGCGCCACCACCGCGTGTTCGCCGACGCGGTCGCCCGGCTCTGCGCGGCGCTGTCGCTGGGACGGCACGTGTGCGACGTCGCCGTCCTGTTCCCCACCGCGACGGCGCAGGCGGGGACGCGGCTGGACGGCGTCGACGCGTCCGCCGCGCTCGCCCAGGACACCTACCGCGCCCTCGTCGGCGATATGGCCTGGTTCCGGATGGTCCCGGGCGTCCTCGACCGGCTCCGTGTGGACGCCGACGTGGTGGACGACGACTCCGTCCAGCGGGGCAAGGTCCTGAACGGGCGGCTGGAGGTCGCGGACGAGTCGTACCGCACCATCCTGCTCCCTGCCTGCACCGTTCTGGAAGGCGAGACGGCGCGGCGGCTGATCGCCCTGGCCGAGTCTGGCGGACGCGTCATCGCGATCGGCCCGCCGCCCCGGCACGGAGTCGGCGACCCGGGCGCTGGCGAGGCGGTGGCGCGGCTGCGCGAACTCCTGGAGGCGGTACCGGACGCGGACGCCCTGGTCCTCGACGGCGAGCGGCGGGTGGACGCCCCGGTGCCCGCGCTGGTCCGCGAGATCGACGGCGCGACCGTCGTGTTCGTGACCGCCGCCGCGTCCATGGCCAGCCGCGTGTCGGTGGGCCGTCCCGACGAACGCGGGATCGACCTCGGCTGGCTCGACGTGTCCTACGACTTCGACCCCGGCCGCTACCTGCGCGACATGCCGCTGCGGGTCCGGGACGTCACCGGCCCCGCCTACCTGGCGAGCCTGTTCGGCGGACCGCTCCGGCCGCTCCCCACGCGGGCGGTCGGCGACCGCGAGGTCGAGGTGGTCGTCCCCTTCGACGACGGCCCGGCGGCGCTGCTGATCTTCCCGGGCGGCCCGGACGAGCCGGTCGCACCGGCCTCCGCGGTCGCACCGGGCGCACCGGCCGCAGCGGGCGCGGAGAGCGTCATAGAGTTCGGTCCGTCCTGGACGATGGAGACGGTCCCGACCCTGGACAACGCCTGGGGCGACTTCGCCCGCCCGGCCGGCGCCGAAGTGCCACTGGAATGCTGGAAACTCCTCCACAAGGTGGCGGGCGACGCCACCTGGACGGAGGCCCACGCCACGTTCGGCCCGCACGGCGTCTGGTCGCGGGCTTCGGATGGACGATGGCAGCCCGCCGTCTACTCCGACTCGCGCGGCATCCGCAAGGACACGGTCCACCGCACCTTCCTTGGGCCCAAAGGACACGTCCCTGAGGAGTTCCTCGACTTCGGCGACATCCCGGCAGGGGAGACGGTCATCTTCCGCGCGCGCTTGGACGTGCCTACCGACGGCGGCTTCCCGGCCATAGGCGCGGCAGCGGCGAAGACCCTCCGGGTAGACGGCGTGGACGTCCCCCTCGACGACCACGGTTACCTGGCGATCGCCGAAGCCCGCATCCCGGCGGGCGAGCACGACGTCGAACTGCGGCTCGTCCCCGACGAGGACGTCCGGCTCCGCGCCCACCTCGCCGTCGTCACCGATACCGAGCGGTATCGGCGGCCGGAGTGGATGACGGTCGCGGGCCCGGGCGTCCCGGGAGCGCGCGTGACGTTCACCGCACCCCTGTCCGGCACCGCGACGGTGCTCCAGGTCGCGTCCGCCGCGCCGTGCCGCGTCCTGGTGGACGGCGCGGAGGTCGGCCGCCAAGGCGGCTTCGACCCGTACGCGGAGCACGCGGTCCCGCGCGTCGGCCGGTACGACGTCCCCGGCGGGCGCGAGGTGAGGGTGGAGCTGACCGAGGGCACGACGCCGCCCGCCGTCCTCGTGGACGGCGCCGCGGTCTCGGGCCCCGGTTGGGCGGCGGAGCGTGACGGCGCCCCCGTGGCCGTCACGCCGAGCCGTCGCCAGCACGGCGACCCGGCCGCGCTGCACCTCCACCGCCGCCCGCACCCGCTGCCCGGCGCGTCCTGGCTGGAGGACGACCCGTCCCCGGACGCCGTCCTCCCCACCCGCCTCGCCGAACCGGACGCGGAACCCCGCGTCGAACGCCTGCGCTTCACCGTGCCCCCGGGCACGACCCGCATAGCGCTGGACCTGCACGGCGAACTGGTGGAGGCCCACATCGACGGCCGCCCGCTCGATCCGCACATCACGGGCGACGAACTGGCGCCGTCCGTCGAGATCGCTCTGGCGCAGGGCCTCACAGGCGTCCGGTCGGTGACGTTGCGCGTCCGGACACTGCCGGGACACCGCGGCGGCGCGATGCTCGGCGGCCCCGTCCGGTTCACCGCCGGACCAGGCACGATCGGGCTCGGCGACTGGGAGGACGCGGGCCTCGCCGGCTTCAGCGGCGCCGTCCGCTACCGCCGCCGCTTCGACCTCCCCGCCGACCCGGTCCCGGGAACGGCGACCCTCGACCTGGGCCGGGTCCGCGGCACCGCCGAGGTCACGGTCAACGGCACGCCGGCCGGGACGCGGATCTGCGCGCCGTACCGCTTCGACGTCGGCCCGGCGCTCCGTCCGGGACCCAACGAGATCGAGGTCCTCGTCTGCGGGACGCTCGCGCCCTACCTCGACGACGTGAGCCCGACCCACTTCGTCTTCCCAGGTCAGCGCACGTCCGGCCTGTTCGGCCCGGTCACCCTCCGGCTGCGCGAGAACACCTGATCCCCGCGACTCCTTCGCCCCCCACACGAGGAGATGTGCATGTCCAGTGCCCAGCGACCGTCCGGCCCGGCGATGGGACGGCGGGGCCTGCTGCTGTCCGGCGGCGCCCTCGCCCTCTCCGCCGCCGCGGCGGGCTTCTCACCGAGCCGCGCGTGGGCGGCGCCCGCGTTCCGGTCCGACCCGTTCGCGCTCGGCGTCGCCTCCGGCGACCCGTGGCCGACCGGCGTCGTCCTGTGGACGCGGCTCGCCCCCGAACCGCTGGCCCCGGACGGCGCCGGAGGCATGCCCGCCCGCAAGGTCGAAGTGACCTGGGAGGTCGCCGCCGACGACCGGTTCCGCACGATCGTCCGACGCGGACGGACCTACGCCGTCCCCGAACTGGCGCACTCCGTCCACGTCGAGGTGAACGGGCTCAAGCCGGGACGCGAGTACTTCTACCGGTTCCGCGTCCACGGCGCCGACAGCCCCGTGGGCCGCACCAGGACGGCCCCGCCGCCATGGGCGCCCCTCAAGGCCTTGAACTTCGGGTTCGTCTCCTGCCAGGCATGGTTCGAGGGCTTCTACACCGCCTACCGGCACCTCGCGGCGGAGGACATCGACATCGTCTTCCACCTCGGCGACTACATCTACGAGAACCCGATCGACGCGTCCGGCGGCGTACGGGGCGTCGCGCTGCCCGCCGAAGTGCGGGCCGAACCGTACGACCTCACCCAATACCGCCTCCGGCACGCCCTCCACCACTACGACGCCGACATCATCGCCGCGCACCAGGCCCACCCGTGGGCCGTCGTCTGGGACGACCACGAGATCGACGACAACTGGGCCGGCGACTACGGCAAGGACCCGGGCACCGACCCCGCAGCGTTCCGGCAGCGCAAGGCCGCCGCGTTCCAGGCGTACTACGAGCACCTCCCGCTGCGCCTGCCCAACAGGCCGAAAGGCCCGCAAGGACGCCTCTACCGCTCCCTCGACTACGGCAGGATGGCGCGCTTCCACATCCTCGACACCCGCCAGTACCGCGACGACCAGGCCTGCGGCGACAAGACCGGCGACTGCGCCGACCGGCTGCTGCCCGGCCGGACCGTCCTCGGCGACGCCCAGGAGAGATGGCTCTTCGACGGCCTGGAGCGGTCGTCCGCGACCTGGAACATCATCCCGCAGCAGATCCCCGTCACCCAGGTCGACACCGTGCCGGGCGACGGCCGCGCCTTCGTCATGGACTTCTGGGACGGCTACAAACCCGCCCGCGACCGGCTGTTCACCGAACTCGCCGAACGGAGGATCCGGAACCCCGTCGTCCTCACGGGCGACATGCACCGGCACATGGCGGCCGACCTGAAACTGGACTTCGACGACCCCGGCTCCCGCACCGTCGGCGTCGAATTCGTCGGCACGTCCATCTCCACCAAGATGGACGGGACGGACCTCGACCCGAGCGGCCAGAACCTCCTGGACGCCAACGAGCACATCAGGTTCACCAGCTACCAGCGCGGCTACGTCCGGTGCACGCTCACCAAGGACGCGTGCCGCGCCGACTTCCGCGTCCTGCCCTACGTGACGAGACCGGGCGCGCCCGTGAGCACGCGGACCAGCTTCGTCACCGAGAACGGGAACCCGGGCCTGCAACCGGCCTGACCCGGCTCGCGCGGTCGCCGCCCGCTTCCACGCCCCGCCGGACGAGGCGAGTGGGGATCGTGATCTCGGACGGCCACGACGCGTCGCCGCCGATCCGCTCGAACAACCGGACGGCGGCGGCGCGGCCGAGCTCCCGCACGTCATAGGCGATCACGGTCAGCGGCCGCGGCATCAGCGCGGACAGCTCGAAGTCGTCGAACCCCATCAGCGCCGCGCCCGAACCCCGCCGGAACAGCTCCCGCACCGCGCCGACGGTGATCCGGTTGTTGCCGGTGAAGAACGCCGTCGGCGGATCGTCCGCGTCCAGCATCGCGGCGACCGCGCGCGCGGCCCCCTCCGGATCACCGACACCCGCCCTGACCAGCGAATCGTCATAGGGGACGCCCGCGCCCGCCAGCGCCGTCCGCACCCCGGCCAGCCGCTCCCGCGCCGTATGGATCGCCGGCGAGTCGACGATCACGCCGATCCGGCGGTGCCCGTCCGCCAGCAGGCTCCCGATCCCCGCCCGCGCACCCGCCGCGTTGTCCACCAGGACGCTGTCGGCGAGGATGCCCGACGGCGGACGGTCCAGGAAGACCATCCGCATGCCCATCTCCGCCTCCGGCCGCGTGTAGGAATGGTCGGCGCCCGCCGGGACGATGACCAGCCCGTCCACCCGGCGCTGGCACAACTGCGCGAACTGCCGCTGCTCCAGCTCGGGATCCTCCTCCGAACTGACCGTGATCAGATGCGTGTCATGCGCCCGCGCGACCCGCGCCACCTCCGCCGCGATCGTCGAGTAGAACGGATTCGCCAGATCCTCGATGATCAGCCCGATCGTCGCTGTCTCCCGCCCCGACCGCAGCGAACTCGCCATCGCGTTCCGCCGGAACCCCAGCTCACCGATCGCCGCGAGCACCCGCTCGACCAGCTCCGGCCGCACGTTCGGCTCATTGTTGATCACCCGCGACACCGTCTTCGGACTGACCCCCGCCAAGGCCGCCACATCCGAAATCGTAGGTCGTTGTTTCATTGCACCGCCCTTGGCGTCACGCGCTGGCGCGCGTTCCTTCAACGGGCGTTGCGGCGATCGCCGCATCGCTTCGGCTCGCCTGGCGGCTCACTGCGCGATCAGATCCTCGCAAGCTCGGATCTGGCTTCGCATGCGATCGCAGCGCCCCGACAACGTTATCAGCCAGCTTAAGGACGATCACTGCGGCTCGTCGCGTGTACTGCGAGGTTTGGATGGCCGTACGGGTGGATCATCTCGGCTGAATCTTGACAACGTTGTCTCGGCGCGGGGAGGGTGGGGCGTGACGTCATCCGACCAGCCCCGTTCGAGGACGAATGCCTGAGCTCCGCCCCATCGCCCTGCCCGCCAACCAGCCCCGGCACTTCTACCGGGGCGGCGCCAATATCGGCCGTTTCCGGGGTGCGCCACCGCCCGACGAGTACCGTCCCGAGGACTGGGTCGGGTCGGCGACCAGCCGATTCGGAGGTGACGTGGGGCTGACCTTCCTGCCTGACGGGCGGTCGCTGCGGGCGGCGATCGCCGAGGATCCGGACGGATGGCTCGGGCCGGAGCATGTTCGTGCGTGGGGGGAGTCTCCGGCGCTGCTCGTGAAGCTGCTCGACGCCGGTCAGCGGCTTCCGGTGCACGTCCACCCGACCCGGGAGTTCGCGCGCGACCACCTCGGCAGCGTGTTCGGCAAGACCGAGGCGTGGCTTGTGATGGACGTGCCGGACGGCGGCGAGGGGCGCGTCCACCTCGGGTTCCGCGAGGACGTCGGGGACGACCGGCTGCGCGAGTGGATCCGCACGCAGAACGGCGCGGCGATGCTGGGCGAGATGAACGAGGTGGCGGTCCGCCCGGGCGACGCCGTGCTGATCCCGGCCGGGCTGCCGCACGCCATCGACGCCGGGGTCTTCCTCGTGGAGGTCCAGGAGCCGACCGACTTCAGCATCATGATCGAGTGGGAGGGCTTCCTGCCGGCGGGCGCGGACGCGGACCTGCGGCTCGGCTGGGACACCGCCGTCCAGTGCGTGGACGGGCGCGGGCACCACGCCGAGGAGGTCGGACGGCTCGTCCGGCGGCCGTCCGAACTGCCCGAGTCGCGGCCCGGTGTGCGGCGGGTGTGGCCCGAGGGCGCCGACCCGTTCTTCCGCGCCGAGCTCGCCGGTGAGGGCGCGGAACTCGATCCGGGCTTCGCGGTGTTGATCGTGCTGCGCGGCTCCGGTGAACTGCGCGGCGCGGATGGCATCGTGTCCCTCCGGGCCGGGCAGACCGTCCTCGTCCCCTACGGGGCGGGGCCGGCGACGGTGCGCGGCGACGTCGAGGTCCTGCGGTGCCTGCCTCCGGCGCCGTGACCGCTGAGGAGGGGTGATGGCCCGGATCGTGGTGGTCGGTGAGGCTCTCGTCGATCTCGTGGCGGAATCCGACGGACGCCGTTTCCGTGCTGATCCCGGCGGCGGGCCCGCCAACATCGCCGTCGGCCTCGGCCGGCTCGGGAACCCCGTGACGCTCGTGACCACCCTCGGCGACGACGCGTTCGGCCGCCTGGTCACCGGGCACCTGACGGCCGCCGGCGTGGCGCCGACCGTGCATCCGGCGCTGTTCACGCCGCTCGCCGTGGTGACGGTGGACGGCGCGGGCGTCCCGTCCTACGACTTCGCGATCTCCTGGGACGTGCCCGCGCTCGACGTGCCGCCGGACACGGCCGTCCTGCACACGGGTTCCCTCGCGGCGGCGATGGCCGCCGGACCGGTCGAGGCGGCGATGGCCGCGGCGCCCGTGGTGAGCTACGACCCCAACATCAGGCCGCCGCTGCTGGGCGACCGCGCGTCCGAGCGGACGCGGGTCGAACGCCAGATCGGGCTCAGCGACGTCGTCAAGGCCAGCGACGAGGATCTCGGCTGGCTCTATCCGGACGACGATCCCGTGGAGGTTGCGCACCGCTGGCACGGCCTCGGTCCGGCGCTCGTCGTCGTGACGCGGGGCGCGCGTGGCTGTGTCGCGGTCACCGCGTCCGGCCAGATTGAGCGTCCGGCCCCGAAGGTCGAGGTCGTGGACACGGTCGGCGCGGGCGACGCCTTCATGTCCGGCCTGCTGTCGGGCCTGCTGGCCGGTGGGCTATTGGATCGCAACGGCCTCGCCCGAGCAGACGAGACAACGTTGTCAGCCCCTCTCGCGGACGCGCTGGCCTCCGCCGCGATCACCTGCACCCGCCCCGGCGCCGACCCCCCGACCAAGGAGGAGCTCAGAACCGCCACATGAGCCGGTAGTGCCAGGGCACTAGTGCCAGGGGCCTGCTTTCGCGCTTTCCTCTTGCGCGCCCGGGGCGCAGCCGTGAGGATCACCATCCACTCGGACGGAAAGAGCCGAAGGATGGTGCAAATGGGACGCATCAGTTCCCGTGGTGGCGGCGCGCGGCGCAAGATCGTCCTCGCGGCCGGAGGAACGGTCGCGGTCACCGGGCTGGCCGCCGCGGGCGTGGTCGCGGCCGTGCAGGGAGGCGGGGACCCGAAACCCGCCTCGGCGGCGGCCGCGGCCATGCCGACCTTTCAGCTCCCCTTCCCCTGCGGGCAGACCTGGACGGGCTCGAACAAGAGCTCGGCGCACACCGGCTACGAGATCGACTTCAACTGGGGCACCACCGGCGAGGCCGACAACGGCAAGCCCGTGGTCGCCGCGGCGGCCGGGACGGTGATTCGGTCGGAGTACAGCACGTCCAGCGGCTACGGCAACATGGTCTACATCCGGCATTCCGGCGGCTACGTCACCCGGTACGCGCACCTGAAGAAGCGCCTCGTCGCGGTCGGCGCGTCCGTGGCCAAGGGGCAGCAGATCGGGCAGGTCGGCAACACCAGCGCGAAGTACGCCATCATCTCGCACCTGCACTACGAGCTGCGCGACTCCGCGGGCTCCCAGCTGCCCGCCTACTTCGAGGGCAGGAAGTTCGGCTACCCGACGCAGACGCTGACCGCCTGCGGGGGCGCCCCCAGCGATCCGGTGGCGTCGGTGTGCGGCAGCGGCTTCACGAAGATCGACGAAGCCGTGCTGAAGAAGGGCGCCACGACCCTCGGCAGGGTCTACCTGGGCTACGGCGCCGGGCAGAACTGCGTCGTCACCGTCAAGCCCAAGGGCGCCAAGGCCGCGATGGCGGCGACGCTCCAGGTCGAGGGCGCCACGGCGAAGTCCGACAAGGGCGACTTCACCTGGTACGCCGGACCAGTGAAGGCCGCTGCCGCCAGCAAGTGCGTCAAATGGGGCGGCACCATCGACGGCGTCACCTACACCAGCACCTACGAGCACTGCGCCTGAGGCCGAGATCTCCGAGCGCGCCCGCGAGCACTTCGCGTGGAGCGGGTTGGCCTGCGGGTGGGCGTCCCGTCCAGCGCCGCGGATGCGGCGCCGTCCCAGAGCACGGTGGACGCGGGTCTGGCGGCGCCGCGCGGCGCGGACTGGGTGTTCGCCGGGCACGGGGGCCAGACATACGCCCCGGCACAGCGGCCCCATCGGCGAGACGCTGACCGTCCGGGCGGCGCTGGTCCCGCACCGTCCGCCCGGGCCCACGCTCGCACCGCCATGGGTCACGCGGCTGGTCTGCGTACATCGGCTTGATCAGGTCTTCGTCCGGGGGAAGAACTCGGTCTCGGGGTGCTGCATGTACTCCATCGCCGCGGTGAACTCCGGGTCGCCGGCGCGCCGCTCCATCTCCTGAGGCGTCACGTCCTCGATGTGGGTCTGGATCCACCACACGTTGCCGAACGGATCGCGTACACGGCCGACCAGGTCACCGAAGGCGAGATGGGTGACCTCGGAGATGGAGACGCCGCCCGCCTCGACCGCTTGCCGGTGCACGGCATGGGCGTCCTCGACGTACAGCCGCAGGAACGCGGGCATCGCCGGCCACCCGGGGTCCCCGTCGAAGAGCATCACGATAGCGTCGCCGATCCGGACCTCCGCGTGCCCGATCACCCCGCGAGCGTCGATCACCCGGCCCAACTCCTCGGCGCCGAAAGCCTTGCGAAGGTAGTCGATGACCGCGGCCGTGTCCCGCGAGATGATCCATGGTGTGACGGTCGTGTAGCCCGTGGGTATCGCCTTGACGGACATATTCGTGGCTCCCGTGCTCGTTGGGGAATGGGTCACCGACACTAGGCGCGATATAGGTCAGTTCTCGTCCTACTTGGACGCGACGCGTCTGGCGGTCATCTCGCGCACGCATCCCACACGCGACATATCCTCCAATAGCGCCGATCTACCACACTTGTCGTAATAGCACATTTTGCGATTCGGAGCGCGCTAATATCGCTTCCCTGTCTGTCGGAGGTGGCTGATAGATTGACGATGATGGTGGATAAGGAGGTGAACGCATGGCGGTCTCGGTCGCGGTCGATACTCGCGCGGCTCGCGAATGGGAAGGGCGCCGATGGTTCCCTCCTGGGCCGCAACTCGCCATCTGCCTTTCGGGCGGCAAAGACCGACTGAGCGATCTCTCGGACGCCGAACTGGTCGAGGTCGCGGCGGCCGCGCGGCGCCAGACGTCCTGGGCGCAGGCACGCGAGCTGGCCGCGATCGCCGAACTCGCGCAACGCCGCCGACATGATGAGGACGAGACGGATGCCCCACGGATCCTGTCCGCCCACGAGTCGGTGGTCGAGGAAGTGGCCGCAGCGCTCACCGTGACCGGCAACACCGCCGCCGCCCTCGTCCACCTCGCTGAACGGCTCGCCGACGACCTCCCGAGCACGATGCACGCTCTGGAGGCCGGGCACATCGACCTGCCCAGGGCGCGCATCATCTGCGACGCCACCGACAACCTTTCGAGCGACCTCGTGAAGCGGGTCGAGAGCGCCGTCCTGGACAAGGCGTCCGAGC
Source organism: Actinomadura fibrosa (assembly GCF_900659615.1). GTDB lineage: Bacteria > Actinomycetota > Actinomycetes > Streptosporangiales > Streptosporangiaceae > Spirillospora > Spirillospora fibrosa. The sequence continues at coordinate 14,994 of NZ_CAACUY010000043.1, read as the reverse complement.
AGACCACGGGGCAGCTCCGCCGCCGGACGCGACGCATCCTTCACCGCATCGCTCCGGCCGAGTTCGAGGAACGCAAACGCGAGACCGTCGCCCAGCGGCGCATCGAGGTATGGGACGATCCGGCGGGCACCGCCGGCCTCGCCCTGCTCGACCTCCCCGCCGAGGACGCGCACGCCATCCACAACAAGATCACCGCAGTGGCGCACTCGATCAGGGCCGACGGCGACGGCCGCACGCTCGACAACCTCCGCGCCGACCTGGCCGTCCGCCTCCTGCGCGGCGACCGGCTTCCCGAAGCCGTGCACGCCCTGGTCACCGCACCGGTGCCCGACAGCACCTCGGCGGCCCCGTCACCGGCGTCCGCCGACCCGTCCGTGTCCCCGCCTGCGGCGAACGACGAGGCACTGACCGAGGTCGCGCACGCCGTCGATCGGGAGCTCACCCACGTCCTCAACCATGCCCGCGCGACCGGACGGCTCGAAGCCCTTCCCCTCCTCACCGCACGCGCCGTCCAGGACATGCACCGCAGCCTCCACACCCGCCGGGACGCCGAATGCCGCCCGGCACACAGCGGACACGGGCACTCGGCCTACCGGCCACCTGCGGCGATGCGGAAATCGGTCGAAGCCCGCCACGCCACGTGTGTCTTCCCGACCTGCAATGTCCGTTCCAGTCGCTGCGATCTCGACCACACGGTGCCCTACGGCCGCGGCGCCACCTGCGCCTGCAATCTCGCCCCACTGTGTCGCCGCCATCACCGCGCCAAACAGTCGCCCGGGTGGCACCTCACGCACCTGCTTCCCGGCCTCCTTATCTGGACGACCCCATCCGGCACCTGGCACATCGTCCGCCCCGAACGCCAGTAGATCGGCTCGCCGTTCACGAGTTACGGCACCATCCGGGCCCAGATCCATTTCCCGCCGACGGTGTCGCGGGTGGCGCCGCAGGTGGACGCCAGCGTGCTGACGATCGAAAGGCCCCAGCCCCCGTTGTCGTCGAACGCGTCCTCGGAAAGGTCGAGATCGTCAAGCGTCAGCTCGACGACGGGCTTCGGCTGCGGCAACCGGGGACTGGCGTCCCAAACAGCGATGATCACCCCTTGGACGTCCCGGCTCACCTGAAGACGGACCTTCTCGTCCGGCGTCTCACTGATCGCATTGGTGACCAGCTCGGTCACGATCGTCAGCGCATCGTCATGAAGATGCGAATAACCCCATTTGTGTAGACGGGCTCCGGTCAGCGTCCGCGCGAGTCCGACCGACGCCGGCGACCCCAGAAGTGAAATGACCAAGTCGTCCGTTATTGTTGCCATCCTCGCGCCTTCCTTGACGTCGGTTCTTTCGATTCCCGCACCAAGGCTCGCTGGCGTGTCCTACCGTTCGCGTGTACATCAAACAACTCCAAACTCGGGAGGACCGATGCCGGCCATCCGCGAACCGCTCGACCCCAAGATCTCTCTCTGGTACTTCCTTGCGTTCTACCTGCGCTTTTGGCGCGAGAAGCACGGCATGACCTTGGATCAGTTCGGTCGGATCATGGGAGTTGCTCGTTCCAGTGTTTGCAACATGGAGGCTGGGAGGCAGCGGCCACAAGACGATCAGATGAAAGCGCTGGACGAAAGATTCGGAACAGGTAGGCTATTCCGTCTGATGCTCTGGTTTGCCCGAATAGCTCACGACCCCGATTGGTTCCGTCAATACAGCCAATACGAGAGGGAAGCCAGTTCGCTCAGGTCCTACCACGGGCAGGCGGTACCACTGCATCTCCAAACCGATGAGTACACCGGGGCGCTCGTCCGGGCGAGTACCACGAGGGACCGCGAGGGTGAGATGGCTGAGCGCATCGAGCGCAAAGCCGGTGTGCTGGGACGCGAGGTCGTGCCTGACATGTGGGTGCTCATCGACGAAGGCGTCCTGATGCGTGAAGTTGGCGGTCCAGAGGTCATGGCGAACCAGCTTGAGCACCTGCTGGAGATGGGGGATCAGGGGCATGTGAGCATCCGCATCGTCCCCTTCTCGTCTGGTGCCACCCTCGGCGTGGACGGATCGCTTCAGATCATCAGCCTGGAGACCAGGGACATCGCCTACGCGGGAGCTCAGGGCGGTGGCCGCCTGATCGAGGTGCCTGGCGAGGTCCGCGAGCTGGCGGATAAGTTTGACCGTATCGGTGCGAAAGCCGCGTCGGAGGATGGCTCTCGCGCGATGATCGAGTCGTACCTGGAGAGGTATAGATGAGCGTGCGGTGGCATAAGAGTTCGCACAGCGGCGGTGTGGATGACAAGGCGTGCGTTGAGCTGGGGCGACTTTCAGTCGGGGTCGGGGTGCGCGATTCCAAGGATCCCGAGGGTGGCCAGCTCAGCTTGACGGCTGGGGAGTTCGCCAGTCTTGTCCGAAAGATCAAGGGGCGGGTCGAGCGGTGACCGGGATGTGAGCGGCCGGGCATGGATAGGCCGCGCCTCGGGAGACGGCTTTCTCGCGAAGATCGAGTCGTGCTGAGAGGTAGCTGAATATGGAGTGGCGCAAGAGCTCGTACAGCGGCGGTGTGAACGACACGCAATGCGTTGAGCTGGGACGGCTCTCGGTTGGGGTCGGGGTGCGTGACTCCAAGGCCCCGGAGGGTGGGCAGCTCTATCTGACGGTGGGGGAGTTCGCGGGGCTCGTTCGGCGGATCAAGGGGCACGTGGGGCGGTGACCGGCGGTCCGAGCGGGCGGGTGGGGGCGGGTCAGACCGACTCGTCTATGAGGTGGGTGTTCCAGACTTCGGCGGCCCGTTCGTGGGAGTCGACGCCGGAGAAGAAGTGGTCGGCCAGGGTGGCGTAGTCCGGTGAGTCGACGCCGGTGACGTCGATGAACTTCGGGCGGTAGACGGCGAAGCCCTCGGAATGCGGCCGGTAGGGGACGGCCATCCGAAGCGAGCGGCGGGCCGGGCCGTATGGTAGGCGTCGGTGACGAGGACCGCGTGTGCCCAGCCTTCGCGACCCGCCTCTAGGGCGCGCTGGCCCGCTTTCGCGGCGTCGCCGACGTCGTCGTGGACGAGGCGCTGCATGCCGCGGGTGCCGTCGGGCTGCGCGTGGCCGAGGATGGGGATCAGCGTCTCGCCGTCCGAGACGCTCCAGATGCCGTGGGCGGCGAGGAATCCGGCCGTCCGGGCGAGTTCGTTCATGGCGAGTGACCCTAGCGGGCGGGGACGACATCACCGAAGCCGGAAATCCGGCGGGGGAGACCGTTCTCTTATTCCTTCTGGGCTACGGCGGTCCAGCCGGCGTGGGTGACGTATTCGCCGCCTTGGGGACGCCATTCGTGGAGGGGGACGACGCCCGGGTCGAGGATGGTGAGGCCGTCGAGGAGCGCGGTGACCTCCTCGCGCGTCCGGGCGACGAGGGGGGCGTTCGCCGAGGTGGAGCGGTAGGTCTGGCCGACCTGCATGTTGCGCTGCTCCTCGATGGCGGCGTGGGAGAGGATCACGTGGCTGCCGGGCGGGATGGCGTCGATGTAGCGGCGCATGAGGCCCGCCGGGCCCTCGGCGTCGCTGACGAAGTGCAGGACGGCGACGAAGAGGACGCACAGCGGGCGCTCGAAGTCGAGCAGGGCGTGGACCTGCGGGTCGGCGAGCAGGGGGTCGGGGTCGCGGACGTCGGCCTGGATGACGGCGGTCTGCTCGTCGGTGCTGACCAGGGCGCGCGCGTGGGCGACCACCACGGGGTCGTTGTCCGCGTAGACGACCCTGGTGGCGGGCTGGACGGTCCGGGCGATCTCGTGGACGTTGCCCTGGGTCGGGAGGCCGGTGCCGATGTCGAGGAACTGGTCGATGCCGCGTTCGGCGACGTAGCGGACGGCGCGCTGGAGGAACGCCCGGTTCGCTCGGGCGACGCCGGCGACGGTGGGCAGGACGCGTTCGACCTCGTCGGCGGCGTCCCGGTCGCAGGCGTAGTTGTCCTTGCCGCCCAGGAAGTAGTCGTACATGCGGGCGACGTTCGGGGTGAGGGCGTGCTCGGGTCCTGGTGTTGTCGCGTCGTCCACCGTCGTCCGCCCTAACTACGTGAAACCACAATGAATCAGGCGACCCAGTCTAGGACGGGACGGCGGTCAGGGGCGTTCGTCCGGGCCGACGGCGGGGCCGTGGTCGCCGCGGCGGCGGGGGCCGGGCAGGCCGCTGCGGACGGTCGGGCGCGTGCGTTCGGTGGCGTGGGAGGCGCCGAGCGCGGCGGCGACCATGTTTCGCAGGACGGGCAGCTTGGCGTAGAGGGCGTCGCCCGGGCACTGGGTGGTGGTGACGTAGTCGCGGTGTCCGACGATGGACGTGTGGGGGTCGAGGTCGTAGACGTCGCAGAGCCAGGCGAGGGTCCGGACGAGCGCCTTCCACAGGGCCGGGGTGGGGAGCTCGGTGACGTAGGTGCCCTCGTTCTCGATGCCGAGGGTGTGGTCGTTGTGCCCGGCGGTCTGGGCGCCCATCACGTTGGCGCCCTGGGCGATGGCCTCCAGGGAGCGGTTGCGGCCTTCCATGACGTATCCGCCGCGGCTGATGGTGAGCTGCTGGCCGGTGTCGTCCCAGCCGTTGGTGTCCATGTGAAGGTTCTGGCAGTCGCGGGACAGCTGGAACGCGTGGGCGCGGGAGTAGTCGGTGGAGTTCGGGAAGGCCATGTGGTGGACGACGAGGTGGTCGGGCGCGGCGATGATCGGCGCGGGTGCGACCGGTGGCCTGGCCTCCCACTCCGCGCGCGTGTAGACGCGCGGCCGGTTGGCGGCGGCGGCCGGGAGCGCGAGGTCGGCGGCGCCGAGCAGGACGGCGCCGCTTGCGACGGCGCTGGCGCGGGTGAGGAAGTCGCGGCGGGCGAAGGGCGAGATACCGGACATGGCGGGAGCTCCTTGCGGATGGGCCTTGCCGACCATGCTGACCGACGGGCCGGAAGCGGGGGAAGGCGGGGAGGCCGTCAGCGTCCGGCGGCGGCGGCCATGTCGAGGGCGAGCCGCCGGTAGCGGTGGGCGATCTCGGTGCGGCCGAGCGGGCCGTCCGGGGAGAACCAGCTCGCCACGCCGGTGCACATCACGACGATCGCGCGGGACGCCTCCAGGGGGATCGGCGTACCGAACGCGCCGAGCTCGGCGCCGCGGAGGAGGACGTCGTCGAAGAGGCGTTGCTGCTGGTGCCGTTTGTCCAGGTGGCGAGTTCTGACGGGTTCCTCCAGGGCGCGGAGTTCGCTCGTGCCGAGCATGGTGCCGCGCTGGTCCTCCAGGTGGAACAGGACGTGCGTCTCGACGGCCGCGCCGAGCCGGGACGCGGGGTCGTCGCCGGCGTCCGCCAGGGCCGCGCGGGTCCGCCGGAGGAGCTCCTCGATCCCGCGCTCCATGATCGTCGCGAGGACCTCCTGCTTGGACGCGAAGTGGTAGTAGAGCGCGGACGGGCTGAGGCCCGCGCGGACCGCGATGTCCCGCACCGAGGTGCCGTGGTAGCCCTGCTCGGCCATCACCGCGATCGCGGCCTTCAGGATCCCCTCCTCGCCGGGGCCCTGGACGGGCGCCGGTGCCGCGTCCGGCACGGCGTCCGGGTCGGCGGGGACGGTGTCCCGGGAGCGTGCGGCCATGTCAGCCCTTCCTGCGGGGGCCGGTGAAGCCGAACAGGTGGCCGGCGACCTTGCGCATCTGGATCTCCTCGGCGCCCTCGGTGATCCGGTAGCGGCGGTGGTGGCGGTAGATGTGCTCGAACGGGGTGTGCCGGGTGTAGCCGAGGCCGCCGTGGACCTGCATCGCGCGGTCGGCCGCCTCGCAGACGAAGCGGTTGGCGCGGTAGTTGCACATCGACACCCGGTCGCTGATCTCCATGTGCGGGACGCGGTCCAGCTCCCACGCGGTCTTGCGGACGAGCCCGCGCAGCAGCTCCGCCTCGGTCTGGAGCTCGACCAGCGGCCACTGGATCGCCTGCCGGGTCGCCAGCGGACGTCCGAACGTGCTGCGCTTCAGGGCGTACTCGACGCTGCGGTCGATGCAGTACTGCCCGGCGCCGACCCCGGAGGCCGCCTGCCGGATGCGGTTCTCGTGGACGAAGGTCTGCGCCACGGCGAGGCCCTCCCCTTCCGCGCCGAAGATCGCCGAGTCGGGGACGCGGACGTCCCGCAGGGTCACCTCGGCGTGGTCGGTGGGCATGTTGAGCGTCCACCAGTGGAAGTCGACCGACAGGCCGGGGTCGCTTGTCGGAACGAAGAACGCGGTGATGCCCTGCGCGTCGCCGGGCTTGCCGGACGTCCGGGCGAACACGACGTCGTGGGTCGCGGAGTGCATCCCGGAGTTGAACCGCTTGGCCCCGTTGATGACCCAGTCGCCGCCGTCGCGGACCGCGGTGGTCTCCATCCAGGTCGCGTCGCTGCCGTGGTCCGGCTCGGTGAGCCCGAACCCGATGCGCTTCTCCCTGGCGAGCATCGGCTCCAGGAACTCCTGCTTCTGCTCGGCCGTCCCGAATTCCAGCATCATGTGGACGAACGGGAAGTTGCCCACGACCGAGGACTCGTTCTGGAGGTCGTTGTGCAGGCCCAGCCCCTTGTGGGCCAGATGCTCGCGGATCACGGCCATGTCGAGGTTGGTGCCGTCCGAGCCGCCGACCTCCTTGGGCAGGCCGTAGCGGAGCCAGCCCGCGGCGTCCGCGCGGCGGAACATCTCGGCCAGCAGCTCCTCCCACTCCGGCCGCGGGACGCCGCCGTTGTCGAAGTCGGTGCGGGCGTACTCGCGGCGGTGGTCGAAGAAGCGCTCGTTGTCGTCCTGTTCCTGGAGCGGTCGGATCTCCCGTTCGATGAAGGCGTCGAGGTCGGCCAGCAGGCGGGTCAGGGTCTCGGGCAGCGCGAAATCCATAAATCCTCCTGAACGATTGTTCAACCAGCATCGCACCGCCGCAGCGCCGGGCCAAGAGGGAGAGCACGGACGCGTGAGATCCGCTACGAGTTCGCGGTACGCGTCGCGGAGGCTGGCGCGGCGGGCGGCGCCGGGCCGGTGGCGCCGGGTCAGGTGGGGTCGCCGGTCGGTAGTGGGTCGGCCAGGGCGGTGTCGAGGTTCGGGCGGATGGTCAGCCGCTCGTCGACGTGCGTGACCTGGAGGACGCGCAGCACCTCGTCCTGGATCGGGCCGGCCAGGACGGCGCTGCCGCCGCGCCCCTCGGCGGCCAGGTAGAAGCGCAGCAGCAGGCTGAGGCCGGTGGAGTCCAGGAACCGCAGGCCGCGCAGGTCCAGGACGAGGTGCTCGCCGTGCCGGCGGCGGGCGTCGCGCATGTCCTGCTCGACCTGCTGCACGGTGTCGAGGGCCAGGTCCCCGGTCAGGGTGATCACGGCGCGCCCGTGCTGGGCGCTGCCGGTCACCTCGTACTCGGCCATGTGGCTCCTTCGGCGTGGGTTCGCGGTCGTCCGGCGGGCGGGGGTGGCGCCCGCGGGGCGGCTCAGGTGCCGTCCGCCGAGGACGGCACGGGACGGACGGTGGTCAGGTCGGCGATGCCCGAGAGGGTCAGGACCGGTTCCAGCACGGGCGGGGCGACCAGTTCGAGGCGCTCGGCGTGGCGGAACAGGATGCTGAGGCCGGCGCTGTCGAGGTACTCGACGGCGCTGAGGTCCACCACGAGCGGGCCGGCCGCGCCGTCGAGGGCGGCGGTGATGGCGGCGGCGAAGTCCTGGCTGTTGCTCATGTCGATCTCGCCCGCGGCGGCCAGCACGGCGGTGCCGTCCGGGGCCCGGCCGGGGGTGAGCGTGAGCGGCGTGGTCATGACTCGATCCTGGTGTGCATGCGGACGGTCGTGCCGTCCGGCCCGGGAGTGATGGTGATCTCCTGCATCAGTGCGCGCATCAGCGCCGTCCCGTGGCCGCGGTTCGGATCCGGCTCCGCCCGGGGCGTCCGCCAGCGACCGCTGTCGGCGATGACGAGGTCGAGCCGGTCGGCGTGCGCCTCGGCGCGCAGCCGGACGGCGTCGCCCGGGCTGTGCCGGTGGCCGTGCTCGATGGCGTTCGCGCACGCCTCACCGGCGGCCACCAGGACGTTCTGGGTGGTGCGGCGGGAGAGCCCGCAGCGGGCGAGCCAGCCGCGCAGCGCGTCCCGGACCCGGCCGAGCTGGGACGACTCGGCGGGGAACGTCACCTCCAGCGGGGCGGGGTGCCGGTACAGCAGCAGCGCGACGTCGTCGTCGTAGCCGTCCGGCGGGGCCAGCCGGGTCATGATGCGGGTGGCGAGGTCGTCGACGGCCTCGTCGCGGCCGTCCTGCACGGCCTCGCCGGCCTGGGCGATGCCGTCGCTCAGCGGGCGGCGGCGGCGCTCGACGAGCCCGTCGGTGTAGAGCAGCACGGTGGCGCGCGGGGGAATGGTGGCTCCGGCCTCCGGCCGGGATGCGCCCGGCCGGACGGCGAGCGGCAGGGACCGGCCGCCGTCGAGGAGCTCGACCGAGCCGTTCGGCCGGGCGAGGATGGCGGGCGGGTGCCCGGCGCTGGCGTAGGTGAGCTCGCCGGTCTCGGGGTCCAGGACGCCGCAGAACACGGTGGTGCACACCGCCTCGGGGATGCCCGCGGCGAAGTGGTCGAGGGTCATCAGCGCGCGGGCGGGGCTGGCGTCCCGTAGGAGCAGGGCCCGGCATGCGCTGCGGAGCTGCCCCATGACGGTCGCTGCGTCCAGGCCGCGGCCGACGCAGTCGCCGACGACGATGCCGATCCGGCCGTCGGGGAAGGTCAGCACGTCGTACCAGTCGCCGCCGACCTCCAGCGGACGGGCCGCGGGCTCGTAGCGGACCGCGAACCCGATCGGGAGCTGCGAGGGGCCGAGGATGGCGCGCTGGAGCGCCAGGGCGGTCTCCCGCTGCCGGTCGATCTGGTGGGCGCGGGCCAGGCCCTGGGCGAGCCGGCCGGCCAGCAGCGACAGCAGCACCTGGTCCTGGTCGGTGAACGGTCGCCGTTCGCTGAGATCGATCCACAGCACCAGGGACCCGAGCGGATGCTCCAGCGTGATCGCCGTGGTGTGCTCGGCGGACGGAGAGAGCGTCGGGTGGTCGCGCAGGGACGCCAGCTCGTCGCGCCGCCGCTCCGGAAGGGACTCCCAGGTCACCTCCGGGTCGGTGGACGTCAGCGCGGGCGGGCCGTCGCCCTGGAAGATCGCGGCGAGCACGCGTTCGGCGCGCCACACGTCCCGCAGCTCCGCGAGCGCGCCGTCCAGCGCCTCCGACAGGCTCACGGCCTCGGCGAGCCGCATGCTCAGCGCCGCCAGCGCGGTCTCGCGCTGGATGGCGTAGTGCTCGGCGGTGACGTCGCGGAACGTGCCGACGACGACGCGGCGCCCGGTCTCGGGGTCGCGGACCTGGTTGAAGGAGGCGCTCGCCCACAGCCGGTGCCCGTCGCGGTGGTCCACGGGGATGGTGTAGGTGCCGCGCTCCTGCCCGAGCAGGGTGCCGAACGCCTCGGCGACCTGCCGGTACGCCTGCGGGTCGGTCCGCTCGTCCGGCCACCAGGGGTGGACCGGCGGGTAGGGCAGCCCCTCCGGGCCGTATCCGAGGATGTCGGTGAACGCGGTGTTGATCTCGATGACGGCGCCGTCCTCGTCGCAGACGAAGAACGCCTCCTGGAGCGAGTCGACCAGCGCGGTGCGCCAGCGGGCGTGGTGGTTGCGCAGCCGCGCCAGCTCTACGTTCGCCCGGGCCCGGGCGAGCAGCTCGGCGGCGGCGAACGGCTTCAGCATGTAGTCGTCGGCGCCCGCCCGCAGCCCCTCGATCGAGGCGTCCTGGTCGGCGCGGGCCGACAGCAGCAGCACCGGCACGGCCGCCGTGCGGGGGTCGCCGCGCAGCGCCGCCACCAGCCCCAGCCCGTCCAGGTGGGGCATCATCACGTCGCTGACGACCAGGTCGGGCGCGGCCGCGCGGACGGCCCCGAGCGCCGCCCGCCCGTCGGCGACCGCGTCCACCTCGTAGCCGGCGCCGCGCAGCAGGCGGGTGAGGTACTCGCGCATGTCGGCGTTGTCGTCGGCGACCAGCACCCGGGCCGGCACCTGCGGCGCGGTGGTCGCGGCCGTGGGGCCCGCCTCCGCCGGGGCGTCGGCGGCGGGCTCGTCGGCCTGCTCCCGCGGCAGCCAGCGCAGGGCCTCCTGGACGTAGGGGTCGGCGCTGGCCGACACCCCCGCGGACCCGCCCGGCGCGCCGTCCGGCCCGTCCGCCGCGGCGACGGCGTCCGCGGGCAGGTGCGCCGCCCCGAACGGCAGCCGGACGGTGAACCGGGTGCCCTCGCCCTCGCGGCTCTCCGCGGTGATCGTGCCGCCGTGCAGGCCGACCAGCTCCTTGACCAGGGCGAGGCCGATGCCGCTGCCCTCGTTGGACCGGGCGCGCGTGCGGCCGTTCTCGATGCGGTGGAAGCGCTCGAACAGCCGGGGGATCTCGTCCTCGGCGACGCCGACGCCGGTGTCGGCGACCGTCACCTCCGCCTGCCCGTCCACGACGCGCGCCCCGACCCGGATCGACCCCTCGAAGGTGAACTTCAGCGCGTTGCTGAGCAGGTTGAGGATCACCTTCTCCCACATGCCGCGGTCGACGTACACGGGCTCGGGCAGCGGGTCGCAGGCCACCTCGAACGCCAGCCCGGCCCGGTCGATGGCGGAGCGGAAGACGCTGGCCAGCTCCGCGGTGACGGCGGACAGGTCGACCGGCTCGTAGTGCGCCTGCATCCGGCCGGCCTCGATGCGGGAGAAGTCCAGCAGCGTGTTGACCAGCTTGCCCAGCCGCAGCCCGTTCCGGTGGATGATCTCCAGCTCCTGGAGGACCCGCTCGTCGGCGTCCTCCAGACGGCCGCGGAGCTCCTGCACCGGCCCCATGATCAGCGTGAGCGGGGTGCGGAACTCGTGGCTGATGTTGGAGAAGAACGTCGTCTTGGCGCGGTCGAGCTCGGCCAGCTCCTCCGCCCGCCGCTGCTGCGCCTGGTAGCTCCGCGCGCTCGCGATGCCCGCCGCGAGATGCCCGGCGGTCAGCTCCACGAACCCGCGGTACCCCTCGTCCAGCGGGCGGTACCGGTTCAGCCCCGCCACCAGGAACCCGTACGGCGCGCTGCCCTGCTGGAGCAGCGGCACCACCAGCGCCTGGACGGGCGGGTCCTGCCAGTCCCCGGACGGCAGCTTCGCGAACGCCTCGCCTTCGAGCGGCACCACGACCGACTCTCCCCGGGAGAGCGCCGCCACGGGCCACACGCCCTCCCGGGCGGCCGGATGGACGGCGGGGATCCCGGTCGCCTCCGCCAGCCGCGCCCCGCCGTCCTCCTCGAACAGGTACGTCAGCGTGAAGGGGAGGTCCCGCTTGTTGCGGTCGAGCTGCCGGTGGGCGAAGGTCAGCGTCTCCTCCTCGGTGCGGATCACGCTGGGGTCGGAACCGAGGTCCCGCAGCGTCGTCATGCGCCGCGCGCCGATGACCCGCTCGGTCTCCTCGATGACCACGCACAGCATCCCGACCACGGCGCCGGAGTCGTCCCGCAACGGGCTGTAGGAGAAGGTGTGGTAGGTCTCCTCGGAGTAGCCGGACCGCTGGAGGAACAGCAGCAGCGCCTCGTCCCAGGTGGCCTCCCCGGTGGTCAGGACGGTGTCGATCCGCGGGCCGATGTCGTCCCAGATCTCCGTCCACACCTCGGCCGCCGGACGGCCCAGCGCCCAGGGGTACTTGCGGCCCAGGGTGTCGCGCCGGTAGGCGGCGTTGCAGAAGAACGTCAGGTCGGGGCCCCACGCCATCCACATCGAGAACCGCGACGACAGGAGGATGCTCACCGCGGTCCGCAGGCTCTGCGGCCAGCCGGACGGCGGCCCGAGCGGGGTCGCCGCCCAGTCCACGTCGGCGAGATCGCGCCCGATCTCGCTGTCGGCGCCGAACACCCCTTCGTTCACACCGACCCCTCCCACGCTCACGCCGCCCCCCTCTGGCGTCCGCACCGGCCGCTCGAAACGCTCGCGGTGGTCGTGCCGGTGACCGGATCACGGCAGCCGTTGCCGTACGTTGTTCCCGGTGCACGCTCGATCCCTCGGCGCTCGTGCCCCGTACATCTTTACCGAGCGTCGAGGTGAATTAACGAAAAAATAGGATAGATCAGCCCAGGATATGTGTCCGTTCGGACGCTGCCCGCGAACGAGGTGGAGATGACGGATGCCATCCGCACAGGAGCGTCTTCGGTGACCGACCGCACCCTCGCCGTCACCCTCCCGCCGGCGGACGCCGAGATCCCCGTCGTGGGCGTGGCCGGGGACCTCGACTACCACACCGCCTCGGAGCTGCGGAAAGCCCTGGAGACGGTGTCGTTCCCGGCCGGCTCCGGCGTCGTCATCGACCTGTCCGGGCTCGCCTTCTGCGACTCCACCGGCATCACCGTGCTCATCGCCGCCTACCGCCGCGCCCAGGCCGCCGGCAGCGCGCTCCTGCTCGCCGGAGCGAACGCCGACCTCGTTCAGGTCCTCCGCATTATCGGGCTGGAGGAGATCTTCTCCCTTCACCCCACGGTCGACGACGCGATCGGCGCCCTCAACCAGTCCTGACCGTGCCCTGACCGCGTGCCCTGATTGCGTGCCGTGGCCCTTGAGCGGGCTATGGCCGGGCGCCTCCCGTGCAGCGGTGCTCGCCCTTGCCGCCCTCGGAGGAGGGGGCCCAGGGAGAGCGCCGGGGCGCCTTCCGGCGGGCCCTGAACGCCGTGACCCTCGCCCGGAACGTGTCGTCGGCGTCGTCCGGCCCCTGCCCCAGGAGCTCCACGCCGGCGTCGGACGGCAGGTACGGGACGGTGCCGCGGCCGGCGGCCCGCGCCGAGGTGATCGTGAGCTCGTAGTGGGCCCACACCATGGCGGCGCCTTCCAGGCGGCGGGCCGTGGCGTCGACGAGGTAGACCTCGGACAGCGCGGTGACGATCAGCAGGACGGGCGCGTCCCGGTCCAGGTTGAGGGCGGTGGGGTCGGACGGCCAGATCGCCACGCGCAGGCGCCGGTCGTCGAGGACGCGCAGGTCGCCCCAGTCGGGCACGCAGACCCGGGGCCGGCCGTCGGCGTCGGAGGTGACCATGACGATGGGGCGCTGCCGCCCCGGGGAGCTGGTGATCGCGTTGACGGCGGCTGGGAGCACCTCGGAGGGGAACACCATCGGCATGTCCGCCTTACGTCGAAGGTCCGGCCGGGTCGGGAGCGTCCCCTGAGCCGGTGGGGGCCCCTTCCCGGACGGCATGATCGTCCACCCGAGATATGACCCGGCCGCGCCGCCGCCGAACGTATCCGGACCGCCATAGAAGGCAGCCATCGGGGATGGCGGGTGATCACGGAAACGGTGCGGACGGCGGCGCGGCCAGGGCGTCCTTACGGCCGGGCCCCTTCGGTGCAGCGATGCTCCCCCTTGCCGCCCGGACCCGGCGGGCGGGCCCAGGGGGAGCGCTGCGGCGAGGTCCGGCGCCGGGCTTCGAGCGCCGGGGCCCTGCCGGCGGGCGCGCCGTCCGCCTTCGAGGGCCGCTGCGCCAGGACCTCCCATCCGGCCTCGGCGTCGCTCTCGGACCGCGGGCGCGGGACGGTGCCGCGGTCCGCGACCCCCGCCGAGGTGATCGTCAGCTCGTAGTGGGCCCACACCATCGCGGCGCCTTCCAGCAGCCGGGCCGTGGCGTTCACGACGTAGACGTCGGACGGGATGGTGACGATCAGCAGGGCGGAGGCGTCGCGGTCCAGGTTGGCGGCGGTGGGGTCGGACGGCCAGACCGCCACGCGCAGGTGCCGGTCGTCGACGGCGCGCAGGTCGCCCCAGTCGGGCACGCAGACCCGGGGCCGCCCGTCGGCGTCGCAGGTGATCAGGACGACGGGGCGCTGCCGCCCCGGGGAGTTGGTGATCGCGTTGACGGCGGCTGGGAGTACCTCTGGTGAGAACGCCATCGGCTATCCGTCCCTTGCATCGAAGGTTCGGCCGGCCCGGGGCACCCGGACAGGTCAGTGCCCCCAGCCTATCGAAAGTATGTTCGACTCTGCGACCACCGGACCGTGGTGGGTATGACGCGGGTATGCCAGAGGGACATCTGCTTCACCGGTACGCCGTCGAGCAGGCCGGAGCGCTCGCCGGCCGCCGTGTGCGCGCGACGAGCCCGCAGGGCAGGTTCGACGCGGATCCCTATGACGGCTGCCGGATGCGGACCGTCGAGGCGTACGGCAAGCACCTGTTCTACGTGTTCGACGACGCTCGGGCCGTGCACGTGCACCTCGGCATGCGCGGGCTGTTCCTGCGCTACGACGACCCCGCGACCCCGCCGCGCGGCGGGACGCGGCTCCGCCTCGCCACGGCGGACGCCGCGTTCGACCTCATCGCCCCCTCCCGCTGCGAGGCCTTGGACGAGCCGGAGCTCGCCGCGCTGCGTGCCTCGCTCGGCCCCGACCCGCTCAGGGACGACGCCGACGAGGCGGAGGCGGTCCGGCGGATGGCCGCCGCGCGCGTCCCGGTCGGCGCGGCGATCCTCGACCAGGCCGTCTGGGCGGGCGTCGGCAACGCCTGGCGCGCCGAACTGCTGTTCGTGACCGGCCTGCACCCCGCCGCGCGCGGCCTCGGCCCCGGCGGCGCGTCCCGGCTGTGGGAGGCCGCCGTCCGGTACATGGCGCTCGGACGGGACGCCGGGCAGGTCGTCAGCGACCCGTCGGCGCCGGACGAGCGGTGGGTCTACAAGCGCGAGACGTGCCGCCGGTGCGGCGCGCCCGTCCGCAGCTGGCAGCTCGCCGGACGGACGGCCTACGCCTGCCCCGTCGACCAGCCGGAACCCGCCACCGGCTGACGGCGGCACGGGCCGAACCGACCGCCCGGGCTGTGGTGTGCGGCTCGGGCGGCACGGATGGAACGCGGCGGAACGGGATGGAACGCCCAACGGGTGTAGGGCCATCGATCCGTATCCGTGAGCCGTAAGGAGCCACCCGTGTCCATCCGGTTGTCCACACGCGCGCCCCGGCCGGCGCCCAAGCGGCCGTCGAAGCGGGCGTCCGGGCGGGCGGGCGGTGCCGTCCTCGCCGCCGCCGCGCTGCT
>NZ_CAACUY010000042.1 GCF_900659615.1 Actinomadura fibrosa | reverse complement strand
TCAGGGACACAGCCAGCGGGGTGCCGTGGCCGTCGGTCAGCACGTGGTGCTCAGAGCCCGGCCGGCCACGGTCGACCGGACTCGGCCCGGTTTTGGGCCACCCTTGAGGGCCCGGACGTGGGAGCTGTCGATCACCGCCCTGGACCAGTCCAGCCGTCCAGCGGCGTGCAGTTCCTCCAGCAGCAGCCGGTGCAGGGCGTCCCAGACCCCGGCCTGATGCCATTCGGCCAGCCTGCGCCAGCACGTCATTCCCGACCCGAAGCCCAGCTCCTGGGGCAGGTACTCCCAGCGGACCCCGGTGTGCAGCACGAACAGGATCCCGCAGAGCACCTGACGGTCGTCCAGCCGCTTGCGTCCGGTGTAGCGCTGACGGCGCTCCACCTTCGGCAGCAGCGGCTCGACCCGTTCCCACAGGTGTCGGGCACGATCCACGGAGGCTGCTCTCCCTTGCGCACGTCCTCACGCAACAGCGACTCTCACCACAGGTCGCGCCATATGCGCATTCTGTTATGACCTCTAAGTCTCGGCGATGCCGTGGGTGCCTGATCGTCAAGTATCGCGTCTTGGACGGCCTGATCGACGATGTCTGCGCACGGCTCCGCAGTGACCGACGTACGAGTCCTTCACGTGGCTGAGGGAGCGATTTATCTCGCCCGCAAGACGCGGGGCTGGGTGTGTCGCGGTGCCTGAATCAGGTGCCGAGAGGGACGGCCGTTCGCCGTTCCCAGCGATACAGGTGGCCGTCTCGGATCTGCTCGACCAGGTGCACCTCGGTCACGCGCAGGTGCCGCGGTTGCATGCGGAACGATAGGGCGTTGATGACCGGGTGCGCGGGGCCGGTGCTGTTGCTGTAGGCCACCGAGATGTGTGGGGTCCATTCTGGTTCGTCGGCGAGTTGGTGTGTGCGTACCGTTGCGGCTATCGCGTCACGGATGGCCGTACGTAGGGGGTGCAGGCCGTCCGGCGGCTGGATGCCCAGCATCACGGCTTCGCTGTGGAACCACAGGCGGCCGAGCTCCACCTCCAGCGGTTCGAGGTCGGCGAACCGCTGGGCGACCTGTGTGGTCATCGCGTCGATCTCGGCGTCGGAGATCTCGTCGCTAAATCCGATGATCTGGGTGGTCATGTGCAGCCACGGGGCGGGGATCAGGTCGAGGCCGGGTAGTCCGGCGAGTTTGTCCTGGTACTGCTGGACGAGGTCGACCACGTCCGGTTGCCCGTCGGGGAGGATGTGCCAGACCAGCAGTCGGCGGCCGGGCCGCACGCCCGGACGCCACCACCAGTGATCGGACATGCGTTCGGGTAGGGGGCTCACAGGGCCTCCAAGGTCGCGACGTTGCGGTCGAGGGATCCGGCCTGGAAAGCACGGATCTGATCGCGGAGGTCGGCGGCTCGCGGGTCGCCGTCGTAGCGGCTGTGCCGCAGCCGTCGGCTGAGCTCGGCCAGCCGGCCGGTGATGGTGACGACGCGGAACTCGCTGCCGAGATCGAACACCTCATCCAACTCGGCGGCGGCGCCCTCGGGATCCCCGCGCATGACATGCGCTAGGGCGGCACCGATCCGGACCTGCGCCCACGTCCCGTACACCCACGGTGCGCCGTCCGCCCACGCCTCATCGGCGTCCTGGACCGAACGCAGCACGCGCCCGGGGTCGCCGGCGCCGAGACCGACCTGCAGGGCATAGGTGGCCTGCCGCGGTCGCGGGCAACTCCACGCGTCGGCGAGGGCGTCGGCGGTGGGATTCTGGTCCTGCGCCCGGTGCGCGAGTTCCAGCGCGCCGGTCGCCGAGTCGATGTCTCCGCGCAGTTGCAGGGCGGTCGCCTCCGATACCGCCAGCAGCACCCGGCCCCGGCCGTCGACCGGGGCGAGTTCGAAGCCGCGGTGCGCGAGGTCTGCGGCCTGCTGGATGCGGCCTTCCCAGCGGGCGGTCTTGGACTGGGCGCACAAAACGAGCGCGCGGGCGGCGTCGGAGTCGGCCTCGTGCGCGCACGTCCATGCGGCGTACCCGTAGGCGTCGGCGAGGCCGTAGCGGCCGACGTCCCCGGCCAGAAGATTGACCAGCGCGAACAGCTCGGCCGAGGTGGCCAGCAGTGCCTGCGTCTGTGCGATGCGCTGCCGGCCGCTGCGCAGGATCCGGTTGATTCTGGTCTGCAGTTCGCGGGCTTCGCGCATAACGTCCAGCGGCGGTCGGCGGGCGTAGCCGAACGCCAGGCGGCGGACGGCCGTCTGCAGGTAGTCGATGGTGCCGTCGCCGATGTTGGACTGCTGGAGCCAGTCGGCCAGGGCGACCGCGTCATCGCCGGACGTGCGGGCGTCGGGCGGTTCGCCGCCGAACAGCTCGCTCTGGGATCTGCCGGTCACCTTGGCGTACAGGGCGCGGTAGCGCGGCTCGGGAATCCAGCGCCCGTTCTCCCATTGCTTGATCTGGTCGGTGAGGCTGGCGACGTGCGGCATGCGTTCGCGGTCACGTGGATCGGCGGCGTCCCGAAGCAGCCTCGCCAGCGCAGGGCGTGACCAGCGCGGCGGGGCCTCCCGCTCCGCGCGCAGGCGCGCGCCGATGACCTTGCTGTCGGCGGTCGACACTGCCATGCACCTCTCGCCGGGGGGAGGGCATCACCCTCCTCTGTCCTCCTCTCATCCTCCACTGCCTTCGCGGCCCATGCCCTGGATTCACTTGCAGTGACCGCATCACCACCACCGCATCGCACCCGGGAGAACGGTCCCATGCAGGCGCACCACCGCGATCCAGATCGTCCACAGATGTTCCCCCGTGATGTGCCCGAGGACGAAGCCGACGTGCCTGCGTTCGCGCTGCGGCAGTTGGACGAGAACGTGGCGGAGGCGACCGCGCGGTACCCGCTGACCGACTTCATGGTGAGCATGGGGTGCCGCAGCGTCGTGCGCGCCGAGACGATCGGCGACCTTGAGTTGATCGCGATGGTCGAGAGGATCAAGGCGGACATCGCCCGGGCGGCGGAATGGGCTGCGGGCAGGGCCATGGCCGATCACCTCGCCGCGGTCCCGGTCCCGGTCCCGGTTCCGGTTCCGGACGGAGCCGACTCGTGAACCCGCGCATCCTCATCGGCACGGTCGCTTTGGTGGCGGCGTCTTCGCACGAAGTGTGTCGTCGGTTATTCGTGCTTCATTTGCCAGCGGGTGTGGGTGGTGTCGTTTCTTAGGGAGGTCAGGCGGCGTGACAGCTCATGGCGGGAGAAGGGGTCGCCGGGGGCGTTGCGGATGTGGATGCCGATGGCGTAGACGTCACGGATCTGCATGAGGGTGTCGTAACCCGACCAGTCGCGCAGGTCGTAGCCGTAGGCGGTGGCGAAGGCGTCGACGTCGGAGGGGGAGAGGCCGAAGCGGCGCTGGCCGTGGTAGTTGTGGATCAGGTCCCATTCGCGCGGGCCTATCGCGACGCTGTCCCAGTCGCCCAAGACGACGTGGCCGTCTCGGTGGCGGAGCAGGTTTTCGATCCAGGCGTCCCCGTGGACGAGAGCGGGCGGCGCAGCGAAGGGGAGTTCGTTCCAGGCGCTTGTCAGGGCGGCGATGCGTTGGCTGAGCCATGTTCGCTCGTCGGCGGTGAGTATGCCGGGGTGATGGGTGACCGTGGTGCGGATGCTGGCGAGCGGATCGGTGAGGGTCTTGATGGGGAAGGACGGGGGAGGGGTGGCGTGCAGGTCGCGGAGCACCCGACCGAGCTCGCTGGTGTGGACGGGAGTGGCACTGCTGGGCACGTAGCGCCAGAAGGTCGCTGTCACGTTGTCGAGCGTCACGGGTTGATCGTTGACCTCGTCGGCGGGCTGGACGGTCGGGAACCCGCGCCCGGCGAGCCAGCGGGTCACGGCCAGAACGGCGGGGAGCCGTTCGGCGGCGTTGGGTGAGGTGGCGATCCGGACGACGATCGGTGCCCGCAGTTTGAAGACGGCGTTGCTGCGCAAGCGGAGCAGCTCGGCGTCGGTGGCGTCGAGGTCGACCAGACGGCAGATCCGTTCGAGTGCCGTCCGGGCGCGCGCATGGAGGTCGGTTGCGCCGGCGAGTTGGTTAGGCATCGCGAGCCTGTGAGCTGCGGGGTGACGATGACGACTCGAGGGCGAGTACGTCGTTCAAGCCGTTGATCGCCTTCCCGCTGCGGCGGTCGAGTGGAAGGGCGGAGCGGACGTCGCGGGCGCGGACGAACACGATGGAGGTGCGCTGTTCGGGTGGGAGGTCGAGCAGCGTGTGGGCGGCCAGCTCGCAGGCTTCTGCCTCCCGGCCGCTGCGGGCGAGACCGGTGGCCTGGTCGAGGCGGATGAGCGCTGAGTCGATGCCCCGGCTCCCGGCCGTGCAACACGCCAGGGCTGATTCGTGCACGGCTTCGGCGCGCCGGACGTTGGAAAGGTAGGCGTGCGCGCCGCTCAGGTAGAGGTAGAGGCGCTGCTCGGTGAAGTCGAAAGCCAGCGCGCCCTTGTCGCCCTCGCTGAGTTCGCCGAAGAGCTGCTGAGCTCTGGTGAGGGCGGTGTTGGCGCCGTCGCGGTCTCCCATGCGGGCGAGAGCACGGCCCTCGGCGGCGGCTGCGAGCGCGGTCGGTGAGCACGGCGTCGCTCGCGATAGCGCTTGAGCTTGCCGAGCCAACCGCACCGTCTCCTGGAGATCTCCGTAGTAGTACGGCAGCATCGCCTCCTGCGCGCGGACGAGTGCCCGCAGTCGCGGGTCACCGGTGTCGTCGGCTGCTGATTTGGCGGTTCCGTACCATGCTCGTGCCTGCCGGATATCGCCCAGCTTCATGAGGGCGTCGGCGCTGAGGACGGCCAAGACCGCCGCGACTCGGGCCAGCCGGCATTGGATGGCGCCCGGTTGACGCTGGGCGGCCAGGTTCTGGACGTTGCTGAACTCGAGCATGAGCTGGCAGAGCATGAGCAGCGGCGGGGTGACCAGGTAATCGCGGCGGCAGTTCACGACCATCTCGTCCATGCGGTCCATCTGGTCTTCGGTGATGGTGCCGGACGCCAGGGTTCGGTCCATCTGCTGGCGTAGTCCCTCCACCTCGGCGAGCACGCGTCCGATCGATCCGCCGCGGTGACCGGCGATCACATCGTGGAACACAGACTGCCGGTCGGACTCCTCGCCGGTCCTGCCCGTCGGGCGTGGATCGTGCATCTGGCTTGGAACGAGAACCGGCGGTTCGGGCCGGTAATCAGGTACCCGGGCCGGAGCCGGGGAAGAGCGTACGGCTGGAACGACCACCACCTTGTTCGGCTCACCATCGTCGGAATAGTCGTTGGCAAACCCCAAGCGGATCAGATTCGCCTTGTAGAGGCGTGAAAGCCGGTCGGCTGTGTCGGGCCGCGGGCGCGCACGGCCGTTCTCCCATGCGTTGAGCAGGTCGATATTAGCGTGCGGCGGGTCGAGGCGCTCGCGCTCGCAAACTTCCAAGAGCTGGTCGATCGCGACCCGGGCCGTCCAGCCGCGGGCCAGGCGGTGAGCCTTCAGCAGACTCACTCCGCAGCAGCCGTGGATCGCCTGCACTAGTTGCCACGTCGATCCGCCTTGGGCCTCAGCCTGTTCCCGCCACCGCCGGGCACAGGCAGGTGCGTGCTCTCCTCGGGCCATCCGCTCTCCCCACGATGTTCTGCCGAGGCCAGGTGATGCTGTTTTTCCAGCGTAGATGGCTCAGACGGAGCCGGGGCCCCGGCTGCCTGACGCAGTAGGTCGTTACGTGGATCGACCGCGGATTTCGGCAGCTGATCCGCGTTCAGGCCACGGGTCTTCGCCTTCCGTGGAACCACCGCGATTGGTCAGTTGCTGACTCTGCGTCACTGTTCTGACGCAATGCGCTGTCCGGTCGTGCTCGGGCGGCCGACCGAACCGCGATGCTCGAAAGGGGCTCGCCGTGACAGAACCACACGAGTCACCCTCTACCTCTCTCACCGCAGATGGTGACATCCCGATCAACGCTGATGGCCACCCTGGACATCACCTGGTGGTGTACGCGCTGCCCGAGGAGCAGGCCCCGCGCCTCGCCAGGAAGATCCTTCGCGGGACCCTGGTGAACGCTGTCGTCGGTGAATCCGATGTCGACGACGCCGAGCTTGTGGTCGGCGAACTGGCAGCCAACGCCATCTCCCATTCCGCCGGACCGTACGAGCTCCGCTTCGTCACCATCGACGGACACCCCGCCTGGTGCGAGGTCGTCGATGGAGGCCGTGACCTCGCCGGCATACCGCAGATCTTGGAGAGTCTGCACCGGAACGCCATGCCGGAGGAGCAGGCGCACCAGGACGATCTCCAGCAGGAGAGCGGCCGTGGCCTGGCCATCGTTCATCGGCTGACCGGAGGACGGTGCCGCGCGTATCCAACCGTCATCTCGGCGACCGGCCAGCCCGGCAAAGCAGTGGCGTTCGCGCTCCCGAGCGGTATCCGCCTCTGGTGCTTCAGCGATCCTTCGTCTGCGACAGCGCGAGCCGCGCTGGAGAATCTCGCCGCCGGACTACGCGCCCGAGGCTGGGAGGTGGCGCTCGTGTTCGCCGAAGAGACGGTGCTGACGACACTGCCGCCGGATAGCCGCACTGAGGCCGTGAAGATCGTCGTCCGCTTCGGCGGTGATGGCTTCTTCTTCGCGTACGCGCGCAGCCCGCACCGGCAGATCGCGCCGCTAAGCCAGATCGATCGAGCGATCCGGGCCGTGGTGCTCGTCCATGGCGGTCCTGTGCCTCCTCCGCCGATCCCCGACGGCGTGAAGACGCTCGCTGGCTCTCAGGACCACGAGACTCGATGATCCCCCTCATCAGCTGGTCCTGGGAAGACGACCGCAGTGCTCTCGCAGGTGACGGCGTGAAATGCACAGTGCCAGCGCATCACTCCCAGGAAGCCGAAGATCCGATGCCTTCGTGTCCAGGCAACACCGAAGCCTCGCGAACCCTGAGTCGCCCACCGGCCAAGGCCGGGCGGCACCGTGCCCCCGCGCCGTCCGATGTACGAGTCGGAGAGCCCGAGCGAACCACAGGCCGCACGGCATGACGATGACGTCGCTGCGCACGGCATCACCACGGGTGCACGTCCCATGCGACAGGTTCGACTTCGCACGTGCGCTCGTCGACCTTCTCAGCCAGGCCGGTTGTCGCGCGTTGAGTTCATGGGAAGCGGAGCCGTCGATCCTCTCGGTCACGAGCTGGCGTGTTGACATGGAGCCCTGGATAAGCCGGACCATCTGGTGCCTGGCCGAGCCTCGTACCGGTGCCCTGTACTGGCAGTGGTCGCGTCCTCTCTATATGGACGGCATCGTCATCGGCCGCTGGTACCAACCGCTCTGCCCAGTCGCTGACGTCGCTCGAGCCTCGGTACACATGAGAGCGGCCATGGATGCGGCCCTCGCCCTTCGTCATATTGCGCATCCCACCAGGTCGGATACGTCTGGTGATCGCCCGCGCCCCGGCTCACTCATTGAGGAGCTGATGCGAGGCATCCATAGGAAGGGTCGTCACAGAAGCGTCCCAGTCCGTAGCAAGCCTCCGGGCTGAATCCCAGTGCACCAGCGGAACGGCTCGTCGTCCGGTTCATCCCCGTTCATGTCTTCAGGCCAAACTCAGCGGGACGGCCGATGGCCTGGCTGAGGGCGCGCTAGCTGGCCTGATTGCTTGAGGTTGGCTGCACTTCGATCAAGTCGCCCTGGCGTCTCCGCGCGCCAGGGCTGTGGGAATCCGTGCAAGGCCAGAGCATCCGGGCTCAGGCTCGGAGAGGGTCGGTCCAACCTCTGGGGATGCGTGCTCTCGGTTGCTGGAACAGCGATTCGACGCAGCCGCACAGCAGCCGAGCTGGCCGCATCCGCCTGCTCCCGCCGTCGTTGAGCTTGGTGTAGCTGGGCGATGGACTCCAAGAGCTCGACCATGTTGATGACGAGGCGCGTAACCATGACGACTGTCCGGGTGCCCGCCGGGTCCACCAGGGCGAGCAGTCGAGCCGCGGTGCGCAGACCGTTCCCCGCCGACGTTGGCGCCGGAAGGCGTCCGTACGGCGGTCGAGCGGCTCGATCGTATGCTTTCGCGGCTCGCCTCAAGTGCGAATTGCCGGTGACCTTGGACGCCATGAGAAGGATGTCGGCCGCCGCCCAGCATGCGTCCCGAGCGGCGTGCGGGTTGATGACGCTGTAGCGGCGGATCTGGGCAGTCGCGTACGCAGCGGACCGGGCGGCGTCATCGTAGAGGGTCTGTCGCTCTTCGTGAGTCAGCTCGGCCGAGCCAGCCTTATGCGGCTCAGGAGGCGGGTTCGAGCTCCACCGTTCTCGAAGTCTTGTCCAGGTGAGTTCGTCGGCAAGGCGTCCACCGCTGTACCAGACCGCGGCGCCTTCCTCATCGCGGTGATCAGGGAGAGTGACGGCGTATCCGGTGATCTGTCCGGGAGCGCGGTCGCTGAAGCGTCGCCGTACCTGCAACCCGGCGTCCTCGAGGCGTTCGAAGAACTGCTCGGCTGTACGGGCTCGCCGAGCGGCATCCCGGACGGTCGTCCGCAACACGGCACCGGCGGTCCGCTGCGAGAGGTGCCGTCCGGATACCGGATAGTAGTCCGCAGGTGACGGACCGGCCGACGGCTGGCTCGGTCTCCAGCGGTGGCGAAGTCTGGGCAGAGTCAGATCGGCGGCAAGCTTCCCGCCTCCGAACCAGACCGGCCGTCCGTCCCCGTTGTGGTCGCCGGGCAGGGCGACGGCGTACCCGCTGAGCTGCGTCGGATCGCGCTGGCTGAACCGCTGACGGACGAGGACGTTCGCGGCCCGCAGGCGGGCGAAAAACTCTTGCTCTGAGCGAGCTCCCGCTGCGGCGAGCTGGACATGGCGGCGTAGCGCCACGCGCGGCACCTCGGCACGCCCATGACGAGCCGTCTTCTCGTGCTCGCCTCGCTTGGGGCACCGGGCAGCGGTCCGGTCAGCCGGCGCGGTGGACCGCAGCCCGAACCGCCGCTCGATGGCACGGCACGCGTCCCGGACCCGGTATCCGTCGTTCCAGACGACCGGCCGTCCGCCGTCCGTGCGCGCGAGAGTCGCTACCACATGGATGTGGTCTTCGGCGTGCCGGATCGCGACCCAGCGGACGGCATCGGCGTCGCCATCGGGCGCCAGTCCGGTGCGTGCCATCAGCTCGCGGGCGGCCTCGGCCCACTGCTGGTCGCTGAGCACGGGATCCTCCGGGGCGGCTCGAAGGGACAGGTGCCACACCGGCTTGTCGTAGTTCCGCTCGCCCAGGAGGGCGAGCGGCTGATGGAGCAGGCCGCCCAGTCTGCGAAAATCCCGGCTGCCGTCCGCGCGTTCACCCGGTTCCAGCTCGGCCGGGCTTCGAAAGCCGGCCACGATGTGAGGATCGCGATGCTCACCGTGCCGACCCGGTCCGTACAGGTAGCGAAGCAGGCCCTGAACGCGCTTACCTCGCAGTACCTTGCCGATCAGGGCATGCCCACCCTCCGCATCGTCTTCACCTCACGGCAGCCGTCGGCACAGCTCGTCGGCGAGCTCGTCGAGCTTGCCGACCGTCCGCGCCGCGGCGTCGGCGTAGCACTGAAGTCGCGCAGGGAGGTTCCCCGAGTTCAAGGCGGCGACAGCCTGGTTCAAACTGACGCCGATCCGTCGGACCTGCCCCGCGGCTTCCATGACCTCCGCCAGCGCCTCCCGTAAGACGAAGTACTCGGGGTGCACGGCATCACTGGCCACCGCGAGCGCCGCCTGCGCCACGAACGCGCCAGTCGCCAGCCCTTGCCGCCGGGCGGCGGCAGCCAACAACCCCTTCTCCTCATCCGACAACGAAATCCGCACCGACCGTGCGCGACGAGAGTCTTGATGAGACCGCCGATTCAATCGCGATGCGCGCGGCCTCGCCGCAACGTCCATTTCACCTCCGGGATCGCGCTCGATCCCCTAGCTGCGTCCGGTCCGAACCTGCAAAAGTGAACGATTTGCATTTCTTGCCCTGCACCGGAAACGGCCGACAGGACCCTGCTCGGCTCCGCGAGCCAGCCGACCTGCTGGCTGCTCTTGAGCGTTCAAGACGAAGGTGGAGTTCCTGCGGCCGAGGCGTCCGTTTCCTCAACGCTCGAGGCAGGGCTGAGACCTGGCCCCGTAGCCGGGGCTCGATCGAGCCCCGGCTACGCGCCGTCAGAGTTCGCGGCGGTTGGGCGGCGGTTGCGGAGTGGGACGACGTTCCTGCTGTTCCACAATCGACTGGCTGGCCTCGGGCAACATGTCGCCGATCGGTGCAGGGAATCCGGCTCCTGCCGGGTTGACCTCGCTCGCAGCGTGGTCGGCCTGATGCAGAGGCGCCGCACTGGGTCGCTGTCGCAGCGACTGGACTTCGTCTACCTCGTGCGCATGGATGGTCGTGAGCGCCCCCTGGGCACGGCGCAGGGAGTCGCCGGCCTCCTGCATCTGCTCTGCCGAACGGACCAGAGCATCATGCGCACGGAGAACCGCTGGCACAGGGTTGATGCCTTGGTCGTGCACGATCCGTCCGGCGGTGAGTTCCCTGTCGAGGAAGGCGTCGATCTGCTCGGCCGTCTGAGCGAGGCAGAAGGCGGTCTGGGCGAGGTTGCCCAGGATCGTGTAGGCGGCGCTCGGCTGCGTCAGCCCGCGTCCACCTCTGGTGAGGGAATTGAGTGCCCGAACACGCTCATGCAGCTCGCCGGCGAGCAGCTCTGTGTCGTGGTCGGTACGTGCATCGGTCTCGCTCATGAGAGAAGTCCTCCAGGTTGAGCATCAGTTCGACCATGCAGAACTCCTTTCTCTCGAGGGTGGCATCGACGTGGCGTTCAGTCGCGCTCTTTGAAGCTGTTTGCGCTCTATAGTGAGTGCGACGACCACCGTGCGCAAGGATGAGCATGGCGTGTCGCCGAGAAACAGCCCGCGCCGCCTCTCCGCAGCTACAAGGCTGCTAACGATGACCCGGCTGCGGGCGAAGCGCCTGCGCTCGGGTTCCGGTGAGGCACAGCAAGCCGGTGATAGCCGGTGCCACCGGCGCGCTGGATCAGCTTTCCTGCGAGCAGATGTGACGGACGTCGGGCATGACCGCCTGGATCTGAGCCGTCAGATCAGGCCGCCGACCTGTCTCCTCGGCCATCTGCAAGTCGTTCATGGCGTAGGCGTAGGCCTGGTACGGCACTTCCCCCAGACGGTCGCGCTCCTCGGCCACCGCCATGTCGGCCGAGCCTCCGCCGCGCGCCGCGCGGTACGTCCGGATGAGCGCCTGGACGACGTCCCTTTCGCACGCCTTGGAGGCCGGGAGGAACCGGGTGTCCTGGTGAGGGGGCGCTTCCGACTCGTGGAAGGTCGTTTGTGGTCTGTCGTCCGGACGCGTAGCGGCCACTGCGACGACGGCAGCGATCAGCAGCAACACGGCCAGGGCGAACAGCGTGGCGGCCAAGGGATGGGAGGACGAGCGCGAGCGGTCGTCCTCGGGGTCAAGATGCATGGGTGTAGCGCGGTGCATGGGTTCTCCTCAGCGCTGGGGCAGCAACTCTTCGAGCCAGCCGCCGGGGATGACCTCTGGGTCGGTCAGATCGACCACGTCACGGCTGCCGCCCGTTTCGATCACCTGGGCCAGGCGCACGTAGCTGAGGTTCCCCGAGGGCCAGTAGCCCTCCGCGGCGACGATCCGGCGCTCGTCCTCCTGCGGCGGCCCCGAGACGAACAAGCCCGCCGCGACGCCTTCGCGGACCCAGGTCACCTTGTATGGCGCGACGTGCACCAAGGCCACGGCGCGATAGGTGTCGATGGCCTGCTTCACCGCCCGGCGGGTGTCGTGGAAGGTCGCCCTGGCGACGTTGACCACGACCTTGCGGCGGCCTTGGGCATTGAGTAGGAGCAGGCCCTCGGTCACGTGACCCGAAGCGAGGGCGTTGGCGCGTGCGACGTCGAACCAGGCGTCGGTGTAGGTGCGGATGTGGGTGGGCGTGAGTCTGGTCCGGAGGGACATTTCAGCCCCCTACCGAGCCCAGGACGTTGGAGACGCGACGGGCCGCGAGGGCGCGCTCGGTGACGGGGGCGATGCGCTCGTTCCAGGACCACATGTAGTGGCCGTCGCACACCTTGATCCGCTCGGACAGGCGCCCCGAGCTTCGGTTGACGACCTTCAGCTCAGGTGTGTGGTCGTTGCCGCAGCTCAAGGAGGTCTTGAAGGTCTCGGCGTCCAGCTCGGCTGCGAGCTCGGACAGGTGCTGCTCGTCTACGGCGAGGTTCATGGGCCTGGACGGTAGACCTGACCAGTCCCAGGAGTTTCACGAGTGTGAAGTCAGAGCGGAAAGACGAGAGATCTCAGTGAGGGACGCCCATCCTGGCCGCCAGCCCTCTCAATTCCCTGCCGATCGCTGCACCATAGGACTGCTGGATCATCACCGCAACCGTCTCGCTCACCGGCCCGGAGTTGCGGATCTTGTGTGGCGCGACCTCCTCGGCCCGCAGCAGCCAGTCCTCGGCCTGCGGGCGGGTCTTCTTGTCCCTCGCCAGACCTCGCCCCACGTCGGCGAGGAACGAGGCGTGCCGGCCCTTCCTGGAGGCGATGACGGTCTCGTCCACGTCCCTGGCCAACTCCAGCAGCGTGCCGCCGCTCTCGCCTCGCTCAGTGGCCAGGGAGACCTTCCAGACGCCGACGTTGGACGGGGAGAATGCGCCCCAGTTCTGGCCGGGGGTGTCAGGGATGCGCCTGGCCAGCTCGGTGGCCTGGTCCATCCAGTGGTCTGCCTTGCCGTAGTCGTAGATGACCGTGGCCGTGAGCGAGGCCGCCAGGGCGAGCATGCCCAGCACCTGCACGCCGAGGTCGTCCCGAACGTGTGGTTCCAGCGCGTTCGCGGCGTTCTCGGCGGCCTGGAGGGTGACGTCCCGGGTGGTGGTCGGCATGGTGTGGATGCGCAGGCTCGCGGCCTTGCCGGTGGTGATGGGGTCGTCGAGCAGCGATGCCGCCTCGGCCGCCCGCATGGCGGCGATTGAGGCCAGGTCGTCATACCCCAGGTCCTTGGCCGTGAAGGTCGCCGTCTGGAACGCCTCGATCAGCGTAGCCAGGGCTACCCGCCGGGCCCGCTCGTCCGCCGGATCGCAGGCGTGGACGTGCAGTTCGCCGATGAGCTGGGGGAGTTTCTCGCCCACGGTCGTGTGCTTGTACTCCGACCGATCGATCCGTCCCATCTCGGCGACCAGTTCGTCCAGCGGACGAGCTCGATCCACTGCTGGAGCGGTGAGGGTGTTGGTCATCAGGGCCGCGCGGACGGCGGGGATGGTGGCGTGCGGGGCGGCCTGGACGGGGTCGGCCGTCAGATGCGGCCCTCCGGCCAGGTCCTTCTCCGAGACGCGCAGTGCGCTGGCCAGGGCACTGATGTGCGACCGGCGGTCCAGGGCTCGCTGACCGCGCTCGGCCATGGACAGGAACGAGGGACTGAGCCCCGCCAGCCCCGCCAGCTCCGTCAGGGTGAGTCGACGCCATTTGCGCAGCACCCGCAGCCGAGCTCCGATGGTCGTGGCGTCCCACGTATCGTGATCATGCATCTGCCGGTACCTCCTGGTCGTTCGCACTCCCAGGTTAGGCACGGGCCGATGCTGTTCGTAAGCGATGTGGGAAGTCCTGAGCTGCGGACCGTCCTCCGCTGCTCGTTCCCAGAGCGCGGCCCGGCTTCGGTCACGGATCACGCTCACGACGATCATGATGCTGGTGCATCGTCAGCGCCTTGAGTCGGCGGGTGCGCGTAGCGGCGGGATGCCCTGAGGCCGGCCGCGCGGCACCACGTGCAGGTCTCGAACGCGGTGTGTTCGTCGATCCGGATCCGGCGCAACCACCGCTACTGCTGCTACCCGCCTTCGCTCGACTCGCCGTCCCGGCGCACTCGGTCGGCTTCGGCGGCAGCGATGATGATCTCGTCGACGAGCCAGCGGGCCGCGGGGGAGAGGCTGAGGAAGGCGCGCACGATCTCGGGTTTGACGGTGCCGCGCTCAGCCCCCTGGCAGAGGGCTCTGAGAGTCAGAACGTCGGTGATTCCGGCGGATTCGGTCGCGAACCCGAAGTAGCCGATCGGGACGCCGAAGAAGGTGGCGAGGGCGGTCAGCGTCCTGAACTGCGGGTTGTCCTGGCGTCCCGTACGCAGCTTCCAGACGGTGGTGGAGGAGATGTCCTCGCCCGTGGCCGATGCGATCGCGGCGGCGGTCTCCAGATTGTTCCGCGGCGGTGGCGCGTCGGCCGGCCACAGGTTCTGGATCAGCCACTCGATCTTGTCGGACAAGCTCGCCGCAGGAGGGACGTCCTCGATGTCTCCCGATCCAGCCTCGGCCACAGACACTCCTGTTGATCTGAGTTGTGCAACACGCTGAGTAGCTACTTCGATTGACAGTTGTCAGCGTGTGATGCATCGTCGTGTCCAAGGACTTTAGTTGACGGACGTGCTGTCCGTCGGCCGACGCCACCGGGGGAGCGATGAAAATGCTGGCAACGACCACACCGTCTGAGCTGGAGGAACGGCGTGCCCGCCTCCTCCGTCTGCACTACGAGCTCGGTCGGCTCGGGGCTTCCGCGCGAGCCCGCAAGCCACGCAACGGACGCTGGCGTCTCAGAGTCCGGAGGGACGGATGGTCGGAGACCGTTCTGTGCGCCGGCGCAGAGGGCGTCTACGCCTACGTCACCGCGCACGGCCGGCTTCTCGGCACCACGGACGAGGTCCGGCACGTCGCTCGGCTGCTGATCTGGATGATCGAGAGGAAGCAGCGGTGAGCCCGACGAGCGCGCAGGTCCCGGTCGTCGGTGTGGACGAGGCGCGGGCGATGGAGACCGGGTCCGCCCGCGCCGTGGCGGACGCACGGGTCAAGGCGGCCAAGATCGTAGCCACGGTGATGGCGCCGCTGATTTTGGCGCTTGCGATCCTCGGCGGCCTCGGTTCGTTCACCACCGTCCGCGAGATGGCGGAACCGCACTTCGGCCGGTTGGCGTGGATCGTGCCCGTCGGCATGGACCTGGGCATCTTGATCCTGCTGGCGTGGGACCTGCTCATGGAGTACCTCGACCTTCCCTGGCCGGTTCTCCGATGGGTCGCCTGGACGTACATCGCCGCCACCGTGCTCGTCAACGTGGCCGCGGCACGCGGTGACCTGGCAGGCAGCGTGATGAACGCCGCGATGCCCGTCCTGTTCATCACGGTCATGGAGGGCGTACGGCATCTGATCCGCCGATGGGTCGGGCTGGCGTCCGGCAGCAGGATCGAGCGTGTTCCGAGCGCGCGCTGGCTGCTCGCACCGGTCTCCAGCCTCCTGCTGTGGCGACGCATGGTGCTCTGGCACATCACCGCGTATCGGCAAGGCGTCGACCTGGAATACCGGCACTTGCTGGCCGTCTCCGAGCTGCAGCGCCAGTACGGCAGGTGGTCGTGGCGGTGGCGAGCCCCGTTGGCCGAGCGCCTCTCGCTGCGCCACCTGCCCGCCGAGAAGTTGGAGGCCACGGGAGAGCGGCTGGCCGTCGATGAGGTGGAGAACGAGGCGGCTTGTGCGGGGTCCTTCTGCGGGGACGAGAAGCTGGTGAAGGCGGCGCGGCAAGTCGTCCGAGACGCACAGCAAGAAGGCGCCAAGCTCAACAGGGTCATGCTCGGACGTCACCTGCGTGAACTCGGCTTCACGATCGCCAATGACCGGCTCGGTCCTCTCTTCGCCGCCGTCCAAGACGAACGCCCTGAGCAGGTTCAGCCATGACCACTCCGTCATCGGCGGAGCCCGATGAGCGCCAAGAGGAACAGAACCGTCGGCTCGAGGTCCTGCGGGGCATCGCCGAGCATGAAGTGACCCGTCTCTACGAAGGTCAGTCCACCTGGACTGACTGGCTACAGCAGGCAAGCCGCCATGGACGGTACGGCTTCACCAACACCCTGCTGATACCGGCCCAAAGGAGGTCGGCGACCGACGTCCGCTCGTATGACGAGTGGAAGAAGCAGGGGCGCCAGGTCATACGTGGAGAGATCGGCATCCGCATCATCACCTCCCGTGGAACGCCACGGTCTGTCTTCGACATCGAGCAGACCGAAGGCGGAGAGGTCACTGATCGGGGAGCGGCCGATCCGGCCGACGGCCTGCGCCGACTATCTCGCTTGGCTGCGAACCTGGACATGTACGTCGACCGGGGACAGCACTGGTCCTACCTCGGCCCACCGGAGCGGCGCATCCGCATCCCGTCCGACCTGGACGATGCCGCCGCCACCCAAGCACTCGCACATCAGCTTGCTCATGTACTCCAGCCCGGCGGTCGTGTGGACACGGCCGATGATGATCTGGCTGCCTGTTACGGTGCGCGGCGAGTGCTCGCTGACTCGGTCGCTTTTCTCGGGCTCGCGGAACTCGGCCTGCCGCCTGCCGAGCTGGTCTTCTCTACAGTGCAGCTTTGGGCAGGCAAGGACGTCCGCGCCAATCCGCATGCCGCTGTTCGGGCGATGGGGCGCGACGTCGTACGCCTCGGGACTCAGCTACGACGCCGACTCAGTGGCCTCCGACTCCCAGGAGACGGTGGTCCCGAGGGTCTCTCGAGAGCTCAGGCCGTCACGCGGAGCGTGCTTGGCGTTGATTCGACACCAGCGACGGAGTCTTCGGCCACGGCCGCGAGGACGAACGCCGATGAGGGCGGTGACCAGCTCGGACTTGCGAAGGCGCGTCTTCATGCCGTCCTCGAAGACGCTCACCGGTTCTATAGGGACAAGCTCGGCGGGAGCTGGGGTGAGCGATACCTGGCGAGCCGCGGCTTCAACTCAGCAGTACAGGAGCGATGGGAAGTCGGCCATGCGCCGAGCGGGCGCTACGGCCTTGTCCATCACCTTCGTCAGGTAGGACATGGCGACGAAGACATCGTGGCGGCGGGCCTCGCGCGACGTGGTCGTGGTGGGCAGCTCACCGATGTCTTCAGGAACCGTGCCCTTCTCCCGCTCCGGGACGGGCACGGAGCCATCGTCGGCTTCATCGGTCGTCGGCTCGACGGGGCCAAGGGGCCGAAGTACCTCAACAGCCCCGAGACCGCTCTCTTCCGCAAGAGTGAAACCCTCTTCGGGCTCTATGAGGGACGCGATCAGCTCGCCGGAGGCGCACGTCCTGTGCTCGTCGAAGGCCCGCTCGACGCCATCGCGGTCGACGTCGCCGCTCCGGGTCCCCTCGTTGCCGTAGCTCCCTGCGGGACCGCTATCACCACTGCCCAGATCGACGCGATCGACCGGCACTGCGACATCGCAACCACCGGCCTCGTTCTCGCACTCGACGGAGACTCCGCCGGACACAAGGCTGCGCTGCGCGCCTGGACGAAGCTCAGCCATCTCACCGGGCCGGTCGATGTCGGGTTGCTTCCGCAGGGTCGTGATCCAGCGGACCTTCTCAACGCGGAGGGAGGAGCGGCCGTCCGCGAGGCTCTTCAGGTCCTGCGCCCTCTCGCTGATCTCGTCGTCGACGAGACGCTCGAAAGCGTCGGCGGCGAGTTCGCATTTGCCGAGACCAGACTTCTGGCAGTCCGGGCGGCCGCCAGATTGGTCGCCGGCATGCCATCGGCCCAGGCGGCCCGTCAGGTCGGTCGAATCAGCGCCCGTACGGGCGTGGACCTCGCCGAGGTAACCGCCGCCATCGCCTCAGCGATCGTCCCGGACTCCGCAACGGATACCTCACCGGCGTCCGAGGACTTCCCCTTACCCGTCTCGCTCAACTCTGGAGCGCCATCCGGAAGGACTGCGCCGCAACCGCCGCGCGGAATGCGGCGGTCGCCCTCACGATGACCTGCACATCCTCGGCATTGGAGCACCATGAGCAACCAACACCCGGACCCGATCACCGAAGGCTTCCTGCACAGCGGCCAGCGACTCGTCCAGATCGTCACCATGGCAACGGCCGTCCAACAAGGCTGCGTCCGGCGGATGACGCGGTTACGGATCGCCGAACAGGCCCGCGACGAGGAAGCACGGCGGGCCGAAGAGCAGGCCCGGCGAGCGGAAGCAGCGGAGGCCCGTTCCCGGTGGGGGCGCGCACACGACCCCACATGGCTGCGAAGGGCTGATCTTCTGGATGTCGCCGACACCTGGGGTGCGGCCGTCCCCTATGCCACAGGCAATACCTCGGCGTCCTCAGCCGTCCGCAAGTGCGAACAACGGCTCCGTGAGATTCATCCGCACGCGATGAGCCACTACGACCGACTTCGCTCTGAAGGCCAGGAGGAACTCGTAGCCATGGCCAACGCCGCTCCCTTCTTCGCCCGCGACCCGAACGTCCGCACGGGCGAGCCGGTGTCTCAGCGAGAGGAACTCTCCGAGGGCACTGGGTTCGAGTGGGCCGCGACCGTCCACGGTCCACACCGCGGCGAATGGGAGCAGGCCCGCCAAGAACAACGAGCCCGTGCGATCACCGCTGCACTGGGCGACCGACAGCACAGCCAAGGCGGCCGAGAACCGGAACCCGGAGATCTGCGAGCCGTCCTCGAAGCCACCACCAACCTGCCGGACGAAGTCATCACCAAAGTCGTTCCCGCATCCGGTGCCGCCCGACGACCTGGCCCTGCCGAACAGGTGCGGTTGGCGGCCGAGGGTTTCCCGATGTCCGTGGAGGACGCATTGCAAGCAGCGGCCGAGAAACCGTCGAACACCCCAAGCGCTCGGCGAACCCATGACCAGACGCCGGACAGAAACCGCCGGCGCAACCTCTGACTGGAGGATCACGATCTTGAACAGCACTCAGACCGCTTGGCTGTTCGGCCTCACGGTCATCGGCATGCTGCTGATCCTCGCCGTCCTGCCGACCCTGATCGCGATCGCCCGCGGTGCGGACGAGTTGATGCTCATCATCCTGGTCAACGTGCTCGCATGCGCCACCGTCATCGGCTGGCCGGTGGCCCTCATCATGGCCATGACATGGCCCCGCCGCTATCCACGGCCAGGACGCGGACGATCCTCACCGAGCGCAAGGCCGCAGCATCACGATGCGAGGACAACAAGGCGGTGACACGCTCAAACGTCCCTAGGAGCGCGCTCGTGACACTCCTGCTTGGGCTTCTCGCATCGAGCGCTCTCGCTATGCAAACGCCAGCCGACGCGATCGCAGCACCAAGCATCGTCGCAATCTGCGACAAGTTAAGGCCGCGAGCGAACCAGAGACTCTGCCGTAGAGCCAGGAACGAGATCCTACGCAGCCTCGAGACCGGCAAGGATCCGGATTGGCGAGACGTCTTCCGTGACTACCTGCCAAGGCGAAGCGTCCGGCACCCGCGCCGACACCGAAGCACAAGCCATGGGGAACACCGAGCCATACAACGCGAGTCTGCACCCACGACGAACCGCCAGCCCCGACGGCGATCGGCCCCTACCAGGATGGAAGACGCCGAACGCGAGCATCGCCCGCAGCCGAACGAACACCCAAAACCGATGCCGTCTACCCCGCGGCCGCGGGTCTCCCTACCGAGCAACCGACCGACCATCCCCGACAGCCGGGTCCGGGTAGTCGACGATGACCACCCGGAAGGACCGAGCGCGTGGATCGGGATAGCGCTCGCGCTTGTTGCAGTAGTCGCCGCCGCATACAAGTGGAGGCGACTCCTATGCGCGGCCGTCACCGCCTCCTCAATGTCGGCGCGACTTGGGGCCAGAACCTCATCGAGTACCTCTGACCTTGCGCTGGCATCCTCACATGTTGCTCCACCGCCAGTTCGGCCGAAGCTGGCTATGGACCTCTTCGTTCTCAAGAACCTATCGCTGGCCGGACCGGGAGCCGAGGACGCGGTGCGTCACATAGCCATCGAACTCTTGACGAAACGCAGCGGGAGCACTGCAGAGGTCGTCCTCACCCGCGCTGACGCCTGGCGATTGCTTCAACTGGACAACGAAGCCCTGTGCAGCGAGCAGATCCCGGGACTGATCCTCACCGAGAACGCTCGGCATACGCAGTCTTACCTGGCTATCCCGGTGACATCGCAGCGACTGCTCATCATGTCCGGCACTGAGCCCACGGTCACGTACACAGGGTCTGCGGCGGTTGAGACAGCCGTCCTCTCGCTGGAGGACCTCAAATCATCGGCCGTGATATCCGCCACCGGTGAAGTCAGCAAGTGGCCGCAGCAAAAGCCGGGCGAAGTCGTACCCGAGTCACTGTCTCTGCTTTCGCGGTCGGATGCCTTCGAAAGGCTGACGGTTCTACCGTTGTGCAGCCGCCAGACGCGGGAGTCGCTCGATGGCTAGGCCCACCTCACACGATGGGCACTGGGCACTCGACAACGCGTCAGCTCGCCGACCACACCGCGCGCCCCTTCCCACCGCTGCCGGGCGGCGACCGGGGTAGCGTGGAGCGGGTGCGCTCAAACGACTTCGTGCCGCCCGCGCAGTACTACGCCACACTGCCCGCGGTCCATGTCTCGGCCGGAGTGCTGCTCACCGACCCCGCCGACCGGGTCCTGCTGGTCAAGCCCAACTACCGGCCCCACTGGGCCTTCCCCGGCGGCATCGCCGACGACGGCGAAGCGCCCCACCACTGCGCCCAGCGCGAGGCCGCCGAAGAGACCGGCCTCACCGTCGCCCCCGGGCTGCTGCTGGTCGTCGACTGGGCCCCGGCCGCCGGCGACCGGCACCGGCCCATCATGAACTTCCTGTTCGACGCCGGCACCGCCGACCCCGACGACATCGTCGTGCAGGACACCGAACTCGACGACGTCGCCTTCTTCGACTGGGATGCCGCACCCGCGCACTTCCCGGCCAACACCGCAGCCCGCATCCCCGCCGCCCGCCAAGCCCGCAAAGACGCCCGCACCATCTACCTGCCCAGCCAGCGCGCCTGAGCCAGCAGTACGGCCCAGAGTCACAAGGAACGCAAGCGACGCCAACGCCCCGGATCCCATCTCTGCTGTCGCCGTGCCGGGGGCGGGGCGTCAGCGGCGTGCTGGCGTCCTCGGCCGATCGTGGGACCGCACACTCACCTGTCAGGTCATCGAGCTAGCCGCATCCGCCCAGGTCCGCGAGTCAATGGCGAGCCGCGTTGTTCACCCCTCCGTGAGGCTGTTCGGCGATCTGACCGACGTTGAAGCGGGCACTCGCAGGTCGCCGTGTTCCGCGAATCCGTCCGCCGCAGGGCGCATCGCTCGCAGGACGGAGAATGCACAGGTGGTGGCGAGGAGGGTGAGGGCGGCGGTGCCGAGAACCGTGGTCTCAGCGCCGAGCCGGCCCACGAGGGGACCTGCGGTCAGCAAGGTGACGGGCATCAGGATGTACGTGGCGATGATGTTCCAGCTGTTGACGCGAACGAGGACGTCGGGCGCGAAGGTGTCCTGGAGTGCTGTCGTCCAGAGCACGTAGTAGATCGCTTCACAGGCGCCGGGAAGGAGGGCGGCGCCGGCCAGGAGGATCCACGGCGTCTCGATGCTCATGAGGAACATCGGAATGGCCCCGGCGGCGGGTAGTACGGCGACGGCGAGCATCGGCCTGGACGGTTTCCAGCGTGTGCCGAGGAAGGCGCCGACCAGTGCTCCGGTGTATTCGCAGGCGGACACGATGCCCCAGGCTTGTGCCCCGCCGTGACCGTGGTCCATGTAGACCGGGGCCGCGATGGCGTCGTAGCAGATCATCGCGATGATGACGACGGTGTGCTGCAGGGTGATGATCCAGACCCAGCGGTGGGCGGTGAATTCGCGCCAACCGGTGCGCAGGTCGCGCAGCGCGTTGCTTCCTGGCTTCTGCCAGCGGGGGGTGTCGAGACGACAGAGCAGGAGTCCGCTGACCGCGCAGAGGACACCTCGGATCGAGGCGGCCCAGCCGGGGCCGAGGGCCGTGACGACCATGCCGGATGAGGCGAGGCCGATGAGCAGGCCGATGGATTCGGTCTGGTTGACGATCGCGTTGCCGCCGAGCCGTTCCTGGCCCGACATGAGATCGGCGACGATGCCGCGGATCGTCGGCAGGAACATCGCCGTGGCGATTCCTGAGGAGAGCGCGAGCGCGCAGATTACGGGAAGTGGGGTTCGTTCGGCCGAGAGGCAGATGCCGAGTGCCAGCCAGGAGACACAGGTGATGACCTCGGCTGTGATGAGGATGTGGTGGCGCCGGAAACGGTCACCGGCCACGCCGGTGAAGATGATGAGGATCGCGGGGATCGAGTTGCAGGCCAGAACGAGGGAGAGTCTGCCTGGACCGTACCCGAGTCGCATGACGCCCCAGGCCAGAGCGAGTTGACCGAAACCGACGCCGGCGCTGGAGACGAGGCGTGCGATGAATAGCGGCGCGATCTCTGGATTCTTGAGAAAAGTCAGAGGTGAAGAGAATTCGACCACGAAGGCACGCTAGCGAGCTGGCCTCTGCATTGCACTCATGCCCGCGCCATCATTTCGTAAATCAGTGGAGATCCTGTCTCTCGGCTAGAGCAAATGGCTGCAAAGGAAATGTGCGATCTGTTCGTGGGCTCGCAGTTCGTTCTCGCGGTTGGTGAACCCATGGCCTTCGTCATCGAAGACGTCGTAACGGACATCGACGCCACGGTCCCTGAGGCGGGCGATGAGCTGGTCGGATTCAGCGCGGGCGACACGCGGGTCGCGGGCGCCCTGGAGGATGAACAGCGGCGCCGTGATGGCGTCGGCATAGGTGACCGGTGAGCGTTGTGTCAGGTACTCGGCGTCGGTATCCGGGTCGCCGAGCACGGTGGCGACGAAGTGTTTCCAGGTAGGGGGGCAGGCGCGGGCGAGCGTAACCAGGTTCGTGGGCCCGTACAGTGAGACGCCGGCTGCCCAGTTGTAGGGAAGCCTGGACAGGCAGGACAGTGCGGCAAAGCCTCCGTACGATCCGCCCATGACGGCGATGCGGTTGCCGTCGATGTCCGGGTGCGCTTGGAGATAGCGGGCGGCGTGATCGAGGTCGTCCAGGTCGATGCCGCCCCAGTTGCGGTAGATGAGCTTCTGGTGCGTGCTTCCGTACCCGGTGGAACCGGCGATGTTGGGAGCGAAGATCGCGATGCCTTGCGCCAGAAGATGCTGGTAGAGGCCTGCCCGAAGATACATCGGCCGTTCCTGTGCCTCCGGACCGCCATGGATCGACAGCAGGGCCGGGTGAGGGCCGGGCGTGTTCGGCCGGTAGAACAGCGCGTGAATCTCGCGTCCCGCGAACGCCGGGTACACGACGGGCTCAGGCTCTACCGGTTCGATGACGGTGAGCACGGGCGGGCGAGCGTGGGTGAGGTACCGCAGGCCATTCACCGCGTCCAGGACCGCGACCTCGGTCGGTCGGGTCGCTGTGCCCAGCAGGACGGCGATCGGCTGTGCCTTAGGCGCAAGTGCCAGCGCGGTGATGACGCCAGGCGGGATGGAAGGGAGCGGAAGGTCGTCCTCACCGTGACGGGCGTGAAGGGTGGAGCACCCGTCCACGTTGATCGACCACACGAGCGTGTCTCCGGCGACGTCGATGTGCTCGACGTCCCAGTCGTGGCGGGCGACCGGTTCCAGGATCCCGGTGTCCAGGCGGTAGAACGCGGCGGAGATGTACTCCCCCCACCGGTCGGTGCGCAGGTAGAAGCCGGACGAGTCGGCCGCCCACGGGCCCGGCTCGAAGAACCCGTCGCCATGGTCCGCAGTAACACACCTCGGATCTATGGTCGGGTCCTCAAAGTCGACCAGGTAGGCCGCCATCTGGCTGTTGGAACGGAACCCACTGATCAGCAGCCATCGCCCGTCCGGTGAGATCCCGACCGGCTCGAAGATCACACCCGGCGGCGGCTGGACACGGCGTTCGGTGTCCTCGGCCAGATCGCGGACGAGGACGTCCTGGACGGTGGCGTCACGGTCGTTGGCGGCATAGGCGAGGAAGCGGCCGCCCGGGTCGAACGGGAACTTCGCCAGCACTCGCTGACAGTCATGCCCCGGACTGAGTTCGACGGGGGCGTCGTCCTCCAGCCCGATGCGATACAGGCGGTACTGCTCGTCGCCGCCTCGGTCTGCGGTGAACACCAGGCTCTTTCCGTCCGGTGCCCAGGCGATCTGCCGGACGGCGCGCTCGGTGAGGCGGGTCAACCGCCGGGGCTTGCCGCCGGCGACCGGGACGGTCCACAGGTCGAAGTGGCCACTGGCATTGCTGGAGTAGGCCACCATGCTGCCGTCCGGAGACAGTGCCAAGGTCCGTTGAAAGCCTTCTCGGGGTACGAAGTCGCGGTAGCCGGGCATGGCGGCCTTTCGGGGGGTTGACGGGCTACTTGATCCAGCCGCGGCGGACGGCGGCCACTCCGGCGGCGAACGGGTGGTCGACGCCGAGCTTCGCGCGGATGGTCGCTGAGTGCCGCCGTACCGTGGACAGGCCCATCCCCGTCCGCTTCGCGATGGCGGCGTCAGGAACACCTTCGGCGAGCATGCTCAAAACCTTTTGCTGCTTCTCATTGAGCGGGCTCTCGGTGCAGGATGCGCCGAAGGGGACCGCGCGCTCCCACAGCAGTTCGAAATACTCGCGCAGTGCACTGACGATGACCGAGGAACGGATCAGCAGGGCGCCCGACATCCCGGTCGGCGTCAGCGGCAGCATCGCGATCGAGTCGTCGGCCACCTTCATCTTCATGCCGATGCGGGGCAGCAGCCGGGCCTCCTCGCCCGCCTGCACGGCGATCTCGATGCTCATGACGGCGACCGGATGTTCGGCGCAGCCGGCCTCGTAGATGGCTCGGCATCGGACGCGACCGTCGAAGGACGGTGGAGGCGGGACAGCGGACAGCTCATCCATCGACCGCTCGACGAACTGGTTCTCCAAGGTCATCCAGTCGTGGCGGGCCGCGCCGATCAACGCGCGGGAGACGGTGCTGATCTCTTCCCGATCGGTGATGAGGCGGACCAGGCGGTCATCGGACTCGGTGATGGCCGAACTCGCCCACGGATGCGTTTCGGCCATCCGCCGCTGCCCGTCCAGCAACCGCTCCTGGTCGGCGACGAGTCGGCGTGTCAGATCGGCGAGCGTTCCTTGTAACACCAGATCAGGTGGCACCGGAACGAGGCGTGCGGGCAAAGTGGGACCGGACGACCGGATCTGCGCCATCCCCGAGCTGGTCAACGCCGCGACCTGATCCGCACCGCCGAGCAGATCCGCCGCCTCAGGCTGCGGACAAGCGCCTTCGAGCACCAGGCGGGTGTAGGAGGCCAGCAACGCGTCCGGCACGATCCCCTTCAACAGTCGTGTCGCCTGCTGTTCGGCTTGCACACTCACACGACCACCTCCGGGCACAGAGAGTAGCGGCTTGCGACGTCAGAGTTACATGACCTGACGAGTGAGCGTTTCGCGCCAGTGAGCAGAAGTCACCAGGGGCCGGAGCAAGGCCAGCGAGCTGCCGCAGCACCAGGGATCGGCCCGCGTCAACGGCTGAACCTCATGCTCCCCGGACTGATCAATCGCGACGGTGGCGAGTTTTGCTCACCCCCGTGGCGGACCGCTTCCGATTTGATCATGGCATCCGCCGACCTGGCCACCTGGAGCGACCATGAACAGTTCCTCGGCACCGAGCCCGTCCCAGCACCAGTGCCCGACCGAGCGGGACACCGCGCAGCAGCATCGCACCGGCATGACCTCCGGTTACATCTGCTGGCCGTCGTCCCGGAAGATCTCCGGTCACCTGCGGGTGCTCATCCAGCGCCGTCTCGCACACGGACTCGGACGCCCAGGCACAGCCAAGGACCTCTTGTGCGAGCTCTTCGGTGCTCCACAGGGAGCTGGCCTCATCGGCCCCGGTGCCGACGCTCTCGGACGGACCGCGCTGACCGAGCTCTTCACCCGCGACCCCGGCACCGCAGAAGTCGTAATCGAGAAACAGTTCTTCGAGCGGCTGTTCTGCGAAGCCTTCGCCGAAGCGAGAAGAGCCGCCGGAACTCGCCTTCGGACGTTTCAGTTACTGGAGGACGCTGTCGAGTACATCGAGTCAGAGACCGAACCTGTGCCGAACGGTGGGCTCGTCCCGGCCGTGCGGTCTTCGGCGATCATCTGGTTCGTCGCTCCCGGCCAGCACACAGACGTCGTCCACCAAGTCCTACGGCACCGGCGCAGCCCGCAGGTGACCGCCCTGGTCTGGGGTGCCTGGGCTTACGGACCTACGCACTACATAGGGGCGGGCGGCGCCCAAGAACTCCCCCCTCGGCCGATCGAGCTGCTCACGGCACAACAGGCCGCCGCCGAACTACGCGCCTTCTCATCCATCCGGGAACCGACGTAGCACGATGCGACGTCCCGCCATGCAATGGGGGGACGACCGCGAACGGGTCAGCGAGCTCCGGCCGCCCACGCCGACGTCGGCTGCAGCCTGCCTTCAAGGACGTCTCCTCCCGCAGGTGACGCTTCAGGTACTCGACATGAGCAGCCGCTGGAGGTGTCGCCTGCTGCCCTGCAGGGCCTGGAGCCCGATTCGTTGCCTGCATCCTCCGAGGCGAGGGCGGTCGGTCCCTGCAACGCTGAGGTTGAGTCACCCACCGGGCTGCGTCTGTCGGCGGTAGGTGGAGCTGGAATCGCCGCCGTCGCATGGGCTCGCGACGGCGGCGTTCCAGGTGACTGCCCGGCCCTTCGTGACTGCCTGCTATCTCCGGTCGCTCGTCGATGGAGCAGCTACGGCCCTCGACCGGCCTAAACCCTGTGCGCCGGACGAAAAACCTGTGGGACCGGGGATCTCGCTTAGCAGTGTCCTTCCAGGTCAGCGAGACGCATCAATAGGGCAGTCTGCATGCCGTCAGTCGATGGTCAAGGAGACTCGGCCAGTCGCTCGTGGCCAGCCGGCCGTTGCTGTCGAGGTCGCGTCGGTTGAGCTGTCGTGGAGAGGCTGCCGGACAGAGGCGTCGGGAAGTCGTCCTTGGCGGGCTCTGGCGGTTCGAGGTTCGGTCTTGCTCGGTTGAGCGCTCGTAGGAGGTTTTGCAACGTGGCTTCGAGGTCGTCGACGAGCATGTCGTAGTCGCTGAGGTTGTCGTCGCTCGGCTCGGTCATGTGGCCGTTCTCGAGTGCGCGAAGGTTGTCGTAGATGTCGTTGAGGTTCTTCATCTCGTGGCGGACGTAGGTGGAGACGTCCAGCTTGTTCCTCGTGCTCATGTCGACCTCTTCTGGTTGGTCTTTCGGGAGTTCGGTGCGGAGTGGGTGCGCGGTGTCGTGGTGGCTGCGGGCTTGGCCGTCTGCGACGAGGCTTCCGTGCTTGTGGCCTGTGCCGCTGAGAGGCAGTCGCTGATGGAGTTCGGGAAATCGGTGCTCGTAATGGCGCCGGGGATCTGCTGACCGATCGGCGCTGCGCGGCGGACGAGGAGAGATGCCTCTGCGACGGAGGCGAGTGGCGCGAGCGCGAGGTCGCGTATGGCCTCGCCCAGGGCCATCACCGCCTGCCGTCCTTGTGCCTCGGCGGATCTGTACCAGTTGAGGAGATGGCGAACCTCCGCGGACGGGCGTGGGAAGCGGTCCGGATATCTGCGCTTGTTCTCGAGTCTGCTGATTACTGCGACATCGTTGACCGCGGCTCTGTGGCCGGTGGCGATGATGTTGCAGGCTTCGATCGCCTTGAGCGCCGCCATGGCGACGGTGGCGGCGTCGGTAGGGGTGGCGGCGAGTTGATCGGGCGGAGTGAGACGGTAGGACGCTCGCGGCCCCGGCTTCCAGGCGGGGTCGGCGTAGACCAGGCGGCCGAGGCGGATGATGAGGTCGCCGGCATCGACGGCTGGACCATCGAGCGGGCGGCCGTCCCGGCTCGGTAACTCGCTCCAGCGGCGGGCTATCACCTTCCACTTGCGACCGGTGTTGCGAGCCGCCTGAGCGGCCGTGAGAAAGGCGAGGGTCTGACCTTCCTGGTCGAGTTCGTGCATGCGCAGAGCCAGGTGCCGGACGATTTTCGTGCTGATGTCGCAGGTGATGGCTGCGGCCCGGGCGAGGTAATGCCAGTTCGAGATGGTGCTGGGGTCGGTTGGTGAGCTCAGGCGTCGGGCGCTTGTGTCGATTCCCGCCATGGCGCGCGCCATATCTTCACCGGGAGCGGGCGGGATCCGTTGAGGAGTGTGCAGTAGGTGTACGGCAGAGACGGGTTCGTCCGTTGTCTCGCCGAGAAGCCTGGCCAGCAGAGCGGCTAGCAGGAGCGGGCCGCCAGCGTGGCTTGAGGGCGGTGGCATGCGGCGCGCGAGATGGCCCGCGGTGGCGGCGTACTCGCTGAACTGGTGAAGGAGCGACCTGGCCGTGTCGGTCGCGCTGATCACGGCCGCGCTGGGTGATGCGGGGCGGTGAGGCTCATGACGAGTGGCGGAGAAGTGTGAGGAGAGCAGATCCAGGCCGCATCCCAAGGAGATCGAGACGAGGCGAAGGTGTCCGGCTAGCTCGGTAGTGGATGTGTTGCTGGTCGGCGGCGCACTGAGGACCTCCTCGGCTTGCCTGATCAGCATGCCGCACTGTCGGGCGACATCCCTTACGCCGCTGTCCTGGTCACCGGCGATGCCGAAGCCGGTGGCGACCCGATCGCTGTAGCGCGTCAGGACTCGGGCGAACCTGGCCAGTTCGCCGGCGGTGTCTGGATGTTGGGCTTGCTGTTCGAGTTCTGGCCGGTGCAGCGCGCGGTTCAGCTCGTCCAGGTGGGCGTTGGCAAGCGTGGTCATCTCCCCGAAGGTGACCACGGCGGCTACCGAAGCGCCTCCCTGAGGCGTCCGGCGTGAAGGGCCGCTTGGAGGCAGGCCAGCTTGTCGTCAGGGTCGCTGGCGAGTTCGGATGCGCGGACCAGGTCCTGGGAGACCTTCTTCGCCAGTGCGAAGAGCGCGTCGGCGGTGGCGCTCGCGGCTGTGTGATCCGAAGGTGCCGCGGAGCGGAGCGACGGCGCCCGTCTGAGGGCCTGATGTGCTTGAGTGGCTTCCCCCTCGGCCATGCCCCAGGTGATGAAGCCGTTCGTTCCCTGATCGGCGAACGAGCTGATGACCCGTTCTGCGTGTGCCAGGTCGTTGAGCGCTTGGTTGAGGATCTCGGTGAACCAGGTACGCCTGACTTCTTCGTGC
Source organism: Actinomadura fibrosa (assembly GCF_900659615.1). Taxonomy (GTDB): domain Bacteria; phylum Actinomycetota; class Actinomycetes; order Streptosporangiales; family Streptosporangiaceae; genus Spirillospora; species Spirillospora fibrosa. The sequence continues at coordinate 27,822 of NZ_CAACUY010000042.1, read as the reverse complement.
TCGCGATCATGCGTCATTGGGTGTCTCCGGGTTGGGTGATGGTGGTGGAAGAGGCCGGTGGTGAGCATGCTTTGCAGCTTGTGGTGGGGTTCGTTCAGGTGGGATATCACCAGCTGTGCTGGCGCGCTGGCCGGTTCAGGCGGCTTGGGTGGGGTCCTCGGGCGACGGCTCGTTCTCTTCGTGCTTTCTCGGGGACCTGGCGGGGGACTGCGGCCTTCTCGTGCTCCCCCTGATGAATCGGGATCGATGCTGAGCCTCGAGCAGGGGTGTCGGGACGCCACTCCAGGAGCTCAAGGCGGTGATGAGTGCCTGACAATCTCGTTCGATGACGGGACGGGCCGCGGTAGTGGCGCGAGGGAGTTGGGCGGCGAGGTCGGCGTATGCCTGCTCGGCTTGGTCTGCATGCTGCAGATCGCCCAGCGTTGTGCTGGTCACCGGGAAGGCCGGCGCGGAGGCGAGGTGGTGGGTGGGCTCTTCGAAGATGTACGGGATGCCCGGCACCTCGATGAGGAAGGTCTGTTCGAGGCCGGACGCCGTGTTGCCCCAGCCGATGATGGTGCCGCAGTAGCCGGGTTGCCGAAGGAGCTGTACCTCGGCGCCGACCGTGTACGGCGCTTGGTCGGCCACCTCCTCGAGATTGATGGAGTGGCCGGTGCGTACTGTCTCGGAGAAGTTGATCCCGTGTGTGGTGGCGTAGTGCTCAAGGTCGCAGATGAGCCCGGTCAGGAGTGCTTCGGCGTAGAGCGTGTCTCCCTGAAGGAGTGAAGCCTCGCCGGGGAAAGCGTCCTGCTCATAGGCTTCGAGAGCCTTGGCGGCACGGCCGATCTGCTTCGCCGCGGCGTTGTCGTCGGTCATGCCCGCCTACTTGAGGGCCGCGTAGATGTGACCGGCGTGGTGCGCGGCTCGGAGGCAGGCCGCTCGGTCGGCCGGGTCCGTCGTCTTGGACGCCACAGTCATGATCGCTTCGGCTGAGACCATCACCAGCCGAGCGATTGAATCGGCGAAGTCCTGCAAGTCGGCGGTGAAGGCCTCGGAAGATCCGAGCCAGGCCAGAGTGGGCGCTTCGGACAGCGCCCACCAGGATTCTGAAGCCTCGTCGAGTGCGGCGCGGTAGGCCGGGTAGGCGGTTTCGGAGGCTTCCCCGGCCAGGACGGTCGTGGCGCGCTCGATGAGTTCGAGGCCGGTGAACGCTGATACGAGCAGGTTCGGGACGTTGTCGGCGGCCTTGATCTGCTTGATGGCGTAGTCGAGATGCGCTTGCACTGGTTCCTCCGGATCGTCCGAGTCCCAGATTGAGACGCGGCCATTGACTAAAGTTGCTGTAATCAGTCTGTCGGCCTATCGAGAAGACGTCAATGATCATTGTGAAGTGTCGTCGATCGTCTTTTTAAATCAATGGGGTGCACGAGCGGTTCAGAGGGCAGGGCTGGATAGGGAGCGGCGAGCAGCGGCTGTTCGTCTCATGGCCACCGACTCGCTTGCGGAGTCAGGGCTGAGATGCTCGGGGAGGCCCTGAGTGGCCAGTCGTCTCGATGTGGCCCGGTCGGTCAAGAGCGGGATCGACTCCTGCTGGACCGCTCCGTATGACCGGGGGTGGTTGGAGATCCTGTCAAGGAGGAGGTCGGTGACGCGTTCGTCCAGTTCGTGTCAGGTTGCCAACGCGCCTTGCAAGGCTTGGCGATCTCGGACGTCCTCCTGCCCAGGTGATGTTTCGCAGAGGTCGGCTCGGGCGATGCGCGTGGGTTTGTCTGGTCGTCCGAGAGGCTCGCGGTGTCGCGGCGCCTGTTCCGGGTCGTCCCAGGGGGAGGCGCCGGATGCGTCAGTCTTCAGGGAGCTGTTCTTCTGCCGGGCTCGCTGAGGACCCGGAGACGAGCCATCCGCTCGGGGTGGGGACGAGTCTGGCCTGGTGGGGGATGAGGTGTTCGTTTTCGGTGCATTGGTAGAAGGGGCCGCGTGGGCCGAGGAGTACGGGGAGTTGGTGGTCGAGGTGGTCGCGGTACCACAGGGCCATGCCGGTGGCGCCTTGCAGGCGCATGGCTTCCCAGGAGTACCAGAGGGCCATGAGGCGGGAGATCGCTTCGCCGTGTTGCCACCATTGGGCGCACCAGCGGAAGTCGCCGCCGAGGGTGCGGCGGTAGATGGGGACGAAGTGTTGTGTTACCCAGCCGGTGAGGTCGGCGTACAGCGGCTTGGGGTTGGCTTCTTGAGCGGCTGAGCTGTTGATGGCGTTGCTGGACATCGGGCCTCCGAAGTCGGGTGGTCGCATGAGCGGGCGCTTCTCTTGAAGCGGTGTCGGTTTGGCGGGACGAGTCGTGTGGTCAGGGGACCGGCGGTTCGTCGGTGCGGTGGTAGTGGTGGCGGGCGGCGTCCGCGATGGCGGTGTCGGCTGTTTTGATGGCTTGGTCGATGGGGTGTGCGTGCGGGCCTTGGTACCAGGGGCGTAGGCGGATGAGGGCGGGTTTGGTGCCGGTGGCCAGGAGGAGGGCGGTGCCGGTGGGGAGTGCTCGGATGTCGGCGGCTTCGAGGATGTCTTGGCGGCGGAGTGAGATCTGTTCGCTGAGGCGTCCGTCGTTGTAGGTGAGGGATCGGACGGGGACGTCGTGCTGGCCGGTGAGGGTGGCCAGGTCGCGGACGAGGCGTGGGGAGTCGATGCCGGCGCCGATGAGTTTGCGGGTGGCGGCGCCCCAGAGGGCGGCCATGCCGGGTTCGCCCCAGACGGTGACGCCTTGTTCGTAGCTTTGCAGGATGGTCACGGGGACGATGCCGCGTGAGCCGAGGTGGGAGTAGAGCTGGGGCAGGTCGGCGATGCGGCAGATGTTGGCGGCTTCGTCCAGGGCGACGACCAGGGTGGGTCGAGGCGGCCGCCGGCTTGTTCGGCGCGGCGTTCGGCGGCGCGCATGGTGGTGTCGGTGAGGGCGGCGATGAGCGGGGCGGCGGCGGACAGGGATTTGGAGAGCAGGTAGAGGGTGTCGCGGGAGGTCGCGAAGGCGTCGGGGTCAAAGACGGGAAGGTCGCGGCCTGGTGTGACCCACGCGAGGATCTCTTGGTCGCGGAGGGCTTTGGCTGCGGTGCGCGCAGTTTGGTAGATGCCGTCGCGGGTTTCGACGGCGCCGTTCTGGGTGCCCTTGAGCGAGGAGGCCATGAGCTGGAACCCGGCCTTCTGCAGTAGCTCGATGGGGGTGGGGACGGCCGGTTCGTCCAGCCATTGGGCGACGTGGTGCAGTGATCGGGCGGAGGTGGCGGCGGCGAGGAAGAGTGCGCAGAGCAGGTCTTGGGCGGCCGGTCCCCAGAGGTCCTTCTTTTGGCCGTCGTCGACGGTGAGGACGAAGTGTCCGGCGAGGCGGTGGGCGTCTTCGACGGTGGTGAGCCCGGCGAGGGGGTTCCACCACCAGGCTTGGGGTTGGTAGGTGATGTGCTGGGGGTCGAAGAGCCAGGTGCGTCCGCCGGTGTGTTCGGCGCGGACGGTGGCGATCGCCGACCACAGGTCGGCCTTGTTGCTGGTGGCGATGACCGGTCCCGGGGCCGATAGCACGTGGGGGATGGATTGGGTGGTCGTCTTGCCCGAGCGTGGCGCCATGAAGGCCACCACGGTGTCTTCCCAGGAGGAGAACAGCGTTGGGCCGCTCCGCTCGCCCGGAAGCAAGACGTCGCCGAGCACAAGTCCGACATCCTCAGGGGCAAGCTGACTCGGTGATGTGCCTTGGAGTGACCGGCGTAGCGCGATGGCCTTCTTCGCGGCGGAGGCGGGTTGGAGCGCGAGCAGGTTCGGATTGTCGGCCAGTGCTGCCAGCGGATCACCGGGCTGCGGGAGACGTCCTGCGACGCACCGCCAGACCAGCCCTGCGAGGGCCGCGAGCCCGGTGGACTGCACGGCGACGACGAGCAGGACGAGCGGTGTCGGGGTAGCGGGCCAGCTCTGCTGCGTCTGCCGATTGGCCAGAGCGATCGCGAAGTCGGTACCGAAATGCATGACGTCGCCGCCGCTCAGAGCAGCGGCGATCCTCGCGGCAGCCCACACCAGCCAGAGACCGAAGATGGGTGTCCAGCAGGCGATCAGCACTAGCCACGCACCGCCGGCGCCGGTGTGCCAGAGCGATGCCCGCGGTCCCAGGGATCTTGTCATGCGGTTGCCCGGATGGCTTGGTCGGTGTCGTAGAGCTCGGTTTCGGGGCCGACGAGGGATAGTTCGATGGGGATGCCGAGGCGTTCGCCGGTTTTGATGAGGTATTTGCCGCGTCCGGGGTGGCGGGCGCCGGGTTGCCAGGAGTCGGGCGCCGACCAGGAGGTGACCAGGTGCTGTTCGGGGCCGGTGAGCGGTGTGATCTGGTTGACGCGGGCCAGTTCGCGTGGTGGTAGCCCGGCCAGGACGGTGATGGCCGAGCGGTCGGCGAAGCCTTTGGCCTTGGCGCGGTCCTCTTCGGTGGGCAGGGCGTCGAGGTCGGCGAGCGAGTGGGTGATCATGATCGAGGCCATGCCTTTGGCGCGGTTGAGGCGGGTGAGGGCGTCGGCGTGCTCGACCAGGCCGGGCGCGCCGCGCAGGGCGCGCCACAGCTCGTCCATCACACCGAGGTAGGAACGGCGTGGTCCGGCTCCGAGGTGGGTGAGGGCGGTGGCGGCGTCGACCATGCCGAAGGCGTAGGCCCAGGTGCACAGCATCGCGGCGGTGAGCAGCTTGTCGCCGGCGGCGCGGACGCGCGAGATGTCGACGCTGATCGCCGGCGCGTCCAGGTCGAGTGGACGGGTGGTAGGGGAGTCGAAGACACCGGCGAGCGAGCCGGAGATGAGCAGGTCGAGTGTGAAGACCAGATCGCGGGTCTGCTCGCGGTAGGCGGTGTCGGTGTCACTTCGGGTCGCTGATCGCAGTTCCACCGGGCCCTGTTCGAGGACGCGCAGGACGTCGACGATGGTCGGTTCGCCGTCGAGTCGGTCGTCGAGCAGGTCGATGGCGCGTCCGAGGGCGACTTCCTCGGCGTTGGTGATGCGTGCTTCGCGGACCAGGGTCGCCAGCGCCAGTATCAGGGACAGCCGCCGGGACCGGGCCTCCCAGCGCAGCGCCTCGGCGTCGGCACCGGCGTGTCTGCGTCGTGCCTGGTCCAGCGGGCCCGCGTCGAGCGGATTGATGCGGTCCAGACCACGGCCGACCCGGATGACCTGGCCGCCCAGATACTCGACGAGCTTGGTGTAGTCGGGTTTGGTGTCGCCCAGGATGATCGGTGTCGTGCCGGTGGCGACCGCGCCGGTGACGAGACGTTTGACCAGGGTGGATTTGCCGGTCCCGGGTTGGCCGAGGACGAACATGCCGGGATTGGTGACCAGGCCTGCGCGTAGCCAGGCCAGGGGATCGAGGCAGACGACCTCGCCCCACAGCTGATGTCGGCCGACCGGGGTGCCGACGGTCGGTGTGCCGGAGCCGGCGGTGAACGGGAAGAGGCCGCACACCTGGCTGGTGGTCGCCTGGAACTCCGGTGCGGCCTCGACGTGTGCCGCGCGTCCGGCGCCGGGCTGGCGCCAGCCCCAAGCCGGGGCGAGTGCTTCGGCCATCGCCCGGCCTTCGGTGTTGTACGGGAGGGCTTGCGCCTGGGGGCGTCGGGAGCGAAGGAGCAATGTCGTACCTCCGGTTCAGTGGACGAGGCGGCGGGACAGCTCGGGTGGGCAGATGCCGCAGGGCAGCGTCGTGGCGAAGCCTGCGGCCTGGCTGCCCCACAGCCGCCGGAGCCGGATCTTGGAGGAGTCGGCGGACGCCTCGACCTGGGCGACGGCCCGCCGAAGGTCCGCGGGGTCGGTCACGGTGACGGTGGCGTACATCGAGACCAGGCACACGCCGGCGCCCATCGCCTCCTCGACCGCCGCCTGCCGGGCGCGCGCCGCATCCCAGCTGTCGCGGGCGGTCTCGTCCCGTCCGATGCGGCGCCGGAACTGGGCCCGGAACGCCGCTGCGTTCACCTCCTGCTGCAGCACTCGGCTTGCGGCCGCAGCCGGGAGAGCGCGGTACTGCAGTGCGACCCGTTTGGGGAAGGGACCGGGCGCGACCAGCCGCGCCAGGACGTCCGAGCGCACGTTTTGGCGTGGTGGCTCGTGCCAGGCCCAGGTGACCGAGGTGCCGCCGTCGTGTTCGTAGCGGTCGGTGTGCTCGGTCGCGGCGACGGGGCCGGCCTCGCCCCAGCTGAGGATCTCCTCCGAGCTGGGACGTGCCAGGAGCCGGTTGACCTCGCCGCGCGCATGCGGGTCGAAGGCCGTGCGGACCGCTCCGGCGATCTCGGCGGCGGTGGCCCGGCCGAGCACGGAGACACCGCAGGCACCCAGCCGAGAGGCTAGCCCGTCCAAGGTCCGGCCGAGTTCGGCGACCGCTTCGACCAGGTCCTTCGGGCTGGCCGGGGACGCGCGTGGATCGAAGGTGATCGAGACGCGGGTGTCGACATCGGCGGCCGCGGACGGAGCCGTCCGGACCAGCTCGCTCATGATGGCGCGTGCGGCCGCCGGAGCGGCCGGTACGACGGCGCGCTCGACGGAGTCGGCGAGAGTGGAGCCGGGTTCGGGAGCGGTCTCGACGGTCACCGTCACCCACCGCACGGCGGGCGTATGCCCCAGCGTGGCCAGCCACCCTCCCCACGCCGCCACCCAGGTGTCGGCGTCGCCACGGTCGGCCAACCAGGTGGACGTCGGCACGACCCGCAGTGTCGCGGTGAGCAGGCCGGTGCGGCGGTCCCACACGATCCCGTACCGTCCGCCATAACCGTCCTCAGCGCTGAGCAGCGTCAACGGCGCCAGCACACCAGGGAGCTGGAACGCGCACGGGTGGTCGACGACGACGCCGGCCCGGTACCGGTTCCGTCCGCAGAACACGCCCCAGTGCCAGCGGCAACGCGCCAACGCCAGCCGTCCAACCGGGACGCCGCCGATGCGGACGAGCCCCAGCCCGCCGGCGAGCACCACCGGAGGCACAAGGAAGACCAATGCCTGCGGGGCGACGGCCGCCACCAAGACCAGCAGCATCGCGCACGCCAGGACGATGAAGGTCGAGGTGGTGTCCAGGCCCAGCAGGCCGATCGGGTGGCGGCGTCGCCAGCCGCCGTAGGTGCGCACCTCATGCCCCACCGCCACCACCCCCTTCGCCGACCGCGCCGCTTGGGCCTCCGGCGTTGTCGGATCCGCTGGGGTTGCCCAGCCAGCGGAGGGTGTCCTGGCCGCGGTGACGCTCGTTGTCCCAGGTCCGGATCGCTGTCGGACCGACCGGTTCCCCAGTGCCGCCCTCGAAAGGTGTCCGGCCAGAGGAGTCGCTGCCTGCTGAGGGTTGCTGCGCGCCCGACCCGTCATCAGGGAGCGGGCCGCTCCCTGAGGGTGCGCCGCGCTCATCGTCCTGGCTGCCGAGCACCGTGCTCGCGGACTGCTCGTCCTGCGTCTGCCCGGGGACGGTCGTGCCCGATGGAGGGCTGTCACCAGCGGGGGACTGGCTGCCTTGCTCGCCCAGCTGCTGGTTCAGGTAGTCGGCGTGCTCGCCGGCCGACGCTTCGCGTCCTCCCGCCGAGCCGCCTGCGCCGCTGTAGGCGCGCAGCGCTCCCAGCGCGGTCGCGCCGCCCAGCAACGCGCCGAGAATCCCGCCGCCGCTGCCGGACTCGGTCCCACCGGTCGTCCAGGTGAAGAACTTCAGCAGGACGGGGAAGGCGATGAGGCTGATCAGCATCATCACGAACCCCATCAGCACGGCATGCAGGTCTTTGCCGGTGCCGATGAGCCCGAACGCGGTGGCGTAGACGGCCGCGGCCGCGGGCTTGTAGAAGATCAAAGCGAGCATCCAGCCGGTGACCTTGGCGAACCATGGACGCGTCGCGGTGGTGCTCACTCCGGCCGCGGCGAGCGGCAGGAGCCCGGCCAGGATGATCAGGGCGGCGCCGCGGAACAGCAGCAACAGTGCTTGGACGATGCCGATGAACAGCGCGGCGAGGCACAAGACGATGACCAGCGCGGCGGGCACCCCCGACGGGACGGCCACGATCTCGGCCATGCGCTTGGCGAACCCGCCCCTGGCGGAGGCCTGCAGCACCCAGTCCGACCACTGGTCGCCCAGCTGCAGCAACTGGTTGGGAAGGACCGTCCCGATCGCGGTGACGGCGGCCAGGATGACCAGACCCCGGCCCGCGTCGATCAGCGGGGCGGCCTTGCGCGTCAGGGTCATCTTCCCCGCGACGACCAGCAGCGCCAGCAACGCCACCGTGACGGTCAGCGGCTGGAGGTAGGCCTGCAGCGTGCCGATCGCCGACTCGGCCTCCAGATCGGGGGAGGGTGTCTTCACCCACCAGGAGGCGGTGTTGGACACCAGCCACCCGACAGCCGTCTGAAAGGCCTTAGCAGCCTCGTCCAGGACGTTCCCGCCGATCTCAGCCGGGATATCGGGCATGGGCGGACCGAAAGGGTGATCGTCGTTGTCCACGGTCTGGACGCACCCCGGATCCAGCACCGACGAGCACGGCCCAGGCCGTGCGAGCAGCACGAGCATCAGCCGCTCCCATCGGGGAAGCGCAAGTAGCCATCGAGCGAGTCGACCGAGGCAGCCGAGCCACCCCACGTTCCGCCCGGCGGGGCCACCACCCGCCAATCACCGTCCCGCCATTGCAGCTGAATCCTGGTGACGGCGCGCACCGTGGCGTCACTGTCACCCGGACCAGCCGAGACCAAATCCAGGCTCGCGACCTCCGGCGAGTAACCCAGCCAGCGAAAGCCCTCCAGCACGGAGTACGCCCTGCCCAACGCCGTCCCGTAGGCGACGCGGGCGCGCTCGCGCTGGCCGACGTAAAGGGTCCTGGTCGAGGCCAGCAGGGTCGCGGCGTCGGGTCCGGTGACCTGCCGCTGGATGGTCGGCTCGAACACCCTTGGGCCCCACTGGGCGTTCGCCCGCACCGCGATGTGCAGGGCGGCCAGCAGCGCACCGCGCGCCGTCCGGCTGAACCCGGCCGCCAGCTCCCCGCCCATATCGCGCGGACCGTCCTGAACCGAACGCGGCAACGACACGCCATGGTAGTCGCTCCAGGACAGCTCGGCGAAGGAGACATGTGGCGAGGTCCACAGCGGCTCATCGTGGACGAGCCGATGACCCTCCGCTGACGGGTTCTCCGGTGCTGCGGGAGCAGCCGGACGCGTCGAGTGCATGGTCAGGCCCACCAGCACGCCTCCGGCGATCGCCGCTGTGATGGCGGTCAGGCCGACCCGCCGCCATCCCGCTGCCGGCGCTCGACCGTGCACATATCCCGGCGGTTGGTTCATCTGAAGAACACCCCGACGACCGGGGCTGCCGTCGCCGCCAGGCTTAGCCCACCGAGCACCCAGGGCACCCCGGTGGCACCGTCGGCGGCGAAGGTCGAACGGTTCTTGCGGCCGATCGCCATCTGGCCCGCGCAGTAGAACAGCCCGGCGACACCGCACACCATCACGCCCCACTTGCCCCAGGCCAGCAGCGTGTCCATCTTCTTGTCCAGCCCAGGTGGGGGAGTCGGCGGTGGATCCGGCACTTTCACGCCGGGACTGGGAGCGCTCTGAGGGCCTGCGAGCCAGGGCGCATGCAGCGGCATCCGCCCGGCGGCCAACATGTGCAGGACGAGCGTGGTCAGCAACATGGGTGCTCCTCACCTGGACCGGTCGCCGACCAGGCGGCGGAGCTCGTCCAGCGCCCGCTGCGCCTTCACGGGCAGGACGACTTCGGTCGGGTCTTCGACCAGCCGAAGGGCGCGAACGTGCGGGATGCGGACCACGCCGCCGACCCGGGGTGCGAGCAGCGCGAACCGGGCGGTGGCGTCCTTGGGCTCGGGGCCGCCGTCACTGACGATCGCCAGCGCCGAGACCGCCTCGCCCCATTGATCCAAGGCGGCGATCGCGGCGATCGCGCTCTTGGCCGCCGCGGGTGTGTTGCGGACGGTCACCACGACGGGCCGCCCCTTGGCGCGCAACGGCGATCGATCGAACTCCAGCAGCGGCTTGAGCGACCCCATGTCCCAGACCGCCGGCAGCAGCGCCGCCAGCGTTGAGGTGCCCGCGCCGCCGTGCGCGCCGGCGACCACGACGTCCATGGGCGCTGCCGCGTGCTCATCCGGTGCTGGCGTCGGCGCCGGGCGGATTGCCCGTGTTTGACGGAGACTCACTCGAATACCCCCGAATCACTGCGCTGAGTTGCTTGACGATCACCGTACGTGGCAACATGACAGAGCGCAAGCAACGTCAAACAGTTTCTGAAAGCGCCACGACATCTAAGAACGTGCTTCCGCGGCACCCGTCCACCACACTGAGAGGCGACACCGTGACCCACACCCCAGGAGACGTAGCGATGACCGAGCTGCCCGGCCGCGACCCCGACGTGCTCACCACCGCCGAACTCGCCGCCAAGCTCGGCCTGTCCGCACAAACCGTCCGCCGGATGGCCAACGCCGGGCAGATCCCCGCCCTCAAAACCGGCAAGGACTTCCGGTACTCCTGGCAAGCGGTCCAACAGGTGCTGCGGCAGCCCCACCATCAACCCGGGGTGCCCGCCGATGACCCAACCGACCAGCAGCCCACCGAGCAGCCCAGAAAGGGCGCTGGGTATCGCGCCCAGCGCCGTGCTCGCACCGGCGCCCAGCAGCCCGCCGACTAGCCTCCACCGACCTGCGCGGCGGCCCGGGCGGTGAAGGCCGCCGCCACCGCAGGCGCCGCGCTGCTCAGCCTGCCGCTCCTGCTGATCGTCCTGCTCACCGGCGGCAGTTCCGCCTCCGGCACCGCCACCGCGGCAGCCGGTGCGCCCACCGCCTACGCCAGGACCGACATCCCGCCCGCCTACCTACGCTGGTACCTGGACGCCGCGTCCACCTGCCCGGGCCTGCCCTGGAACGTCCTGGCCGCGATCGGCAGCATCGAATCCGACCACGGCCGCTCCACCGCCCCCGGCGTGCACTCCGGCCAGAACACCGCCGGAGCCGGCGGCCCCATGCAGTTCCTCGCCACCACCTGGAACACCTACGGCATCGACGGCGACCACGACGGCCGAAAAGACCGCTACAACCCCGCCGACGCCATCCACGGCGCCGCCCACTACCTATGCGCCAACGGCGCCGGAAACGGCGGCCACCACCTCTACCAAGCGATCTGGCGTTACAACCACGCCGACTGGTACGTCCGCAAAGTGCTCGCCCAAGCCCACCGCTACGCCACCCTCGCTCCCACTGGCAGCAGACGCGGCACCGTAGCGGTCCGGGCCGCCCTGCGCTGGCTCGGCACCCCCTACGCCTGGGGCGGCGGCGGCCCCTCCGGCCCCACCTACGGCTTCGCCCAAGGCGCCGGCATCAAGGGCTTCGACTGCTCCGGCCTCACCCAATACGCCTGGGCCCAAGCCGGCGCCACGCTCCCGCGCGTCGCGGCCGACCAGTACAACGCAGGCCCGCACATCGCCCGCACCGCCCTGCAACCCGGCGACCTGCTCTTTTTCGCCACCCAACCCAACCGCCCGGCCACCATCCACCACGTCGGCATCTACCTCGGCCACGGCCGCATGATCCACGCCCCACAAACCGGCGACGTCGTCCGCATCTCCCCATTCACCAGCAACCCCTACCGCGAACACCAATACGCCGGCGCCACCCGCCCCACCATACGCACCACGCTGACCTGACCGGAGGCACGCCCTTGCACCACGACCACGACACCCGACCCGCCCACCCCAGCGACCGACACCCCAGGCACCCGCACCATGCCGCGAAACGCCCCGTCACCCGCTCCCACGAGCTCGTCCGAGCAAGGACCACAAAAACCTCGCCACCATGTGGCCCGCTCCGCGCCTTCAGCTTCGGCGGCGGCTGGCAATCCACCGCCGCCCTCGTCCTGGCCGCCCAAGGCGACCTGGACTTCCGCCTCTTCCTGTTCGCCAACGTCGGCGACGACTCCGAACACCCCGCCACCCTGACCTACATCCGCGACCACGCCGCCCCCTACGCCGCCGCCCACGGCATCGAACTGCGCCAGCTCGCCCGCACCCGCCGCGACGGCACCACCGAAACCCTCTACGGCCGCCTCATGCGCGAAGGCTCCCGCTCCATCCCCATCCCCGTCCGGATGAGCAACGGCGCACCCGGCACCCGCTCCTGCACCGCCGACTTCAAAATCCGCGTCATCGGCCGCTGGCTCAAAGCCCACGGCGCCAGCCCCACCAACCCCACGACCATCGGCATCGGCATCAGCCTCGACGAGATCCACCGCGCCAACAACCGCCGCCACGAACCCTACGAACGCATCACCTACCCCCTCCTAGACCTCGGCATCCGCCGCACCGACTGCCCCCGCATCATCCGCTCCGCCGGCCTCCCCGTCCCACCCAAATCCGCCTGCTGGTTCTGCCCCTTCCACCGCCTCACCACCTGGCAAGACATGCGCCGCGACCAACCCGACCTCTTCACCAAGGCCTGCCACCTCGAACACACCATCAACACCCGCCGCGCCACCCTCGGCAAAGACCCCGTCTACCTCACCCGCTACAACGCACCCCTCAACGACGTCACCCCCGACACCGACACCCTCCCCTTCGACGAAGGCGACGGCGCCTGCGACAGCGGCTGGTGCTTCACCTAACGAACCGATCAACAAGCAGCCACACATCCCGATACCTCGGAGGCATCGCTGTGCAGTCAATGAAGTACGCCGACCTCGACAACCTGCCCGCCGTCGTCGACATCACCACCGCCGCCCGCGCCCTCGGCCTCTCCCGCACCTACGCGTACCAACTCGCCAAGGACGGCACCTTTCCCTGCAAGGTCATCCGAATCGGCCACTGCTACCGAGTCCCCACCGCAGCCCTCCGCGCCCTACTCGACGCCGACTGATCACCCTGTGCAGCCCGGCTGGGCGTCGCAAACGGCCGGCGATCCTCTCGAGCCTGGGAACCTGTCGAGTGCGAGCCGGTCACTCGACTTGGCGGCCTGTGGTCGTGTGTGTGCCTGGTTGCTTTGATGATCAAAGTTTGGCCACCGCGGTCACAGGCCACTGAATGGTGTTGTGGCCGTTAGGCCAACTCACGGCCGCAAGGCGTGTCTGGTGAGCGGGGAGAGTGACGCTGGCCCAAGCAGGTCGGCGTTCACGATTCGGTAATCGCCTCCCACAGCGCCGAGTCGGTGCAGTCCGTCGACCGGACGATCCTCGCAGACGGTCTTGCAGCGAAGTGTTGCCTCAGCGCCGAGACCTGGCTCGGATGAGGGTCCATGGCCTGCTCCCGGACGCTGTGCCATCGTCCGCTCATGCCGATGAGCGGATGCTGGGAGTCCGGCGTCAGCAAGCTGCCTGGCTCACGTGGAGATCTCGTTGATCACGAATTGTGACAGTCCGGGATCAGGCGATAGTCTTGCTGAGTAGCAGAATGAGCGGGCTTGTTGGTCAGGCGAATTCGCCGAATGTAGCCCCGCCGACCACCCCTACACCATCGCTGTATCAGAGGCTCAATGGTGGCTACACATGGTGGAGCTGAGCAGGCTTCGCATCCGAAGGGGCGAGGAGCGCTGGACGCAACCCTTCAGCTCCGAGCAGATCGACGCCCGGGTTGTCATCCTCGCCCTGCGGCAGCTACTCGCAGCAGAACAGCTCGAACAACTCTCGCTCAAAGCGCTCGACATAGACCCGACCGTCGGCCATACCCTCAAGGCCGCTCGTGACCGCTTCGAGGACGCCCTTCCCGGCATCAAGCACATGCGGGACGCCCTCACGCATTTCGAGGACTGGTCCCGCGTGCGGGACGCCCTCACGCATTTCGAGGACTGGTCCCGCGGTGAGGGCCGGGGAGAGCCTCAGAGGTCCCGTCGGGGTGCTGGTGAGGACCTGCGCGATATCGCGCGGACATTCTCCGGCTTCGGCTACGACTCCAGGGCTGGCACCATCACCCTAGGGCCATACAAGATCGGTGTTGAGACGGCAAGCCGCGCCGCACACATGCTCTGCGAAGCGATCTACGCAGCTGCTCGCGAGGTCGACAAGAAGACCGCGGCTGACCTGCGCGTCAAGGCTGTCCGAATCCTGACCGACGCTGGCGTTAAGCACGCCTTGGCCGACGCGCTGCTGCCGCTCTACTACGGTTTGATCTCCGGCTCCAGCTGTCCACGGACATCGAAGCCCTAGACGGGCGCGCGGAACTGGCACGGCAAGTCACCACCGCTCTCGCTAGTGCCCGCATCCGCCTGATGTCGTCCAGCCACCCGCAGGCCCAAGACATAGCTGAGCGGTTGGCGAGGGGAGAGTCGTTGTATGTGAGACTGTCCGGCCCACCAACTCCCCATAGCCAAATCAGTTAGCGCGAACGGGTCGTCTGACATACCGTAGCCACGGACGGTAAGCGCGGTATCGGATGACCTCCAGCGATACAGATTGGGTACTTCTCGCGGCGCGAGCAGCGCCAGATCACTCGATTGCGGAGATCACGGCGCGCCTGACCGAGCCGCAAAAGCAGTGCCCTGATGCGAGGTGCGGCACGACAGGCGAACCGATGGTACCCGCGGCCAGTGAAGAGCCAGACCGCGATCTTGAAACCCATTTAAAGGCGATCCACCGCCCCATGTCGATCAGCGTGCGCCACCCGTCAATAAACGACACGAGAAATCGAGACATATCCATTGGCGCGTGTGTAGCGACGAATGATCTCAGCAGGGTGAGATGAGCGCTTCAATCACCACCTTCCGGCTTGCTAGACGATGGCGCGGACTCGAAATGGTTAACGCTCACCCCGAAGCCAAATCTGCCATTGCCGACGGCGTTTACGAGGGTCTCGTAAAGGTCTGGGCGGAGGAGTAGGTCGGCTCCGTAAATGGCTGGTTCAAGTGGACTGTAGTTGCCGTCGTGGATGAGGAATCCGCGCCATTGCCGGCCGACGATTGCTGCGCCGTGGTCGTCGACGAGGGCGTGACGTAGTGCTGGTGCTTCGGGGCGAAGCCCAAGGAGAGCGATAACCTCGATCCGGGGGACGAGCGCGAAGGGTTGGAGACCAACTCCGCGCTCAGGCGCTGGGGAGCCCAATTGGCCCTTGTAGTCGATGAGTGCAGCGAGGGGCCCTTGCGTGGAGTTGATGGTGATGCGGGCATGTTCGGCGTCGAGGCTTGGTGCGAGGCGGTCATAGCGGACGGCCCACGGGTTCGGCGCAGTGTGGGAGATCGGCATGCTATTGACCGGCGGTGATCCGTCGCACGCCTCGAGTCCGGTGGCAATCAGTAGTTGCCGGGCTGGGACGTCGGGGTAGCGGGTTGCGAGTGTCGCTTGCCGCTCGAACATCCCGAGCTGGACCCATCCTCGGTAGGGCTCCTCGATGACGCGTACCAACTCGCCATCTTCACCGGTGAGTTGCCGGACATCCGCGAGGGCCACTGCACCGGCAGGGGGCCACTCAGCGTCGTCTTCGACCCACGGGACGGGCGTCAACGACCAGTTGAGCACACTGGCTCGGGTTGGAGGCCGCGGAACTCTTGATGCTTCGCTGCGCAGCGCCCATCGTATGTTCGGTGCCAAGCGTTGTGCGAGATTGCGTTCGAACCGTCGAGGGTCTGATAGGACTCCCTCCAAGGCTCTCGCGGTCCGGATACCGGCAGCAGCGGCCTGTAGCTCGTTCTCGACGGCCTCTTCGTCCGCGAGGTACGCGTTCGGGATTCGTCGAGCCGATGGTGACCGCAGATGGTCGATCTGTTGGCCGAAGCGCTGTCCGATGTCGTCGACCCGCCCAGCAAGCCGGGCGACGATTGCTTCACGCAGTCCTGGGGGCTGGTTCGCATTCTTGATGAGGTCATCGAGGAAGAGGGTTACCAGGCCGTCAGCCCGCTCCTCCGGTGTCGGCGACGTCATTCGTGCTCCCTCATCAGGTCGTGAAACGCGGCACGCACCTTCGGGTCCGGTTCGGTCGCCGGCGGGTGCGGAACTGGCCGCCCGTGTGCATCCAGGATCTGGTCCGCGAGTACACGAACCGACAACCGATCCGTCCCTGCCAGCTTTGTCAACTCCGCCGCCATCTCATCAGTCAGCTCACCAATCGGCAGGCAGGCGCGTACGACGTCCAACAGCCATGTGGTCCGGCCTGCATCCAACCCTGCCCTCAGTACGTGAACGAGTGCCAGCTGCCCAATCTTCGGGCGGCACATCACCAGCAGGGCGGCGGCGACGAGTGTCTGCCGCAGGTCCGCGCGGAGCGGGTGAGCGATCGTCGCCAGCGCAAGCGCCACCATCGCGACATCTAAGGTGTCCTGCGAGTCAGGGGTTGCGGTCGGCCGATAGGTGTGGCCGCCCCGTTCCGCGATCCCTGGGAGCCGGTGTTGGATGATGGGGAGTGCAGCCTCCCAACATTGGACTGCCGTACCGCCCGGCGCGTAGGTCGGCGTCGCAGCGAGTGCCGCGACCACAGCCTGCGTCACCCCGTACGTGCGCTGCGCATCAGAAACGACCGTCTCGACAACCGCCGTCGCCAGCGTCCTCTCCGCAATAACCGAGTCCAGCGCGTGTGCCGCGGTCCACAGGTGTACGCGTTCCCGTCCGGCGAACCTGCGCCACCCTCCCCCGCCACGGATCCGGGTGTAGGCGAGTGTAAGGCAGTAGCTCGCGACCCTTTTCAATGAGTCGTGGGTGCTACCACTGCGGGCGGCGAGCCCCTCCCCAAGACCAGCAAATACCTCGTTGTTGGAATACCAAGCCACCTCACAGGCGACTTCGTCAACTAGCCTGATACCTGCCTCGGCCCCATGGGCTAGGGTCGTTTCGATAACACGCCACCCGATGGCGTTCGTGAGCGCGTCAAGGTCCCATTTCGGAGCCGCATCATCCCTAGACCGCTGGATCTCGAACTCGCGTGCCGCGAGTACCGCGCCGGCCCGGCCTTCGGGGACCACAGGACGCTGGTCGTTCACAAGTCGCTTCTGTATCTCCTGCGGGTCGGGCTTTGGGGTGGAGGCCCATGCGCTCTTACGCTCCTGCTCCGTGCGCGGCGTCCGGGCCGGGAAAGCCGCCCCACCCAGCCGGACGACTGCCTCGACAAGCTCGGGTGTCACCACGGACTTGGGTTGGTCGCTGGAGTACAGCATCGGCTGATCGTCGTAGGTCGCCGCGACGTTGTTCGCAACGATGGAGAGCATCACGTCTGTCTGCGGGCTCTTGCCGAGCTCATCCTCGAGTCGGGTGAGGAGTTGGAGATCGGTGGTCGGACGACGCCAATCCGTCCCGACGGTGAGGCGCAGGGCCGCCAAGATAATAGGGTCCGCCGCCATGACCTGGGTTTCGAGCAGGTGAGTGTGTGCGGTGTACGCGCGCCTGTCTTCGAACCCGAGTTCGCTGAGGAGGGTGTCGGCGCCGTCGATGGCGGCGGCGGTCGGATCAATGGTTGCGGCCGTCTCCCACCACAGGTCTACGAAGTGTGAGGTGTCGCGGCCGTCGGTGTGTTGCCTCACCAGGTAGACGAGATCGACGAGCTTCTCCAGGCAGGAGCGTGCGGTGTCGATGTCGACGTCGGCGATGTCTTGAACGCTATCGATGATTTCGGAGGCGGTGGGATCCTTGTGTCCACCGTAGCTGGCGAGGAGTAGGCAGGCGCGGCGCCAACATTCGTCGGCTTCATCCTTGGCTCCCGCGGCGATGCAGATGCGGGCCGTTGCGAGTTCGAAGTCGGCAGTGACGCGGTACTGGGTGTTGGTGTCGCAGCGTCGGTCTCGGATGACCTCCATCAGAGCGTGGATGGCGTCGACGCCTATGTGGTCGGAGACGCGAGACAGGATTTCGAGGAGGTCGTTGGTTACCAGGGGTCCATTCTCGGGCAATCCGAAGTTGGTCGTGGTGGTGGTGCCATCGCCGATCGCGACGAGGTGGGCGAGAACCGGATCGATATCGTTGGGTTGGACGACAACGAGCGAGTCCTCGACGACCTTGTGGATGAATGAGTGAATGGAATATAGGTCGCACGCTCGTGGGTTCCCGGTGAACGGATGTGCTTCTGCCGCGAGGTCTGCGAGCGCGACCAGGACGGCCGTGGAGGCTGCTTCGGCCGTGGTGACATCTGCGGCGACGTCGTCTGCGATACCGATGGTCCCCACGGCGTACCGCAGCCAGGCGCGATAGAAGCCGACGCCTGCGAGTTGGCCCACGTACCTGAGTGGCATGGTCCGGTCGAGGGTGTGGGCGAGTGTGAGGAGCGAAAGCCACCGTTGGATGCTGTCGTAGGTTACGGGGCGACCGTCAAGCACGGCATCGGTAGCGGCCTGGATGTCTGCTTCGAGGTCGGTGGTTCCCAGCCCTGCGAGGACATCAGTGGCCGGGATGCTGTGGTCCAGGTACCTGACGATGTCGAGTGCCGGCGCAAGCGTCCACGCCTGCCGGGCGAGGTCGGCTGGGTTCGGTAGGCCAGGTGCCCCAGATGCGGCGAGGTCGGCGAGTTTCAGGTAGACCCGGGCGGCCTTGTCAGGGTCGGTCATCGCGGCGGCGATATCCGGCATGACGCCTGCCGGGAGACCGGCAGTGAACACCTCGACGAGGTCTTCGAGTGACGCCTTGTGATCCTGTTCGAGGTTTTCGGCGACCCGCTCAGCCAGGTTCGGCGGGATGTCACCCCGCTGGTTATGGCGGCGGAGCGCGCCGAGCTGGATGGCGAGGTGGAGTGCGCCGTCGTGATCGGAGCTGTAGGTGGAGCGTTCGCGCTTCGATTCGGATTCGCGGGCGTCGATGTAGGCGTTCCATGGGGCCGCGTCCCCGGCTCGGTCCACGGACTCACAGATGCGAAGGCCCCACCGTGCCGGGAATGTTGGCCGTCCTTCGTACATAAGCCGCTCGGCTACGACGTCGGCACCAACGATGGCCACCACGACGTCCGCGTACTCGACAATCGAGTCGATCAGCGACTCGGACTCGTAGGTGTCAATCGCCTTGCGGGTCTCGACGCAGGCAATCAGCGTTGGCCAGTCGAGCCGCACTTCGCTTTCACGGGCAACGGTTCCGACGGCCCGCTGAAGCGCCTCCGGTGGTTGGAACGCACGAATGCCTTCGGCGACGAACCCTGGCTGGATGAGCTCCTTCAACTCGTCGTACCGGTCCAGGCGTGCGAGGAGCTCGGGAAGGTGCCGGAACGCCCGTGCGTCGGTGAAGAAGCCACGAGCCGCGAGCCAAGCGCCCGCTCTTTCACGAATGGACGCGACCCACTCGTTGACCGCTTGAAGACACAGGATGCCGCGTTCCATGGAGGACCGTACGCCTACCTGATACGCGACCAGCACCTGTCCACCTTCTATGGGCACCACGACTACTTGGCGATCCCGAAAATCGTTCAAGACATAGCGCGGACCTGCGACTTCGGCCTGCAGGAACTCTTCGAAAGCGCGGCCAGCCCTCACATCGTCAAATTCCGTACAGCCGAGACGACGACACACGCGATTCGCACGGCCTTTTGGTATATCCATGCTTCTCTACGTGGAGAGAAGCTGGGCTGGCACCATATATACGGTCACGATTGCCGCAATGTGGCCGTTCCGCCAGACGACGTCCTGGAAGTCACGCCGGTTTCACAGTGATCTCCCTGCCCATGGCGCAAGGCGTCGTCCCCACCGTGGAGGCCGGGCGCTCGACGACATCCCCGGCACCCAAACGTGGCGTCCGGGCGGCCTCGGTCGCCCGCGTCTTTCGATCTTTGCCGTTATCGGCTCGGCCCGTTTGCTCTCGGCCAGCGGAACGCGAGCGCGAACGCGAGCGTAACCGTACGGCCGGAGAAGGCGATCATTGGGGCCGCGGAATGAGTAGCTCCTTCCTAACGAGCCCAGGACAATAGAGTTGCCGATCATCGATCGGCCAGTCGCTGACCGGGCGGGTGCAAGCGCCCCCGGTCGTGACGTACCTCTGCCGGTATCCCGCAGATGGAGACACACCCATCGTCGCGGGCTGCGGTACGCTGACCGGTCGGTTGGTGATCAGCGGCTTCTTCCCGCTCGGCGGTTGAGCCGTCTCTCGCCCTCTAGGTCCCTGCTGGTATGGCATCAGTACGCTCTTCCTCCTGGGCCGGCGCTTGCGGGGCTCCTCGGGTCGGGGTTCGTGTCGGCGAGAGCGGGAGCACAACCTAACGCACATGGCGAGGCCGAGGTCACGGGCTTGGCTATGCGTCTGCGGGATCGGAACTCGGGAGTGCTCCTGGCGAATCGGTCGCGATCGGGGCCGGGTCACGCCGGCCTGGCCGCGAGTTTCGTGGCGGACCGGTAGCGTTTCCCCCACGCCTCGACGACCGCAACAGGAGCAGCTCGGAGGACCTCCCCCAGTGAACATCCCTGACATCGAGTTCACGCGAATTCGGTCGCTGGGCCCGGGCGGGCAACGCGACGGGTATGAGCAGTTCATCTGTCAACAGGTCGCACAGGAGCCGCCCGCGACTAAGGCCAGGTTCGTCTCATTACACGGAGCCGGTGGCGATGGCGGCGTCGAGTGCTACTGGATGCTGCCTGACGGCACCGAGCACGGCTGGCAGGCCAAGTACTGGACCACCCACACTGACGTCAACAAGGCCCAACTCGACGGGTCCGTCGAGGCCGCCCTGGACCAGCATCCGAACCTGACCAAGTACACGATTGCCATCCCTGCTGATCCGACCGGCCGCACCGGAGGTCGCGGCAAGTCGCTCCTGGAGAAGATCAACAACGCAGGGGGGTGGCTCGAGGGCTGGAAATCGATGGCCACCATGCGCGGTATGACGGTGGAATTTGAGTTCGAGTGGGCGACGAACATCCTTACCCGTCTCGAACGCCTTGACCCCACCGGGATCCAGCGCCGGTACTGGTTCGACGCCGATGTCCTCGCCGCCCAGTGGTGGGAAGACCGGTTGGAAGAGGCGATCGCTGCCGCCCGGCCCCGGTACATGCCCGAGGTGAACGTTGAGGTACCCGCAGCCAGGTCTATTGCGGCGCTCTGCTCCGACGACGAGTGGTGGGCGGTCGTCACCGACCAGATCGATGAGGTCAACGACTCCGCTCGCCGCGTGCGCAACGCTGAGAAGGAAGTGCTCGCCGCAGACCTGAACGCAGCCCTCGACGCCGCCAGCAAGGTCGCTGAGGCTTTAGCTGCATGGCACACCTCGCGCACGACCGCTGGACTCGACGACCTCGCTCAAGCGCTCGATGAAGCCTCGAGAATAGTTAGCGGCCAAGAAGCTGCCGAAGGCGCAGCGATGGACGCCAAGTATCCCGACGGCTGGGACACCCGGAGTTGGCGGCAGTTCCAGGCTGAGTACCAGGTGTCGTTCCCCGCGGCAGCCGTCGATGCTCTGCGCGAACTCGGCAAAAAGCTCACTGATGCCACCGGCCTCCTCATCAGCCCGGTCGGCCGGCTCGCCGCCGCCCAGGTCGCACTGATGACGGGTGCCGCCGGTATCGGGAAGACCTATCTCGCCATCGACGCGGTCGTCCGGCGCCTCGGCCAGGGCCGCCCCAGCGTCATGATCCACGGCCGCTGGTTCACCGACCGCGACCCGCTGACCCACCTGCGCGACGTGCTCAAGATGCCGGCCGACCTCACCAGTGAGGAGGCCATCGCACTCCTCGACGAGAGCGCCCGCGTCGCAGGCGTCCCGGCCCTCCTCGTCATCGATGCGCTCAACGACACCCGCCCACGGTCCATGTGGCGCGACAACCTCGACCGGCTTATCACCACCGTCGGCCGATACTCCAACGTCCGGCTCCTTCTGACCGCCCGCACGCACTACGTCGGCCAGGTCCTCCCGCCCGGGCTCACCCTGGCGAAGTTCGAGCACACCGGGTTCGAAGGGGTCGAGTTCGAGGCGGTCAGTGAGTACGCCGCGTTCTACGGCCTGGAACCGCCGACGTCGCCGCCTATCCACGGCGAGTTCGACAACCCGCTTTACCTGCGCCTGGTCTGCGAAGCGCTCAAGAGCAATACCCGGCTGTCCCTAGACCAGGCCACCATGGGCCTCGGCGAGCTGACTCAGATGGTCCTTGACAATGCGAACGACATCGTCAGTGACCGGATTGATGCCTCACCGTCCGACCGCGTCGTCCACGAGGCAATGCACGCCCTCGCCTCAGCCATCGCCGACGGCGGCGGCGATCCGCTGCTGACTCGTACCCAGGCCCAAGCCCAGCTGGCATCGATCTGGTCCGACCGGAGCGCCGAGAAATCACTCCTCGACGCGCTCATCGCCCAAGGGCTTCTCGAAGAAGACATCGTCCCGGATGGCACCCCCTACGGCGCAGACGTCATCGCCATCACGTTCGAACGCATCGGACACCACCTCATCGTCTCCGACGCCCTCTCCGACGTCACCGACGCCGCCGGCATCACGGCCCAGCTTGGTGGTCGCCTCGGCAGGGTCATCGGCCTCGGCGGTACGATCGACCTCGGCCTTCTCGAAGCAACCTCCATCGTCGTCGCGGAACGTTTCGGGCTTGAGCTCACCGAGTTCCGCACTGAGATCGGTGACGACGACGCCATCGCGGCTGCCGTCGTCGCCGGAATCGGATGGCGCAACGACAGCTCAATCACCGACGCCACCCGAGACATCGTCATCGACGCGCTCCGCCGAAACGACGTATGCTCCGACACGCTGACAATGCTGTTCCGTCTCGCCGCCCGGCCCAGCCACCCCCTGAACGCCGACTGCCTCCACGCATTCCTCACCGGCCTGAACATGGCGGCTCGCGACTCGTTTCTGCCCGGCTGGTTCCACATCACCCACGACACCAGCGGAGCAGTCGACCGGCTCATCCGGTGGGCCAGGGAGAAGCCGCTGGACCACGTCGGTGAGCAAACCACCCGCCTGTGGGTCACAGCGCTCCTGTGGGCAACCAGCGCCAGCGACCGCCGCGTCCGAGAACCGGTAACCATCGCCGCCGCCCGTCTCCTGACCCGCCACCCGAGTCAGGCGGCCGGGCTGCTAGACCGCTTCACCGTGGTAGACGACGAGTGGGTCATCGAACGAGCCTGCGAGGCCCCATACGCGGCCCTCCTTGTGAGCGGCACCCAAGACGACTGGGAGGCCGCAGCCGAGGTGGTGTGGAAGAACGTCTTCTCCGTGCCGTCGGAGGTCACCCCAAACGCCGCCGTGCGTGATGCCGCTCGCAGCATCCTCGAAGCCGCCAACGACCGCGGAGCTCTCCCCGCTGGCGTCAACGTCGACCAGTTCCGGCCGCCCTACACCAGCGACTGGCCCCTCACCTGGCCCACAGACGAAGACATCGCCTCGTACGACACCAGCAACTACCCGAAGCTGGTCCACTCGGCCACCGGCGACGACTTCTTCATCTACCAACTCAGCCCCGAACTCCGAGACCGCCCCGGCATCGACCTTGCCTCTGCCGCCCGGTGGGTCGTCACCGAAGTCATCCGCCTCGGGTACCAGCCCCACCTCCACGCATCCTTCGACAGCTACGTCCTCGGCGAGTTCGGCTTCGGCCGGTCCAAGCCGGCATGGATTGAACGCATCGGCAAAAAGTACCAGTGGATAGCACTCAATCGCCTCATCGGCATCGTCTCCGACCACGCCCCCAAAACCCCCGACAGATGGGACCCGCCAGCGCCCGCCGTCCCTGGCCCACACACCGACATCTCCCGGCAGGTCGACCCGACCGTCGTCGAGTTCTCCCCCAACCCGACCCCACGTTCATGGGTGCCCGCCTACAATTGGGCGTCCACCGTCGCGAAGACCGACGCCGAGTGGGTCGCCGACGACACCGACCTCCCCGACATCGCAGTCAACGAAGCCGTCTTCGAAGGCCACCCCCACATCGTCCTGGCGGGCACCTACAACTGGAACAACGGCTCCGACACCACAAAGCGCAACCGGGGTATCTGGTCCCATCTCTACGCCCATCTGGTCGCAACCCAGGACCTTGCTACCGCCATCAGCGAACTCGAAGAGCGCGATCTCCTCGACCAGACAATCGCCAACAACCCCGAACTGCACCACGGATACGTCGGCGAATTCCCCTACGGCCATCACCACGGAGAAGAACTCCACATGATGCGCCGTGAATGGACCGAGCCACTCACCGTCCCCACCCAGCCCGCCGCCTGGCGCCTCCTCGGCGAGTACGAGTACGCCCCCGAAGACCAGAACACCATCTCCCTATACATGCCCGCCCCCGAGTTCTTCGGACTCGCTCCCGGCGAGCTCCGATGGAATGGACGTAACGGCTGGACCGACGAAACGAGCCAGCTCGTCGCGACCGTTCGGCACGCGGGCAAACTTGGACAGAACGAACTCCTCGTTGACGCTGAGTGGCTCGAACGGTGGCTCATCGCCGAGCAGAAGTCGATGATCTGGGTCGAGAACACCGGCAAGGACGTATACAGAGACCTCGGTAGCGGAGACAACCACCCTGGGAGGCTGGCCCGCTCCCAGGTACGGTCCTGGACCCCCGGGGAAAACATGCAGACCGCTGCACCCGGCTGGTACCGCCTCGCAGCCAGCACCTCCTGAACCCCGCGATCGGCGCGAACGGCAGGTTGCATCATCCTGTCCACTTGCTCGCCTACGATGTCTTGCCAGACCCCCGCACGTGCAAATGGTTTGTCTCCGGGATGATCATATCTATTTGCACATATCCCCTGTCGTCCCTCGGTGAGCCGTACCGGATCGCGATCGGAGGCTAGGGCATCCCCTATGCGCCACCGCGGGCCGGGGGAGGTTCCGACCCGCATGTGTGGCGTCTCGCGAACGTCCGCTCATGCCGCCAACCGCGCGAGTGAGTGGCGAATCTTGTGCGCCCGCTCGTTCCAATAACCGGATGTTTTGGTGTTCCTTACAGTCGGCACGGTGAACGGGACCGTGGCGGATCGATTCTGAACTCGAATCCCTGGTGGACGTCGCCCAGGCCAACGAGATCGTTGATCGTATACGGCCCGGGTCGTCACCATGCGAGACAAGCTGGGCCGCCCTTACCAGTCGGCCAGCGGCTGGAAGACCAGCGCATCTGAAGTACGAGCGTATCGCCAGGACTCCAGGCGATAGGCGCCGCTGGGACGGTCGAGCGGGTGGTGGTTGCGCAGACTGCAGATCAGTAGGTCACTGGCTTGGATCTCGTTCGGCCACTCGGGCGGGACCGTGATGCCAGTTTCTGTCCGATACGGGTTCCTAGCCACCACTCCGGTCACCCATTCCGTGGGGACCTCGCCAGGTCCTGCGGGTTTCTGGGTCTCATCTGCCTGGACATCGGGCCAAAAGCTGGGTGGTAGGTCGTCGTGGACGACGACGTAGCCGACTACCTCCAGGATCGGCGCTTCGCTCCGTGGCCAGGAGAACCGAGTGAGCGCCGAGGTGGTCATCGGACGAAAATAATGAAAGACCCCGGTCTGGTACCGCTCGAACAGATGGCGGAGCGGTCCAGTGTCCAGGGGTACGCCCGGCAACTGAAACGACACGTTACAGCGATACACCCGTCTGGTCGTGTGCATCGCGACATCTGCGGTAATGGTATAGAAGCCTCCGCCTGGGCAAGTGTCGAAATAGACGACCTGCTCCGTATGGTGTGCATCAATCAGGTCCGCAGTACGTGCTTCCCATGCGCGCAGGGCGTCACAAAGGGTTCGGGCGCCGACGCCGTGCCAGTTCACCGTGGACTGCTGGATGATCCATCGTGGTTCCGAGCCCCTCAAGCCGAGGCGGGACAGAGTGTGTACGAGGTCGACAACGTGCTCCTGGTTGAAGACCCGCAGCGGCAAATCAACACTGACGCCGTGCCCGCCGGGGTATTCCCAATCCACGTCCGGCACCTGGGGAACGAAGACGAACTCCCCGAACTGTCCGTCGCTGGTGAACGAGTCCACTGGGGCAAGATCGGTATCGAGCAGTCGCGTCGTGGACTCTGGCAGGTCTCTGGATGGGCGGGGCCGCGGCTGAGCCTTGCGGTCGGCGGCCAACTGCACCTCACCGTGGGCGACCAGCCGCTCGTGTTTGGAGCGCAGCAGTGCCAACAAATCTCTGGGCGTCTTCAGGGTCTGAGCTATCTCTTCCTCACCGAAGAGCAGGATCGGTGCGCGGTTCCGGTAGCGGCGCAGGTCCTCCACCACTGACTCGGTAAACCCGCTGACACTGATGATCACACCTATCACGGTTCTGGATGCCGTCCGATCCATACGGCTCCGCACGGCATCCACGACACCGACGTCAACGGGAGCGTTTTGCCACTTGGCCTCGATGAGGTACCAGGTGTCTTCGTAGCGGGCCACCAGATCTGTCTGCCGCGGAGCCGCCACGGAGGGATCACGGTCTACGCAGAAGTGTGCCTGCTGGAACAACCGCTCCAGCAACTCTTCGAAGCGCCGGCCCCGCTGGTGGGCGGACACGATCGCTGCTAGCCGCTGATAGTCACCCAACAACGATTCCCACATACCTGCCGCTCCTTGATTAGATCATCAATTACTTACCGGAGCACGGAGACCACGTGAGAGTACCGCAGGTACCTCGAGTTCGAACTGGGTCGCGCATCTGCCGGAGTTCATCGAGCATCCTCTAGGGGCGCTCATTGTCAGCCACGATTGCAGCGTCTTGGTTCGGGCCCCTACCTGGCAACATCCGCTCATGCCGCCGATCGGGCGAGTGGCGGGGTCCATCTTGGAACGTGATGCACGGCGCAGACTGGTCGCGTTGGCTTCGCGTGGTCGATCGTGTCGGGCGGATCTGGTCATCAGTGAGCTGTGGCGAGGCATCCGGGTTTTGTAGGTAGTCCTTCACACCGCTGAGCCCAGTCGCGGAGGTCGTCGGCGAATCTGGTCGACAATCGGTCGAGGTAGCCGTCCGGGTTATTGCTTCTACTCCGGGCGGCCTCCTGCAACTCGCTGAGCATAACCCGTTGGGTGCCCTGCATAAAATCTTTGTAGCCGAGGTCGTTGAGCCTGCCGATCAATGAATCGATGAGCTTGCCGATGCAGCCCCGCACACGGTCGTCGGAATCCTCGCGCCAGATGCCGTAGAGACGCACGGCGACTGCACGCAGTGCGCTCTCGTCGGGCGGTCCGGCCAGTGTCATGTTTACCAAGGCCTCGACCAGCAGCAGCTTGGCCCGTGGGCTTAGATCGGGGATCCAGCAGCCCTCCACCGCACTCGGCCAGTGCAGGGACTGACAGGGATTGAGGCGAGTCGCGTGACGGCACAGCAGTTCGGCGGCGATGAGCTGTGCATTGGACGACGGCGAGCGTAATGCCGCGTCGATGATGAGCACAGCGGTTTCTTTGGCGACACGCGGGTTCTCGTCGGACCACAGGTCGACCAGCAGGGTCACGGCGAGACCGGCGTTGTCGAGCTTGGTAAGCGCGAGGAGCCCGGAGGCCAGCGCGGCCGGATCGGACGAGGCCCCGCCATTGGGGGCGATCAACTGCCCCGCACGCATCGCCGCGTCCAGCCGGAGCTGGCGGCTCTGTTCGGCTTGCTCTGTCTGCAGCCGATGCTCGGTCTGGCGGTTCACCATCAGCCCGATCAGCGACACCGACGCCGTCACCAGAACGCCGATGAAGGTGAGCACGGCCGCAAGCCGCGTAGCCTCCCCCTCACCCAGTTGCAGCGGGCCGAGCAGCAGGCCAGCTGGCAGGACGGCCATCATCAACAGCACTCCAGCCGCGAAGAAGACGATCTTCTTGTCGTCCCTGCCCATGCTGATCCTCCTCGCAAAGCGGAGCACCATCGTGGCGCGTCGTCTTGGAGGCGGCGGCGTCCAGGCCTCAATCGGACACGTTGCGTCTCCTGCCAGTCCGGAGCATGTTTCCCTGTTCCCGACAACGGACATCCGCTCATGCCGCAGATCGGTTGGCCAGCGTTACGCCTGGGCTGGTTGTGTCCTCGCGACGTAGACCGTGTTGGTCACGGTCCGCTCCTGAAGAGGGCTG
>NZ_CAACUY010000041.1 GCF_900659615.1 Actinomadura fibrosa | reverse complement strand
GCCCGCCCGGCGGGCGTGTCGGCCTGGGTGGTGTTCGCGCCGCCGCCCGGCGGATCCGGCGGCGCCGTGTTGGCCGCCGCGCCCACCGCGCGCCCGGGACCGCCCGTCGGCGGCACCTGGCCGAGGTCGACCACGTCCGCGACCACGCAGGTGATGTTGTCGGGGCCGCCGCCCCGGTTGGCCAGGTCGATCAGCTGCCGGACGGCCTGCTCCGGATCGGCCACGTCCGTCAGCACCTGGAAGATCGTCTCCGCGGTGACGACGCCGGACAGCCCGTCCGAGCACAGCAGGTACCGGTCACCGATCTTCGCCTCGCGCAGCGACAGGTCGGGGTCGACCTCGCCGCGGCCGTCGAGCGCCCGCAGCAGCAGCGAGCGCTGCGGGTGCGACGCCGCCTCGTCCGGGCTGATGCGCCCCTCGTCGACGAGCGACTGCACCAGCGTGTGGTCGTGCGTGATCTGGAACAGGCTGCCGTCGCGCAGCAGGTAGGCGCGCGAGTCGCCGATGTGGACCAGCGCGACCTGGTTGCCCGCCCACAGCATCGCGGTCAGCGTCGTCCCCATGCCCTGGAGCGCGGGGTCGGACTCCACGATGCGGTGCAGGTTGTCGTTGGCGGTCTTGACCGTGTGCTCCAGCGCGGCGAGCAGCTCCGTCGCCGGCAGGTCCTTGTCGAGCCCCCGCAGCGCCTCGATGGCGGCGGCGCTCGCGATCTCGCCGCCGACGTGCCCGCCCATCCCGTCGGCCACCGCGAGCAGGTGCGCGCCCGCGTACGCCGAGTCCTCGTTGCCCTCGCGCAGCATGCCCACGTCGGAGCGCGCGGCGTAGCGGATTCCCAGAGTCATTTGCGCAGCTCGATCACGGTCTTGCCGATACGGACCGGTACGCCCGGCGGAACCGGCATCGGCCGGCTCACCTTCGTGCGTCCGAGATAGGTCCCATTGGTGGAGCCGAGATCTTCCACGATCCACTGACCGTCCTGCGCATAAAGTCGGGCATGCCGGCTCGAAGCGTAGTCGTCGGTCACGACGAGCGTGGCGTCATTCGCCCGACCGATGGTGATGGGCACCCCCGTGAGATCGATGACGGTGCCCGCCCGCTCGCCCTGGACGACGACGAGCTTCGTCGGGTGTCCGTGCTGGGCGCTGCGGGGCGGCTGCTGCGCGCGCGGCTTGGGCTGGTTGGACGCCTTCGCCGGCCGCGGCGGCTGGGAGGCCCGGTTCGCCGCCTTGGTGGCCGCCTTGGAGCCGAACAGGTCGGCCCTGATCACACCGACGGCCGCGATGACGAAGAGCCAGAGCACTGCGAGGAACGCCAGCTTGATCAGCGTGAGGGTGAATGGGGTCATCGGAGTCGGGGTTACTCCCTATCGCGGCGGAACACGAGTGTGGTGCGGCCCATCGTGACGCGCGAACCGTCGACCAGCGTGACCCGCCGGATCGGCTGACCGTTCACGAAGGAGCCGTTGGTCGACCCTAGATCCACGAGCACGATTTCGGGACCTTCTACGCGGATCTCGGCATGGTGCCGGGACACGCCGGGATCGACGAGACGCAGGTCGCAGTCGGTGCCGCGGCCCAGCAAGGTGACCGGAGTGGTGATCTCGTACGTGCGCTGTGTCGTGTCGGAGCCCTCCACCGCCGTCGTCACCAGCAGCCGCGGATGGCCGCCGAACGCCCCGCCCCGGCCGCCCTGCGGCACGTCGCTCACCGGCTGGCGGATCTCCCCGCCCTCGACGGTCGAGCCCCTGATGACACCGGACCTGATGCGGAACATGCCCGTGGCGAGATCACCGGCGTTCTCGAACCGCACCCGCACCGGACCCACGAAGGAGTACCCCTGCTCCTTCGCGTACTCCCGCGCGAGGTTCGCCAGCTCCTGGCTCAGGCTGTCGGCGTACACCTGCAGCCGCTGCCCGTCCTGCTGAGAGATCTCGACGACGAAGTCGTTCGGGACCAGCGTGCGGCCCTGTGCCACGATCGCGGCCCGATCGTCCATCTCGCGCTGCACAGCACTGGCCACCTCGACCGGCTGGAGCTCGGACTTGAAGGCCCGGGCGAAGGCTCCTTCGACCATGCCCTCGAGCCGTCGCTCGAAGCGCTGAATGACGCCCACGGGCACCTCCCTTCCCCACTGGTAGACGATCGTATCGGTGCGGAGGTTCGCTCGAAGTATCTGGATACCTAACCACCTCCCGCACCGTGCTAGCCTTTTCGAGCGCCCGGAAACGGGACGGCACCCTGGGCGGGTGGCGGAACGGCAGACGCGCACGGTTCAGGTCCGTGTGTCCGAAAGGATGTGAGGGTTCAAATCCCTCCTCGCCCACTTCGGGGTGATGACGCAGGTCCTCCCCTAACACTGACGGAACGAGCCCCCACGCGACAAGCGGCGGGGGCTTCCGTGCTTCCGAGGGGTTCCGGGACGCCGGCCCGGTCTGGGCGGGCCCGGAGTTCGAGGCCGGGCGCGTCGCTGAGCGCGCGGATCAGCGCGGCGTCCAGTTCGCCCGAGCGGACGG
Source organism: Actinomadura fibrosa (assembly GCF_900659615.1). Classification (GTDB taxonomy): domain Bacteria; phylum Actinomycetota; class Actinomycetes; order Streptosporangiales; family Streptosporangiaceae; genus Spirillospora; species Spirillospora fibrosa. The sequence continues at coordinate 55,571 of NZ_CAACUY010000041.1, read as the reverse complement.
CGGCCAGCCGCTCGGGCAGGCCCAGACAGCGGGAACGAACCTGGAGCCGCAACGCCGCGGCGGCCGGCGAGCACTCGTCCCTCCCATGGCGTGTTCAGCCGCGGGCGGTCCAGTTCCAGTCGGTGATCGTGGTGCGCAGGAGGCGGGCCGCGGTGGACAGGTGGCCGTCGGTGGCCCAGTAGAGGTTCACGGTGCGGCGGGAGCCGGGGTCGTCGATGGGGATCCAGGCGAGCGGGGCGCGGGTGGTGCTGCGGCGGGCGTAGGCGGGGACGAGGCCGATGCCCAGGCCCGCGCTGATCAGGTCGGAGATCGCGCTGTGCTCGTCGCTCTCGCACACGATCTTGGGGGTGAGGCCGTGCGCCGCGAAGAGCCGATCGAGCAGCCGGCGCAGCCAGTGACCGCTGCGGGCGGTGACGAAGGACTGGTCGGCGAGTTCGTCGATGGTCACCGACGCGCGGCTCGCCAGGGGATGGTCGAGGGGGACGGCCGCTCCGACCTCGTCCTCGAACAGCCGCGCCGATTGGAGTCCCGGGTGGTGGATCGGCTGCGAGGCGACGCAGAGATCGATCTCCTGGGCGCGCAGGCGGCGGGCCATGTCCTCGGGCGGGGACCAGTGGAGCTGGATCTCGGCGGCGGGATGGGAGCGCTTGAAGGCCGCCAGCGGCGCGGTGAGGGTGAGGAAGGTTTCCGAGGCCAGCCGCACCGCGCCCAGGCCCTGGGTCGTGGCCTCGGTGACGGCGCGCCGTCCCGCCTCCAGCTCACCGAGGGCGCGTTCGACGTGGTCGCGGAAGATCCTGCCGGTGTCGTTGAGCCGGAGCCGGCCGCTGCGGTCGAACAGCGGGACGCCCAGTTCGGCCTCCAGCCTGGCGATGGTGCGGCTCAGCGACGGCTGGGCGACGCGCAGTTCCTCGGCGGCCCGGCTGAGGTGCTCCAGCCGCGAGACCACCAGGAACTGCCGGAGCGCGTTCAACTCCATCATGCCTCCCGAGTCATAGCCTCATAGCAATATAGATCTTGGACGGGATAGCTCAGCGGTCATAACTTCGTGGTGTGAGAAGCCGAGAGGCCACCACGAAGGGAGCAGTCCGATGACACTGTCCACGCACCGCGAGGCGGACGAGATCGAGATCCGCCAGCAGATCGACGCGATCGTCGGAGCCGTGGGGTCCAAGGACCTCGAAGGGCTCAAGCGGGTCTACACGCCGGAGATCGTGTCCTTCGACATCGACCCGCCGCTCCAGCACCTCGGCATCGAGGCGAAGGCCCGGAACTGGGCGAACGTGTTCACGGTCTTCGAGACCGTGACCTACCAGGTCCGGGACCTGACCCTCACCGTGGGCGAGGACGTCGCCTTCGGGCACGCCTTCGCCCGCCTCAGCGGCACGTTGCGGAACGGGACGGCCACCGACGGCATGTGGGTCCGGGTCACCTACGGGCTGCGGAAGATCGACAGTACCTGGCTGATCGCCCACGACCAGGTCTCCGTGCCCCTGGACATCGCGTCCGGCAAGGGAGTGACCGACCTCCACCCCTGACAGCCCGCTGCGGTACCACACCCATGGAGACGACCATGAGCGCCATTCCCGCGCCCGCCGCGCTCTCCGACTACCTGACCGGCACCTGGAAGGCCGACCCGGGGTCATCGGCGGCGACCTGACGTTGCACGGCGTCACCCGCTGGGTGGACCCTGCGGGCCGTCGTCAGCGCGCACGTGGTGGCGATCTTCGGCCAGCCGGTGTTCGCCGACGTGCACCATCCCGTCCATCTGCACCTGGTCGGGTTCCGGGTGCTGTCACGTGGCGGCAGGCGCCCATTGCCTCACGACGCGGGTCTCAAGGACACCGTCTCGCTCCGGCCCGGCGAAGCAGCGGAGATTATTACGCGCTTCGACGGCTACCGCGGCCGCTACCTCTTCCACTGCCACAACGCCGAGCACGAGGACATGGGGATGATGGCCAACTTCGAAATCGTCTGATGGCCGGTGCCTTCAGCGCTTGCGGTAGTACGTCAGGAACATGTCGACTCCCCTGGTGATGAGGTCATCGGTGAACTGGGGGTCGAGCTTCTCGCCGTAGGCGCTGTGCACGATGTGGGGGTACAGCACCAGCGCGTAGAACTGGACGAGCGCCAGGTCCATGTCGGGGATGTCCAGGTCGTCGCGGGCGCCGAGCGCGGCGGCCAGCGGTTCGGCGAACCGGTCGGGCCCCTGCTCGCGCCAGGCGCGGCCGAGGTCGGGGAAGCGCCGGGCCTCGGCGGTGATCAACGCACGCAGGGCCAGCACCTCGGGCTGGGCGATGCCCTCGACCCACTCGCGCGCGGTGGCGGTCAGGATGTCCTCAAGGTCGCCGGTGCGCAGGCGCTCGCCCATGGCGCGGACGGTCCGCCCGAGGGCCTGTTCGAGCGCGTCGGTCACCACCTCGTTGAACAGCTCCTCCTTGCTGGCGAAGTGGTTGTAGACGGTCACCTTGGACACGCCGGCCTCGGCGGCGATGTGATCCATTCCGGCGCTGAAGCCCTGCTCCAGGAACCGCCGGCGGGCCGCGCGGACGATCGCGGCCCGCTTGCGCGCCGCGCGCTCTCCCGTCGGGACCCGCCTGCTCGTCGTCGTCATGCGGCCATCTTATCTGAACTGTACTGTTGAGTTCAGATGTACTGTTCTGTACAGTTCAGTTAGTCGCGCGGTGCGACCGCCGACAGGTCCCAACGGATGGAGAGGAAGCGAGATGAGGAACGAGCTCACGATCCTGGGCATCTCCGGAAGCCTTCGCGCCGGCTCCCACAACACCGCCTTACTGCGGGCCGCCCGGATGCACACGCCACCGAGCATCGACCTGGAGATCTACGACGGGCTGCGTGACATCCCGCCGTACGACATGGATTTGGACACCCCCGACCGCAGGCCCGCGGCCGCGCAGGACCTGCGCGACCGGATCACCGAGGCCGACGGCCTGCTGATCGCGACGCCGGAGTTCAACTACTCCGTCCCCGGCGTGCTGAAGAACGCCATCGACTGGGTCAGCACCGACTGGACCGGCACCGAAGGGGAACCGCTGCGCCGCAAGCCCATCGCCATCGCCGGCGCCGCCCCCACCGGCTTCGGCTCGGTGCGCGCCCAGCTCGCGTTGCGCCAGGTGTTCATCTGGCCCGACTCGGACGTCGTCGCCCAGCCCGAGCTCATCGTCCACCGCGCTCACGAGCGCTTCGACCCGGACGGCAACCTCGTCGACACGACCACCGTCAAGCTGCTGCGGGGCCTGCTGAACGCCCTCGCCGCCAAGATGGAGGCCTACGCGCGAACCAGGGTGAAGGCCGCCTGACGGCCGCGGTGCGGCTCAGTCGACCGGCGCCGCCTGGAGGCGGCTCTGCACGATGCCTTCGACTCCTTGCAGGAAGGTGTCGGCGATCAGCGCCGGGTCGAAGAGGCAGCCCGCCGCCATGGCGCCGTCCCTCAGCATGACCAGGTGGCGCCCGTCGGCGTCCGCGGGGGCGTCGCCGATGCGCGCCAGCAGGTCGGTGACCGTGTCGAGGAACCACTGCCGGTGCCGCAGGACGGTCTGGTGGACCGGATGGGCCGGGTCGGGGAACTCGGCCGCCGCGTTGAGGAAGGCGCACCCCCGGAACCCCTGGGACTGGATGCCCTCGGCGATGGATCTGGCGACCGCGCGTACGGCCTCGACGGGCGAGCCGGAGGCCGCCTGGGCGGCGGCGACCTGGCCGCGCATCATCTCGTCGGCCCGATCGAGGTAGGCCAGGACGAGGTCCTCCTTGCCCGCGAAGTGCCGGTAGAGCGTCGCCCGGGTCACTTGGGCCTCGGCAATGATCCGGTCGACCCCGACGGAGTGGATCCCCTCCGTGTAGAAGATCCGCGTCGCCGTGTCGAACAGTCGCGAGCGCGCTTCGGAGACCTTGCCGTTGCCGTCGGCGGCGTTGCGCGTCATGGCCTCAGTGTACGCCGTGAGGGAGAACGTTCGTTCTTGACATAACGATGCTCTGGCACTCATGATGGCCAAAGAGACAGAACGTTCTCCCTCAGGCTGGATCTCCGATCCGGTCATCTCCTCCGCCCAGGAAGGCACTCGCATGGACACCCTCACCGAACGCGCCTCCGCTCCGTCCGGCGCGCCCGCGACTCTGCGCAGGCTCTACCTGCTGCGCTTCGCGTTCGCCGCCGTGTGGGCCGGGCTGCTGTTCGCGACCGCGTCGAAGCTGGGACCGGCGAGTGCGGTCCTGCTGGTGATCTATCCCCTGTTCGACGTGGCGGCGGCGGTCGTGGACGTCCGGTCCGCCAAGGCCAGTGGCGGCCCGGTCCGGGGCCTGTACGCCAACATCGCGCTCAGCACGCTGACCGGCATCGGTCTGGCTCTGGCCGCGATGTCCGGCATACCCGCCGTCCTGCGCGTCTGGGGTGCCTGGGCCATCACCGCGGGGCTCGTCCAGCTCGTCGTCGGCGCCCTCCGCCGCCGGCTGGGAGGCCAGTGGGCGATGATCGTCAGCGGCGCCATCTCCACCGTCGCCGGCGCCTCGTTCGTCGCGCAGGCCGGTGGCGATGACGCGTCGCTGCGCAATCTCGCCGGTTACGCCCTCCTCGGCGGCGTGTTCTTCCTCGTTTCCGCGCTTCGCATCACGCGGGACGACGCCGGTGCGGCGGGCTGATCTCCGGACCGGCCCGATCGGTCGCAGCGATCGGGCCGCGGCCGCCGGACGTGCCGCAACGGCCTCGAAGGCACCGCTCAGGCCGGGGCGGACAGGTGGATCGAGGCGAGTTTGGCTGGATCGACGACGATGTGGATGCCGGTGATCCGGCGTTCGATGACGGTGAAGGCGATGACGGACAACGGGGTTCCGTCGGAGCGCCAGGACATGTGGCCCGGGACGCCGTTGACCAGCACGGGACGGTGGCGGGCGGCCTGGCCGGAGAACATGCGGGCGCCGGAGGCGACCTCGGTGGCGCCGAGGGTGACGACCACGCCGCCGGGGGTGTCGACGGTCAGCTTCACGTCCGGGTCCAGGACGCGCAGGAGCGCTTCGAAGTCGCCGCCGAGGGCGGCGGCACGGAAGGCCCGGACGGCCTCGCGGTGATCGCGGCCGGGGTCCGCCGGCCGGCCCGCGGCCCGGACCTTGCGGCGGGCGCGGCTGGCGGTCATCTTGGCGGCGCCGGCCGAACGGCCCAGGATCTGGCCGATCTCGTGAAACGGCACCGCGAACATGTCGTGCAGGACGAACGCCAGGCGCTCGCTCGGGGTGAGCGAGTCGAGCACGACGAGCAGGGCGAGGCCGACCGAGTCGGCCAGCGCCACCTGCTCGTCCGGTGCGGGGTCGTCGGCGGGTGTGACCACCAGGTCCGTGAACCGTTGACCGTAGGCGGCTTCGGGGTGGGCCTGGCGGGATCTCAGGAGGTCGAGGCTGATCCGTCCGACGACGGTGGTCAGCCAGCCCGCCAGGTTGGCGATGGTCGCCTCGTCCTGGCGGACGAGGCGCATCCAGGCTTCCTGCACGACGTCCTCGGCGTCGGCGTGCGAGCCCAGCACACGGTAGGCGACGGCGCGCAACCGGTCGCGCTGGGCTTCGAACGCCTCGGTCACGAGGTCGGAGGGACGGGCGGTCACCGGGTGCGCGGCTGCCGGAACGAGATCCGGTTCCCGTCGGGGTCCACGGCCTCGGCGCGGACCCCGAACGGGTAGTCCACCGGTTCGGGGTCGGTGAAGGTGACGCCGCGCCGCCGCAGGACCTCGAAGTCCTCGCGCAGATCGCCGGATTCGAGGACCAGCACGCCGGGCGCCGCGCTCCCGCCCGCCTCGTCCGGGCTTCCGGCGGCCTTCTCGTCCGGCCACAGGATGATCCGCACCGGGTGGTCGGGGACGCCGACGGCGAGGAAACGGCCGTCCGGCCCCGAGTAGTCGATCTGCTTCTCCAGTCCGAGCGCGCCGGTGTAGAACTCCAGCGCGCGGTCCTGGTCGGTGACGTGGACCGTCACGAACATGATGCCGTTGATCATTTGTCCTCGCTTCACTCGCCGGTGCGACGGCCGTCGATCCGGTCGTCACCCCCATGACGAGTGCCGGCGGGAGAAGGTAACAGGAGCGCGTGCCCGAGCTCTGACACCGGAAAGGGCTCAGGGCCGGCAGACCGGGTGGTCTGGCGGCCCTGGTGGGCGGGTCATGGTCAGGCCTTGTTGAAAGTGTGCTTGGCCCAGAGGTAGGAGGCGGCGGCGATGCCGGCGCACCAGGCGGTGGCGATGGCTCCGTCGTGGCCGATCGGGGAGCCGAGGAGCAGGCCGCGGAGGGTCTCCATGATCGGGGTGAAGGGCTGGTACTCGGCGAACCAGCGCAGGGCGGTGGGCATGGAGTCGGTGGGGACGAAGCCGGAGCCGAGGAAGGGCAGCAGGATCAGGGGCATGGGGGCGTTGCTGGCCGCCTCGGGGCTGGAGGCGTTCAGGCCGAGCGCGACCGACAGCCAGGTGATCGCGACGATGAACAGGGTGAGCAGGCCGAGGGCGGCGAGCCACTCGACGGGGGTCGCGTCGGGCCGGAAGCCGATCGCCAGGGCGATGCCGACGAGGACGGCCATGCCGAGGAGCTGCTGGACGACGCTGCCGACGACGTGGCCGGTCAGGACGGCGGGCCGCCAGATGCGCATGGTGCGGAAGCGGGCGATGACCCCCTCGGTCATGTCGGTGGCGACCATCACGGCGGTGCCGGTCGCGGCCGTCGCCGCGGCCATGAGCAGGATGCCGGGCAGCACGTAGTTGACGTAGGTGCCCCGGCCGCCGCCGAGCCCGCCGCCGAGGGTGCCGCCCAGGACGTACACGAACAGCAGCAGCAGGATCACCGGCGTGACGACGAGCTGGATGGTCATGGACGGGTAGCGGATCAGCCGCTTGAGCTGGCGGCGGACCATCGTCGAGGAGTCGCGGGCGGCGAGGGCGAGGGTGCTCATCGGGTGGTCTCCGTGTGCTGCGGGCCGGTCTGCCGGCCAGTGAGGGTGAGGAAGACGTCGTCGAGGTCGGGGGTGTGCACGGACAGGCCGGCCGGTTCGATGCCGGCCCCGTCCAACCGGGCCAGCAGGTCGCGCAGGGACGCGACACCGCCGTCGGAGGGGACCTGGAGGGTGAGCCGGTCGTCGTCGGACGGGTCCACGAAGCCCTCGCCGAGCGCGGCGAGCGCGGCGCCGAGGGCGGCGTCGTCGGTGAACCGCAGCGACACGTGACCGCCGGGGATGAGCCGCTTCAGCTCGTCGGCGGTGCCTTCGGCGATCAGGCGGCCGTGGTCGAGCAGCGCGATGCGGTCGGCGAGCTGGTCGGCCTCTTCGAGGTACTGGGTGGTGAGGAAGATGGTGACGCCGCCGGCGACGAGGTCGCGGACGATGCCCCACATGGTGCGGCGGCTGCGGGGGTCCAGGCCGGTGGTGGGCTCGTCCAGGAAGATCAGGCGGGGGTCGCCGACCAGGGTCATCGCCAGGTCCAGCCGGCGGGCCATGCCGCCGGAGTAGGTGGAGGCGGGCTTGCCGGCGGCCTCGACCAGGTCGAAGCGCTCCAGCAGTTCGGCGGCCTTCCGCTTGCCGTCGCGGCGGGACAGGTGCTTCAGGTCGGCCATGAGGAGCAGGTTCTCCTCGCCGGTGAGCAGCTTGTCGACGGCCGAGTACTGGCCGGTGACGCCGATCGCGCCGCGCACGTCGTCGGGCCGCCGGTTCAGGTCGTGGCCCGCGACCCGGACCTCGCCGCCGTCCGCCTGGATCAGGGTGGACAGGATCTGCACGGTCGTGGTCTTGCCGGCGCCGTTGGGGCCGAGCAGCGAGAAGATCGTTCCTTCGGGGACGGCCAGGTCGACGCCGTCGAGCACGACCTTCTCGCCGTTCTTCTTGTCGCGGTAGGACTTGCGCAGCCCGGTCGCCGCGATGGCCAGGTCCGTCATGGGACTCTCCTTCTTCGGGACGCGGATCAGAGGCTGCGGGCGGCGATGTCGCCGTGGCTGGTCGTGGCGCGGATGGTCAGGCCGGCGGTGCCGTCGTTCTTCAGGGAGTTGCTGACGCGGCCGTGGGAGGTGCCGGCGTCCAGGGCGGCCGAGACGCCGGTGGCGGCGCCGACCGAGATGTCGCCGGACAGGGTGGACAGCGTCACCTCGCCGCCGGTGGCCTCGGTGACGCGGATGTCGCCGCGCTGGGTGCTGATCTCGGCGGGACCGTGCAGGCGGCCGATCTCGACGTCGCCGTCGGTGGCCGCCAGGTGCGCGCCGGCGGCTTCGTCGATCTTGATGTGGCGGTAGGCGCCGGTGAAGGCGAGCCGGCCCAGGCGGCCGACGCCGCGCAGCTCGGTGGCGGCCGCGCTGCCCTGGACCTCGGATCCGGCGGGCAGCTGGACCGTCACCTCCACCGAGCCCGACGGCCCCAGCGGCGAGCGGCCCGCCGGGGCCGCCACGCGCAGCACGCCGTCGGCGAACTCGACCGTGGTCTGCTCGGCGGCCTTGGCGTCGCGGCCCTTCCCGGCGCCGGCCGGCCGGACCTCGACCACGGTGTCGGTCCGGTCGGCGGCGATGAGCTGGACCCGCCCGGAGGGGACGTCCAGGACGGCGGTGATCGGGGCGGGGGTGGCGAACGTGTGCATCAGGAGCTCCCTTGCGTTGTGGTGCTTCTCGTTTCTGACAAAGCAAACGCTACGTTGCATTCACAGAAGCGGCAACAAGCTTGTAGCTCTATAAGTGCATCTCTGCACTTCAATCGCCACTAATTGTTGCAACGGTTCTGATGGTTAATGCAACAAGGAGCTGCTGATCATTGCAATGGGTGAAGGTGAACGCTATGGCGGCGGTCGCGGTCAGGCCGCCGCGCGAGCCTTGGTGCCGGGGCGCGCGGGGGAGGCCGGTGTCCGCTCCCGGGTGAACGGGACGAGCGCCAACCAGATCAGCGCCGCGCCCGCCGGAAGCAGGTCGAGGTCGAGCGTGATGGCGACGAAGCCGAGGGCGACCAGGACGGGGCTCAGCGCGGCGACCGCCTTCCGTCCGGGGGTGACGACCGCGAACTGGATGAGCAGCGCGAGCAGGCCGAGCATGAAGAACACCGGGCCGATCTCGTAGACCGCCTGGGGGAGCACGGCGGGGACGTCCGCGTACCGGTCGGAGAGCATGCTCTTCTCGGCCGGGTTCGCGGCGCGGAGGCCGACGACGATGTCGACGAGCGCGACGCGGACGAACGTGACGAGCCCAAGGGCGGCGGCCGTCGCCGCGACGCCCGTCGTGATCCGGCGTGCGGTGCCGCCGGGCAGCGCCCGGAGACGGAAGTACAGGCCCGCGATCACCCCGCCGTACAGCAGGAGGGAGCCGAGGAAGATCAGATGGCCCGTGGTCCAGGCCGGGCCCGGGCCGTGCTGCCCGTCGCGGCCGTCGATGAGCCGGACGACGCCGTACGCGAGCATGAGGGCGGGGGCGAGATGGAAGGCGATCCTGGTCATGAGGGTTCTCCCGGAGTTCGAGGTCGGCGTTTCCACGTTCTCGATCTTCGGGAGAGCGGAGGCCGGGCGGATCGCCGCCGCGAGCGGTCTTCGGGCATCGGCGGCGCGGGGGAGGAACCGGGAGCGACTCCCCCGCGCGGCGGATGCCGTCCTCAGGAGGGCTCGATCAGCCGGGTCTCGTACGCCGCGATCACGGCCTGGACGCGGTCGCGGAGGCCGAGCTTGGCCAGGACGTTGCTCACGTGGGTCTTCACGGTGTGCTCGCTGACGACCATGGCCGCGGCGATCTCCGCGTTCGACAGGCCGCGGCCGAGGAGGCGCAGGGTCTCGCGCTCGCGCCCGGTCAGGACGGCCAGGCGGTCGGAGGCGATCGCTCCGGCGCGCGGACGGTTGCGCGTGATGTCGGAGATGAGCCGGCGGGTGACGGCGGGCGCGAGCAGCGACTCCCCCGCCGCCACCACCCGGACCGCGTGCACGAGGTCGTCGCGGCGCACGTCCTTGAGCAGGAAGCCGCTCGCGCCGGCGTAGAGCGCGTCGTAGACGTAGTCGTCCTGGTCGAACGTGGTGAGCATGATCGCGCGGGTGCGGGTGCCGGCGCACACGGCCTTCGCGGCCTCGATGCCGTCCACGCCGGGCATGCGGATGTCGAGCAGCACGACGTCGGGGTCGTGCTCGCCCACGGCGGCGATCGCGGCGGCGCCGTCGCCCGCCTCGGCGACCACCTCGATGTCGGGCTGCGCGTCCAGGATCATCGCGAAGCCGCTGCGGACGAGTTCCTGGTCGTCGGCGAGCACCACGCGGATCACGCGGTCACCGCCGCGGCGTAGGGGAGGCGTGCCGAGACCCGGAAGCCGCCGCCCGGCAGGGGACCGGCCTCGGCCGTGCCGCCGCAGGCGAGGACGCGTTCGCGGATGCCGATGAGGCCGTCGCCGCCGCGCCGCCAGCCCGGGTCCGCTCCGTCGCGGCCCTGCCCGTCGTCGGTCACCGTGATCTCCAGTTCGTGGTCGGTCCAGTGCAGGCGGACCTCGGCCGCCCGCGCGCCGGCGTGCTTCACCGTGTTGGTGAGCGCCTCCTGCACGACGCGGTACGCCGCCAGGTCGGCGTCGGACGGGAGGTCGCGGCTCGCGCCCTCGACCGTGAGGCGCACGCGGACCTGGGTGCGGTCGACGTGCTCGACCAGGCCGGGGAGCGCGCCGATGGTCGGCAGCGGCGCGCGGACGCCGTGGTCCTGCTCCTCCTTGAGGACGCCCAGCATGCGGCGCAGCTGGGCCATCGCGTCCCGGCCCGCGTCGGCGATGGCGTCGAAGACCCGTTCGGCCTGGTCCGGGTCGGTGTGGACCACCACCGGGCCGGCCTCGGCCTGGACGACCATGATGCTGACGGCGTGCGCGAGGACGTCGTGCATGTCGCGGGCGATGCGGGCCCGTTCCTCCGCCGCGGCGCGCGCCGCCTCGGCCTCGCGCTCGCGTTCGAGCGCCTCGCGTTCGCGTTCGAGCTGCGCGGAGCGCTCCACGAGCGCGTCCGACCGCTCCCGCCCGGTCCGCGCGAGGGTGCCGAGGAGGAACGCCGTCATGGGCAGGAGCAGCGTGAACATGAACTCGCCCGCGTCGTTGCTCTTGACCAGCAGCGCGCCGGGCGGGGTCGAGGCCACGATCGCGCCGATGAAGCCCCAGCGCTGCCAGCGGTGCCGGCCGAGGTCCGCGAGCGTGTAGATCGCCACCAGCGCGCCGTACTGGAGCGTCTGGCCGGGCCGGTGGTGCAGCGACACCCCCATGGCGAAGCACGCCACGACCAGCGCGACCGCGAACGGCGCGCGCCGCCGCCAGACGAGCGGGACGACGGTGCCGAGGTTGACCAGCACGCCGAGCGGCGTCACCTCCGGCGCCGTGGCGAACGGCACGAACACCGGGACGGCGACCGCGGCCGCGACGAGGACGTCCACGAGGCGGCCGTCGCCCGCGCGCCACCGCGAGGGCGCGAGGGAACCGAAACGGGAGTGATCCGACATTCGCTCAGTATCAGCCGGTAGGGGGCATGTCCGCCTCGGTCGCGCGAGGGATCTCGCGGGCTCGGCGACCGGTTCGGCGACCGGTTCGGCGGACGTGCGCGCGGAGCAGCCCGGTCAGCGGGGAAGCGCGAGGCGCTCGGCGGCCCGGACGACGCCGGCGCGGCGGCGGGCCCGCTCGTCCGGGTCGGCGGCGTCGGTGCCGGTGAGCATCCAGGCGAGCTGCGGGACGGAGAACCACCAGGCCGCGAGCGCGATGATCGAGAACGTCAGGTGGGCGGGGTCGAGGGAGTCGTCGAGGACGCCGGCGCGCTGGGCCGCCGCGAAGGCCGCGACCTTGTCCCGGTAGTGCGCGGTGCGGCCGGCCTCCTCGGCGATGGACCGGCCGGCGCCGCCCCCGGCGTAGGCCAGCCCCTCCCATTGCAGCAGGCGGAGGAGGTGGGGATGGTCGGCGTGGTAGTCGAAGGAGCGGCCGGCGAACTCCCCGATGTCGGCGAGGCCCGCCTCCGGGACGGCCACGTCGGCGGCGAGCTTCTCCAGCTCGTCCTTGAGCACGGTGTCGAACAGGTTCTGCTTGTCGCCGAAGTACTTGTAGAGCCGCTCCTTGTTGATGCCCGCCCGCTCGGCGATGCGCGCCATCGTCGTCCCGTCCGGGCCGTGCTCGGCGAACTCCAGCGTCGCCGCCTCCTTGAGCCGGCGTTGCGTCCCCTCGATGTCCCAGGCCATGGACGCCATCCTATGGTTGCCAACTCCAACGTTGCGGTTGGTAAACTGGGGACACCGATACGACCTGAGGGGACGCGCACCATGGCCGACAGCCGAACGCTGACACTCGCCGGCGACCTGACGATCACCCGCATGGGCTACGGCGCGATGCAACTCGCCGGCCCGAACGTCTTCGGCCCGCCGAAGGACCGCGCCGAGGCGGTCGCGGTCCTCCGCGAGGCCGTCGAACTCGGCGTCACCCACATCGACACCAGCGACTTCTACGGTCCCGTGGTGGTGAACGAGATCATCAAGGAGGCCCTGCACCCGTATCCGGACGATCTGCGCATCGTCACCAAGGTCGGCGCGCGTCGCGGCGCCGACGGCAGCTGGAACCCCTCGCTGACGCCGTCCGACCTCCGGGCGCAGGTCGAGGAGAACCTCGACCACCTCGGGCTCGACGTGCTCGACGTCGTGAACCTGCGCCTGTCCGTCCACAACACCGGGGACGAGTCGCTGGCGGAGGAGTTCGGCGCGCTCGTCGAGATGCAGAAGGAGGGGCTGATCCGCCACCTCGGGCTGAGCGCCGCCTCGATGCGGCAGTTCGACGAGGCCCGGTCGATCGCGCCGATCGTGACGGTGCAGAACGAGTACAACATCGTCAATCGGCAGGACGACGCCCTCGTCGACCGGTGCGCGGCCGAGGGCATCGCCTACGCGCCGTTCTTCCCGCTGGGCGGATTCACCCCGCTCCAGTCGCAGACGCTGGCCGCCGTCGCCGCCCGCCTGGACGCGACGCCGCACCAGGTCGCCCTGGCCTGGCTGCTGCACCGGTCCCCGACGATCGCCCTGATCCCGGGCACCTCGTCCCGCGCCCACCTGCGGGAGAACATCGCCGCCGCCGATCTGGAACTGCCCGCGGACGCGCTGGCCGAGCTCGACGCGATCGCCGGTTGACGAACGGCGCCCTCCCCGGCGGTCCGGACGCTCAGGACCGCCGGGCCGAGGTGGCGGCGAGCGAGCCGAGGAGCCGCAGGGCCTCGCTGCTCGCCGAGCCGGGCTCCGCGTGGTAGACGACGAGCTCCTGGCCGGGGCTGGACCGCACGTCGAAGGTCTGCATCGACAGCGTCAGCGGCCCGACCTCGCGGTGGTGGAACCGCTTGCTCTCCAGCGCCTTGCCGCGGGCGTCGTGCCGGGCCCACAGCTCGGCGAACTCGGGGCTCTGCGCCAGGAGCTCGGTGAGCACCTGCCGCATCCTCGGGTCGTCGGGCGCCTGGCCGTGGCCGAGCCGGAACCCGGCCGCGGAGTTGCGGGCGACGTCGTGCCAGTCGCGGTAGAAGGTCCGCGCGGCGGGCTCGGTGAAGACGACGTGCATGAGGTTGCGCGAGTGCGACCAGTCGTGGAAGAGCGCGTCGGCGATCGCGTTCGAGGCGAGCACGTCGTAGGCGCGGTTGTAGACGATGGCGGGGTTGTCCGGCCACGCGGACATGAGCTGGAGCAGGCTCGGATCGACGCGGTCGTGCACGGCGGCGGTCCGGGGGCGCGGGGCGAGCCCGGCCATGCGGAACAGATGCAGGCGGCCGTCCTCCGGTAGCCGCAGGGCGGCGGCCAGGGCGTCGACCACCTGCGCCGACGGCGTCCGCTCCCGTCCCTGTTCGAGGCGGATGTAGTAGTCGGCGCTGACCCCGGCCAGCGCCGCCACCTCCTCGCGCCGCAGGCCGGGCACCCTGCGGTGCCCCGTGCTGGGAAGCCCGGCCTGCTCGGGCGTGACCTGGCCCCGCCGGGCCCTCAGGAAGTCGCCGAGCTCAGAGGACGTCATGCCCGCCATGGTAGGCAGCGGGCCGCCGTGCTTCCTGGGTGCGCTGCTCCCAGGAGGAAGGCGCCCTTCCTCATGCCGCGCGGCTCGGCGAGGGTCGCGGACATGTCTACGAACCGAACCGAGGCCGGAGCCTCGGAGGAACGCAAGGTCGTCCTCGTCACCGGGGCCAGCAGCGGCATCGGCGAGGCCGTCGCCGCCCGGCTGGCGGCCGAAGGGCATCACGTCGTGGCGGGCGCGCGGCGGACCGACCGCCTCGACGCCCTCGCCGAGCGCACCGCGCAGGCCGCCGCCCGCAGCGGCGGGAGCCTGCGCCCGGTGCGGCTCGACGTCACCGACCGCGCGGACCTCGACGCCTTCGTGAAGGCCGCCCGCGACCGCCACGGACGGGTCGACGTGCTCGTGAGCAATGCCGGGGTCATGCCCCTGTCGCGGCTGGACTCCCTGCTCGTCGACGAGTGGGACCGCATGATCGACGTGAACGTCCGCGGGCTGCTGTACGGCATCGCCGCGGCGCTGCCCGTCTTCGGCGCGCAGGGCGGCGGCCACTTCGTCACGGTCGCGAGCGTCGGTGCCCACGAGGTCGTGCCGACCAGCGCCGTCTACTCGGGCACCAAGCACGCCGCCTGGGCGATCACCGAGGGCCTGCGCCAGGAGTCCGACCCCTCGATCCGCGTCACGACCGTCTCCCCCGGCGTGGTCACCTCCGAGCTCGCCGACTCGATCACCGACCCCGGAGCTGCGGAGGCCATGCGCGCCTACCGGGCGCACGCGATGGAACCGGACGCCATCGCCGCCGCCGTCTCCTACGCCCTCGCGCAGCCGCCCGGCGTCGACGTCAACGAGATCGTCGTCCGGCCGTCCCGCCAGCGCTGACCCGCTTCCAGTAAGGACATCATGAACGCTCCCACACTCCCGTCCACCTGGGACCTGACCGGCAGGGTCGCCGTCGTCACCGGCGCGGCGCGCGGCATCGGCCGCGCCACCGCCGTCCTGCTGCGCGAGCGCGGCGCCCGGCTCGTCGTCACCGACCGCTCCGAGGCCGTCGAGGAACTCGCCGCGGGCGACCCCGGCGTCGCCGCGCTGGTCGGCGACGTCGCGGACGAGGACCTCGCCCGAGCGACCATGCGGCTCGCCACCGACCGGTTCGGCCGGCTCGACGTCCTCGTCAACAACGCGGGCCGCACGCTGAACAAGCCGGTCACCGAGACCACCGTCGAGGACTTCGAGGGCATCCTGCGGGTCAACGCCCGCGGCAACTTCGTGCAGGCGCGCGAGGCCTTCGCCGTCATGGAGGCCGGGGGCGGCGGCGCGATCGTCTCGGTCGCCTCAGTCTCCTCCACCGTCGCCTTCGCGACGCAGACGGCCTACGCCGCGTCCAAGGGCGCCCTGGCCCAGATCACGCGCGTCCTCGCGATCGAGGGCGGTCCCAAGGGCATCCGCTCGAACGCCGTGCTGCCCGGCGTGATCGACACCGACATCATGGAGGGCGTCGTCGACAACGGCCGCGAGATGCTCGCCTCCTTCGGCCCAGCCCACCCGATCGGACGGATCGGACGTCCCGAGGAGGTCGCCGAGGCCATCGCCTTCCTCGCCTCCGACGCCGCCGCCTTCATCACCGGCGCGCTCATCCCCGTCGACGGCGGCTGGACCGCCCAGTAGACGCGCACCCGGCCGGCCGGACCGGCCTGTCCCTCGCCGTCCTGGTGTTGCGGCTTGCGGGGCGAGCGGTCACTGGGGGCGGCGGGGTAGGGGGTCTACGGCGCCTGCTCGTTTGAGGGTGCGCAGGACGGGGGCCGTCTCCAGCGTCTGGATGCCGTCGAGGACGCCGAGCCGCCGGGTCAGGTAGCGGTGCAGGTCGGCGGGGCCCGCGCAGAGGGCCTGCGCGAGCAGGTTCGTGGGTCCGGTGGTGGCCGCGACCACGGCCATCTCGTGGTGCCCGGCGATGGCGGTCGCGACCCGGTCGAGATGCGCGGGCGCGACCGCCATCCACAGCAGCGCGTGGGTGGTGCCACCGAGCAGCGCCGAGTCGATCTCCACGTCGAAGAAGACGGTGCCGTCGGCGCGGAGGGCGGCGAGACGGCGGGCGACCGTGGCCTGGGACCAGCCCGTCGCGGCGGCGAGGTCGGCGTACCCGGCGCGCCCGTCCCGGCCGAGCACGTCGAGGAGGGCGCGGTCGGCATCGGTCAGCGGCCGGGGCGCGGCGTCGCCGCCGGACGTGTCGCGCGGCGGGCGGAGCCGGGCCTGCTGCTCCTCGTCGAGGGCCTGGGTCAGGCCGCGCCACGCGGTCGGGCCGCCGAGGTAGGTGTGCAGCAGGCAGTGCGCGGACAGGGCGGTGATCGCCGTCCGGCGGGGGATGTCCTGGAGGAGCAGCGGGGGCGGGCCGGGGGCGTCGTCGGGCACGTGGACGAGCGCGAAGATCTCCGTTCCGCCCGAGGCGAGCTCGACCCAGGACGTGTCGGGGCGCCGGGCCAGCGAGTGCGCGAGGCTCTGGGCGGCGGACGGCGCGCAGGTCAGCCGGACCGTCCACGTCTCGCCGCCGCGGTACCGGTCGAGGAGGCCGACGACGCGCAGCCCCGCCTTCTGCCGCATCCGCCGGTAGCGCCGGGCGACGGTCTGCGTGGAGATGCCCAGGACCTCGGCGATGCGGCTGAACGGTGCCCGCCCGTCGATGTGCAGGGCGTGGATCACCGCGCGGTCGAGCTGGTCCAGCATGAACGGATTCCTCGTTCGGAAGTGGTCAGTGGAAGATTTCCGCCGTTGTGGATCGCCAGATGGAACGTCCGGCATCCGCGTCCAAGGCTAGATCACGTCGAGGACGAGGACGGAGGGATGCGGGATGCGAGTTCGGGAAGCCACGCGGCGGGACGCGCCGACGGGCGTTCATCGGTGGCGCTGGATCGCGCTCGGCGCGCTGCTGGCGGCCGAGGCGATGAACCTGCTGGACGCCACGATCGTGCAGGTGGCGGCGCCGGTGATCCACCGGGATCTCGGCGGCGCGGAGTCGGCCGTGCAGTGGTTCAGCGCCGCCTACACGCTGCCGTTCGCCGTGCTGCTGATCACGGGCGGGCGGCTGGGGGACATGCTGGGCCGCAGGCGGGTCTTCGCCGTGGGGACGGCGGCCTTCGCGGTCGCGTCGGTGTGCTGCGCGCTGGCACCCGGCACCGGGGCCCTGGTCGCGGCGCGGACCGTCCAGGGGGCCGCGGCCGCGCTGGTCATCCCGCAGACGATCGGGCTGATCAGGGCGATGTTCGACGGCGCGGAGATGGCGAAGGCGCTCGGCACGATCGGGCCGGTGATGGGGCTGTCGGCGGTGTGCGGTCCCGTGCTGGGGTCCGTCCTGACGCACGCGGTGTCGTGGCGGGCCGCGTTCCTCGTGAACGTGCCGATCGCCGTGCTGGTGCTCGCGGCCGTCCCGGCGCTGCGCGAGGACCGGGCCGCCGAACCGCCGCGCCTGGACGCCGTCGGGACCGTCCTCGCGGTCGCGGGCGCCGGGCTCGTCGTCTACCCGCTGATCCAGGGCGACACGGCCGGGTGGCCGCTGTGGACGTGGGGCGCGATGGCCGCCGGGGTCGCGGTCCTCGTCGGTTTCGGGTTCCAGCAGCGGCGCGCCGCCCGCCGGGGACGCGGCCCGCTGGTCGAGCCGAGCCTCTTCCGCGACCGGGGCTTCCCCGCGGCGCTCGCGACGTCGACGCTGCTGTTCGCGGCGGTGAACGGCCTGACGGTCGTGATCGTCTTGCAGGTCCAGATGGGGCTGGGCCGCGACGTGCTCAGCGCCGGGCTGACCCTGCTGCCGTGGTCGGGCGCGCTCGCCGTGTCGTCGCTGGCCGCCGGGGCGCGGCTGGTCCCGCGCTACGGGAACCGGGTGTTGTTCGCCGGGCTCGGCGTCCTGCTCGCGGGGGTCCTCGCCGCCGTCGCCGTCTACCACTGGACGCGGCCAGGCTCCTACCCGTGGGCCCTGCCGGGGGCGCTGGCGCTGGCCGGTGCCGGGAACGGGCTGGCCACCGTGCCGTTCTTCACGGCCGCGCTGTCCCGCGTCCGGCCGCACGAGACGGGGTCCGCGGCCGGGCTGCTGAACGCCGTCCAGCAGTTCGGCGGCACGCTCGGCGTCGCACTCCTCGGCTCCGCGTTCTTCCACGTCCTGGACGTCCCGCCGGCCCGGACGTCGCTGGACGCCGCGCAGGTCGCGTTCTGGCTGGCGGCTGGCCTGCTCGTCGCGACGGCCGGCGCCGCGGCGGTCATGGCCGGTGCGCGCGGCAGGTCATGATCCGGTCGGGTCGGCGGGCGCGGGGACGCGGTCGCCGGTCGCCGCGAGGGAGTCGAGCCAGTCGATGAGGCGGGCTCCCTCGCGGGTCATGATGCCGGGCTCGCGCAGCGCGTTGGCCATGAGCGACATGCCCTGGTAGGCGGCGACGAACGTGATGGCGAGGTCGTGCGGGCCGGGCAGCCCGAGCTCGCGGAACTGGGATTCGGCCCAGTCCACGAGCTGCCCGATGACCTTGCCCGCTTCGAGGTCGAGCGTTCCGTCGGCGCGCTTGTCGAGCTCGACCGCCAGGGTTCCGGTGGGGCAGCCGAAGCGGGCGGCGACGTCGCGCTGGCCGATCCACGTCTCGACGAGCGCCTTGAGGCGTTCGCGCGGGTCGGGCAGCTCGTCCAGGCGGCCGGTGAGCTCGGCCAGGTGGGCGGAGTGCTCGGACAGCGCCGCCTGGACGAGGTCGTCCTTGGTCTTGAAGTAGTAGTAGACGTTCCCGACCGGCACGTCCGCCGCGTGCGCGATGTCGGCGAGGGTGGTGCGCTCGACGCCCTGCTCGTGCAGGACGCGCGCCGCGGCGGCCGTCAGCCTGCGGCGCTTGTCGGCGCCCCGGGCCCGCGGTCTGGGTGAGTCAGTCACCCAACTCACTATAGACAACCCGCAGGGAGGCCGTGCTACGGTCCTTCTGAGTCAGCCAACTAACTAACTCGGGAGAGCGACATGATCGTGGTGACCGGAGCGACCGGCAACGTCGGACGGACGCTGGTACGCCTGCTGGCCGAGGCGGGTGAGCGCGTGACGGCGGTGGCCCGGCGGATCACCGAGGACGACGTCCCCGGAGGCGTGCGGGCGGTCCCGGCGGACCTCGCGGACCCGGCGAGCCTGCGTCCCGCGCTGGCCGGAGCGTCCGCGCTGTTCCTGCTCGTCGCCGGGGAGGAGCCCGAAGCCGTCCTCGGCGAGGCCCGGGACGCTGGGGTCGGCAAAGTGGTGCTGCTGTCCTCGCAGGGCGTCGGCACCCGGCCGCAGGCCTACGGGCATCCGGCCCGGTTCGAGGCCGCCGTCGCCGGGAGCGGGCTCGACTGGACGGTCCTGCGGTCGGGCGGGATGGCGTCGAACGTCCTCGCCTGGGCCGAACCGATCCGGACCCACCGGACGGCGGCCGCGCCCTTCGGCGACGTCGGGCTGCCGTTCGTCGACCCGGACGACGTGGCGGCGGCGGCCGCGGCCGTGCTGCGCGGGGACGGGCACAAGGGCGCGACCTACGTCCTGACCGGTCCCGCGCCGACCAGCCCGCGGGAGCGGGCCGCCGCGATCGCCGCGGCGATCGGCGAGCCGGTCCGCTTCGTCGAGCAGACGCGCGACGAGGCCCGCGAGCAGATGGCGCGATTCATGCCCCTGCCCGTCGTCGAGGGCACCCTGGCGATCCTGGGCGACCCCACGCCCGAGGAACGGCAGGTCAGCCCCGACGTCGCCCGCCTCATCGGCCGTCCCGCGACGCCGTTCGCCGCGTGGGCGCGGCGCAACGCCGCCGCCTTCCGCTGACGGGTTCCCCTGGCCCTCCCCCTCCCGGCGCGCGTGCGCCGCCCCTTCCCTAGGAGTGACATGTCGACCGACCAGGCGCTGCGGCGCCCCGATCCCGCCGGTCCCGCCGCGACCTCCCCGCCACGCCGTCCGGGCCTGATCCTGGCGTTCCTCTGCCTGGCCGGGTTCATGACCTTCCTCGACGTATCGATCGTCAACGTCGCGCTGCCGACGATCGAGGGCGACCTGCACATCGCGCAGACGTCGCTCCAGTACGTGGTCACCGTGTACGGGACGCTGCTCGGCGGCTTCCTGGTGCTCGCGGGCCGGCTGGGCGACACCTTCGGCCGCCGCCGCATGCTGCGGACCGGCCTGCTGCTGTTCGCGCTCGCCTCGCTGGCCGCCGGCCTCGCGCAGGACGCGCCCACGCTGATCGCGACGCGCGGCGCGCAGGGCCTCGGGGCGGCGTTCATCGCGACCGCCGCGCTGTCCCTGCTGAGCGCGAACTTCGCAGAGGGCCCAGAGCGCACCCGGGCCCTGGGCGCGTGGGGCGCGCTCAGCGGGATCGCCGCCGTCGCCGGTGTCACGCTGGGCGGCCTGCTCACCGACGGGCCGGGCTGGCGCTGGATCTTCTTCGTCAACGTGCCGATCGGCGTGCTGGGCGCGCTGGCCGCCCCGCTGGTCGTGGGCGAGAGCCGCGCGGCGGAGCGCCGCCGCGCGTTCGACGTCGCGGGGGCGGCGGCGCTCACCGCCGGCCTCGTTCTGCTGATCTTCAGTCTCGGCCAGACCGTGGACGACGGGGACACCTCGATGGCGCGCGTCTACGGCGGTTTCGCCCTCTCCGCGGCGCTGCTGGCCGCCTTCCTCGTCATCGAGCGGCGCGCGGAGTCCCCGCTGATCCCCCTCAACGTCTTCAGGCGCAGGTCCCTGCGGGCGGCGAACGCGGTCGCCGTCCTGCTGCTGGGCACCTGCGTCACGCTGTTCTTCTTCGCGAGCCTGTTCATGCAGCAGGTCCTCGGCTACTCGCCCCTCAGGACGGGCCTGGCCTACGTCCCCCTGGCAATCATCGTCGCCGTCGGCGCGGGCGTCGCGTCGCAGCTCGTGACGAGGGTCGCCGCCAAGCCGGTGCTCGTGGCGGGGCTCGCGCTGACCGGCGCGGGCATGCTTCTGCTCTGGCGCGCCCCGTCCGACGCGTCCTACCTCGCCGACCTGCTGCCGGCCTTCCTCCTCGCCGGCCTCGGCCTGGGCACCTCGTTCGTGCCGGTGCAGGTCGCGGCGTTCAGCGGGGGCCGGGACGAGGAGTCCGGCCTGGCCGCGGGCCTGATCAACACGGCGCAGGAGGTCGGCGGCGCCCTCGGCCTGGCCGTGGCCGCCACCATCGCCTTCCGCCGGGTCCCCGAGCTGACCGCCTGGGCGGACGGCGTGCCCGAGCGGATCGTCGAGGCGCGCACCATGGTCTTCCACGACGCTTTCCTCTCGGGCGCCGGGTTCGCCATGGCCGCCCTGCTGGCCGCCCTCCTGCTGCTCCCCTACACCAGGGCCTCGGACCAACCGACTCCCCCGCCGGGGCACTGACGTCCGCGCCCATGGCCTGCCCGAGGCGTCTCGGCCAGGCCATGGGCGTTCCGTCGCGCGGACGCCGCGGACGTCAGTCGGGCAGGTCGGCCACGCGGGGGACGACCCGTCCGAACAGGTCGCCGATCGTGGTCAGGGCCGCGGCGTGCAGGACGTCCGCGGGAACCGGCGTGCCGTCCGGTCCCGCAAGCGGCCGGGTCGCGCACGCCTCCGCCACGACGGTGGGCCGGTAGCCGCGGTTGAACGCGCCCTGAGCGGTGGACTGGACGCACATGTGGGTCATGAAGCCCGCCAGCACGAGGTCGGGTCCGGCGTCCAGGCGGCGCAGGACGTCCGGCAGGTCGGTCTCGTGGAAGGAGTCCGGGAAGCCCTTCACCACGACGGGCTCGCCGTCCGCGGGCGCGACGCGGGGCTCGATCTGCCCGATCTCGGCGCGGATGTCGTAGGGGCTGCCCGGACCGCCGTCGTTGACGACGTGCACGACCGGGGACCCGGCGGCGCGGGCGCGCTCCAGCAGCCGGGCGGCGGCGTCCAGCGCGGGGCCGGCGCTGGGCAGCGCCATGACGCCGGTCGTGTAGGTGTTCTGGAAGTCGATCAGGATCAGCGTGGCGGTCGCCAGCGCGGGCGGCGCGCCGTCCAGGCCGATCACCTCGCGCAGGGTCGTCGAAACGGTCATCGCGTACTCCTCGGTATCGAGAAATGGGCAGGGTGGAACCACCGGCCGGGCACGGCCGGTGAGCTTCGATGGGGTGGGCGCCGGGGTCAGGCGGCGGTGCGGAAGCGGCGGCGGTAGGCGGCCGGGGTGGTGCCGAGGCGCCGCCGGAACGCGCGGTGCAGCGTCTCCACCGACCGCAGGCCGCACGCCGCGGCGACCTGGTCGAGCGGGTCGTCGGTGCCCTCCAGCAGGCGCCGCGCCGCCTCCACCCGCGCCGCCTCGACGTAGGCCGCCGGGGTGGCGCCGGTCTCCGCGCGGAAGACGCGGGTGAAGTGCCGCTCGCTCAGGCACATCCGCTCGGCGAGCGCCGCGGCCGACAGGTCGGCGGCCGGGTTCGCGGTGATCCAGGCCCGCAGCTCGTCGATGTCGCGCCGCTCGGCCGGGGCCTGCCACAGCGGGACGCTGAACTGGCTCTGCCCGCCCTGCCGCTTCAGGTACATGACGAGCTGGCGGGCGACGGCCAGGGCGAGCCGTTCGCCGTGGTCCTCGGCGACGAGGGCGAGCGCGAGGTCCATGCAGGCGCTGATGCCCGCGCCCGTCCACACGTTCCCCGACCGGACGAAGATCGGGTCGGGGTCCACGGTGACGTCGGGGTGGTCGGCGGCCAGCAGGCCGGCGGTGGCCCAGTGCGTGGTCGCCGTCCGTCCCGCGAGCAGTCCGGCGGCGGCGAGCAGATGCGCGCCGACGCACACCGAGGCGACCCGGCGGGCGTGCCGGGCGGTGCCGGCGATCCACGCGACCAGCTCGGGATCGATCACCGGGACGCCGTCCGCGTCCAGGGAGCCGGGCACGACGAGGGTGTCCACCCGGTCACCGACCTCCTCGAAGCGCAGGTCGGTGACGAGCCGGACCCCGGCGGCCGTGCGCACCTGGCCGCCGTCCGGTCCGGCGAGCAGCACCTCGTAGGGCGCCCGGCCCGGCAGCTCCCGGTTCGCGATCGCGAACACCTCCGCGGGACCGGTGACGTCGAGGAGGTCGACGCCGGGGAACACGGCGATGATCACGCGATGCGAAGCGGACATGGCTCTATTCCACCAACGAACCCGGGTGTCCGCCACGACGAGCTTCTGTCACATCCGGACATGCCCCAGGGTTTCCCGGGCGAGGCGGGCGGCGTCCTGCGGACCGATGTCCGCGCCGCGCCGGAACGCCGCGGCGAAGGCGTCCTCGTCCGAGGCGATCGCCGCGCTGATCCGGTCGACGTCGCCGCGTTCGGCGGGAGGGAGCGGGACGCCGGCGCCGCGCCGGGCCGCGTCCGCCGCACCGAGCAGCAGGGCGGCGAGAGCCGGGTCGCCGAGGAGCGCCGCCGCGCCCGCCAGGCCCTCCAGGGAGAGCGCCACGGCGCGCGGCTCGGCGATCGACAGGGCGACCTCTAGGCCGCGGAGCTGGTGGGCGGCGGCGCCGGGGCCGTCCCCGCGGAGCTCGGCGACGAAGCCGAGCTCGGCGTGCAGCAGATGCTCACCGGCCTGCGAGGACGGGTGGTCGTCGCGCAGGCGGAGCAGGTGCGCCTCCGCCGCGTCGAGGTCACCGGAGCGGCGCGCACCCAGGGCGAGCCCCATCAGCGCGTGCACCTCCCCGTAGACGAAGCCCTGCTCCGCGGCCAGCCGCAGCGCCGTCTCGTGCAGGTCGCGCGCCCGTTCGACGTCGCCGGACAGCAGCGCCAGCCGTCCCAGCTCGGAGAGGCGGGCGGAGACCTCCGTCGCGAGGCCCAGTTCCCGCGCGATGCGCAGCCCCTCCTCCTGGCGGCTCGCGGCCTGCGCGTAGTCGCCCCTGATCGCGGCGAGCGCCGAGAGCGGCGCCACGGCCTGCAACTCGCCCCAGCGGTCCCCGAGCTCGCGGAAGAGCGCGGCGCCGCGCAGGCCGTCCCGCTCGGCGCCGGTCAGGTCACCGCGGGCCAGGGCATGCGTGGCGCTCAGCGCGAGGACGGCCGCGGTGCCCCACGCGTCCCCGGCGAGCAGATCGCGCGCCTGGGCGTTGGCCTCCTCGCTGGCCGCGAGCTCACCGGCGTTGAACAGGCCGTAGGCGTACGACCAGAGCAGCCGGCCGCGTCGGAGCGGATCCCCGGCGGACGGCACGGACGGCGCCTCGGTGCTCCTTCCGCTGGTGAGCAGCTCGAACGTGCTTCGCAGGAACCGGAGTCCGGTGTGGCCGGGGGCGGCGGCGAGCATGTCCGACAGCGTGCGGTGCGCCTCGGTCAGGCGTCCGCGCAGCAGCCACCACGGGGACAGGGCCGTGGCCAGCCGTGCCGCCTCGTCCGGCGGGGCGTGGCGCAGCGCCGCCCGGAAGTTGGCCGCCTCGGCGTCGAGGCGGACCAGCCATGCCCGCTGGTCCGGGCCGCGCAGGCCGTCCTCGGCGCGCTCCGCGAGGTCGAGGTAGTGGCGCAGGTGCCGGTCCCGGGTCGCGGCGAGATCGCCCGCCTCGCGCAGGCGGTCCAGCGCGTAGGCGGCCACGGATTCGAGGAGCCGGTAGCGCGGACCGGCCGGTTTCTGGACGAGGACGACGAGCGACCGGTCGACGAGCCGGCCGACCAGGTCGAACACCGCCTCGCGGGGCGCGTCCCCGCCCGCGCACACCGCCTCCGCGGCGTCCAGCGCGCAGCCGTCGGCGTGGACGGCGAGCCGGCGCAGGACGGTGCGCTCCGCCGCGCCGAGCAGGTCCCAGCTCCAGTCGATCACCGCCTGGAGGGTCCGCTGGCGGGCGGGCGCGCCGCGCCGTCCCGAGGTGAGGACCGCCAACCGGTCCTCCAGCCGGGCCGCCAGCTCGTGCACGCCCAGGCCGCGGACCCGCGTCGCCGCCAGTTCGAGCGCGAGCGGGATGCCGTCGAGCCGCCGGACGATCTCGGCGGCGGCCTCGCGGGCCGTCCCGTCCAGCGCGAGACCGGCCGCCGCGGCGCGCTCCGCGAACAGGTCCATCGCGTCGGACGGCGCGAGCGGTTCGACCGGGACGACCGTCTCGCCCGCGATGCCGAGCGGCTCGCGGCTCGTCGCCAGGACGCGCAGCCCGGGCGCGGTGCGCAGCAGCAGCCCGGCGAGTTCGGCGGCCGGTTCGACGAGGTGCTCGCAGTTGTCCAGGACGAGCAGCCCCCGGCGGTCCCGCAGCACGGTGGCGAGCCGCTCGGCGACACCGGACGCGCCCAGGCCGGGCAGGCCGGGCGGCGTGTCGTCGCGGAGGCCGAGCACGTCCGCGACCACCTGCGCGAGGTCGGCGGCGCCGCCCCGCTCCGAGCCGAGTTCGACCAGCCACACGCCGTCCGGCGCGGTCGCGGGGTCGAGACGCGACGCGCACTCCACCGCGAGCCGGGTCTTGCCCACGCCGCCCGGCCCCGTCAGCGTGACCAGGCGTGCGGTCCGCAGGAGCCGATCGACGTCCGCCATCGCCTCATCACGGCCGATGAGCTCTGTGAGCTGGGCGGGCAGATTCGATCGGAACCCCGCCGGGGCGCCGGACACCGAGGGGGAGGCGGGAGCGCCGAGTGACGCGTCCTGGCGCAGGATCGCCTGGTGGAGCGCGGCCAGTTCGGGGCTCGGATCGACGCCCAGTTCGTCGGCCAGGCGTTCGCGCAGATCCGCGTACGAGGCGAGCGCCTCGCTCTGGCGACCGGCCAGGTAGAGGGCGCGGAGCTGGACGGCGCGCAGCCGTTCGCGGAGCGGATGGCGGGCCACCAGGTCGGCGAGGTCGCCCGCGAGGAGGGTGCGGTCACCGGCGTCCAGGCGCGCCTCCGCCTGCTCCTCCAGGACGCTCAGCCGCTGCTCGGTCAGCCGCTGCGCCGCGGCGCGCGCGAACTCCTCGTCCGCGACGTCGGCGTAGGCGGGCCCGCGCCACAGCTCCAGCGCCTCGGTGAGCAGCGCGGCGCGCGTCCGCGGGTCCGCGGCGGAGCGGGCCTCGGCGGCGAGGGCGGCGAAACGGTCCGCGTCCACCTCGTCGGACGCCGGGTCGAGGACCAGCCGGTAGCCGGACGCCTGGAACGTCACGCGCTCGCGCCCGATGGCCCGGCGGAGCTGCGACACCTTGGCCTGGAGCGCGTTGGCGGGACGGCCCGGCGGCGCGTCCCCCCACAGGTCCTCGATGAGCCGGTCGGCGGACACCGGCCGTCCCTCGTGGACGAGCAGGTCGGCGAGCAGCGCCCGGACCTTGGCCTCCGGCACCGCGATCGGCGTGCCTCCGGCGTCCCGCACCAGCAGCGGGCCCAGCACTCCGAACCGCATGCGAGCACCGTACACAGCGCTGATCAGCGGCCGTCAGCGGACCCTCAGCCGCCCCGAAGCGCTCCCCGGCACAGTCGGTCACGTCAACGCGACCGCGGACGGCGGCCTCCTGACACGAGAAGGGAAGACACGACCATGTCGAGCACAAGTACGTCCGGCACAAGTACGTCCGGCACGGGCACGTCCGGCACGGGCACGTCCGGTGCGAGCGGGGCCGCCACCGGGTCTCGGTTGTTCGAGCCCGCCCACGTCGGCCGCCTCCACCTGCCCAACCGGCTGGTGATGGCGCCGCTGACCCGCAACCGCGCCGCCGCCGACGGCACCCCGCGGCCGATCATGGCGGACTACTACGCGCAGCGCGCCTCCGCCGGGCTGATCATCGCGGAGGCCACGACGCCGAACGCCGTCGGGCGGACCTATCCCGGCATTCCCGCGATCTACAGCGCCGGGCACGTGGCGGGATGGCGGCGGGTCACGGACGCCGTCCGCGCGGAAGGCGGCCGGATGTTCCTGCAGGTCCAGCACGGCGGCCGGATCGGCCATCCCGACAACAGCGGCCTGCACCCCGTCGCGCCGTCCGCCGTGCGGTTCCCGGACACGATCCACACTCCGGGCGGGTCCCAGCCGGGCGTCGTCCCGCGCGAGATGACCCTCGACGAGATCCGGTCCACCGTGGCGGACTTCGCCGCCGCCGCGCGCAACGCCGTGGACGCCGGTTTCGACGGCGTCGAGGTGCACGGCGCCAACGGCTACCTCATCCACCAGTTCCTCGCCCGCGGCACCAACCACCGCACCGACGCCTACGGCGGCTCCGTCTCCGCGCGCGTCCGGTTCGCCGTCGAGGTCGTCCGGGCGGTCGCCGACGCGATCGGGCCCGAGCGGGTCGGGCTGCGCGTCGCCCCGGGCTTCACCGGCCACGGCATCGACGAGGGCGACACCGCCGCCATCTACCCGGCGCTGCTCGGCGAGCTCGATGACCTCGGCCTCGCCTACCTGCACGTCGTGTGGGCCGACCCCGGCACGCCCCTCTTCCACGCGTTGCGCGGCGGCTGGCGCGGCACGCTGATCGCCAACCCGGCGCTGCCGTGGCCGGCGCCCTTCCCGGTGGACGGCGGGCGGCGCGAGGCCGAGCGGCTGCTGGACGCGGGGGCCGATCTCGTCTCGCTCGGCCGGGCGTTCCTCGCCAACCCCGACCTCGTCGAGCGGCTGCGCCGGGACGCCCCGCTCAACCCGATGCGCGACGAGTACTGGTACGGCGGCGGGGAGACCGGCTACACCGACTACCCCACCCTCCGCGCCACATCAGGTCAGCCCGCCGCGCCCGTGCCGCCCGATGCCTCCGCGACGCCCGTCGCCTCCGGCGCGTCCGCGACGCCCGTCGCCTCCGGCCAGCCCGGTGTGCCCGAGCATGTCAGGGCGCCCGAGACGGTCGGCTGCTGAGGCCGTGGCCCGGCCGCCGCGGCGAGGCATGGAGCCCGTCCCGGAACGCGGAGACCGCGGGTGCCTCCCAACACCCGCGGTCCCGCGCCCCGGATCAGGGGTTCTGGGTGATCGTGAACGTGGTGGTGGTGTTCCGGATGTCCTGGTAGTTGCCGCTGAATCGCAGGCCGGTGAAGCTCGCCGAGCCGACCGCCGGTCCCTGCCCGGGCTCGGGCATCTCGTTGGCCCAGATGCCGAAGCCGGACTTGGCGTCGAACGCGTCACCGCTCTTGCGCGCGCCGGAGATGCTGACGCCGGTGAAGGCCGTGTCCGTGATCGGGTTGAGCGGGCCGCCGTTGTACTTCGTCTGGAACATGATCCCCGAGTAGGTCGGATCGACGATGTCGAGGCCGGAGATCCGGATGCCGCGGAACGGGTACTCGCCGGAGAACAGCCACAGCGCCGGGAACGTCTGCTGTCCCCAGAAGTGGCCGCCGGCCCGCACGAGCGAGATGTTCTCGAACCGCGTCTGCGGGGACGACTCGAAGCCGAGGGCCGGGATGGACCCGAACCGCAGCGTCGCGATCGTGATCCCCGAGTAGACGAGCGTGTCGGCGATGTGGATGTTGCGGAAGGTGTTGCCGCCGCCTCCGTACACGGCGAGCCCCGCCGCGCGCCACGTCAGCAGCGAGGTCAGGTTCTCGAAGACGTTGCCGGTCTCCTGCTCGTTGACGTTGTCGGTGGCGGGGAACAGCGCGAAGCTGTCGTCGCCCGTGGTCCGGGTCTCGACGTTGCTGACGAGGTTCCCGCTGCTGCCGTTGGTGAAGTTGAGGCCGTCCGCCCAGGTGTCGCGGATCCGCGCGTTCTTAATCGTGGACGTGTCGACGTTGGTGCCCCAGAACAGGCAGACGACGTGCTCGGCCCAGACGTTGTCGATGGTCATGTCCTTGACGCCGGTGAAGTCGAAGACCTTGCCGGGGCCGTCGATGCGCGAGGTGTAGTTGCCGAAGAAGCCGAATCCGGAGAACGTGGAGCCGTTCGCGGACGCCTCCGTCCGGAAGCCCGCGTCGGTGTTCTCCTGATTCGCGGGGGTGCGGAAGCGGGTGAACCATGGGCCCGCTCCGACGACCTTGACGGCCTTGCCGTAGACCTGGAACTTCTGCGCGGTCTCGTAGTCGCCCGGCGGCAGGTAGACGCCGGTCAGGGAGGAGTCCTGGCGGACCTTGTCCAGGGCGTCCTGGACGTTCTGGTGGGTGAACCCGGCGGGCACCGCGTACTTCGCCGGATCGGGGTTCGGCGCCGCGGCCGCCAGCTCGGTGTTGACGAAGTCGATCGCGTACGTGCTGGTGTTGGCCGCGTCCTTCTGGAGCTTGATCTTGCTGCCCTTCGGCACGGTCGTGCCGAGCATCAGGTTGGCCTCGTCGTAGATGTGCCGGGCCGGTCCGGATCCGGGCGAGTTGTTCGGGCTCGCCTCGTCGCCGTACACCCACGTGTACCTGGACGTGAGGTCGATCGTCTTGAGGAAGGTCCCGTTCACGTAGACGTTGAGCGTCGAGGAGATGCCGCCGCCGCCCGCCGCGTCCGGGATGGAGTACCGGGTGACGAGGGTGTTCGTGTCGGCCCTGGTGGTGAACTCGACGCTGCTGCCCGTCGCGGTCAGCCGGACCGCGCGGCGCCCGGACGCCTCGCCCGCCAGGTCCCCGACCGTCCGGTTGGGGCCGACGACGGACGCGCCGCCGGCGAGCACGCCGTCCTCCGCCTCGTACATGTCGAACGGCAGGTTCGCGCCGCGGCCGACGAACAGCGCCTGCGTGGCGGTGTTGTTGCCGCGCTTGACGGGCACCTCGTTGGCGTCGTCGGCGATGACCGTCCGGACCGAGTACCGGCCGTTGGCCGCCGTCCACGTCCCGAGCGCGATCGGGGCGGTGGTCGCACCCGGTGCGAGCGCGCCGCTGTAGGAGCCGCTCAGCGTCTTCACCGCGTTCCCGTCACCGTCCAGGACGGTCAGCGTGATGCCGTGCGAGCCGCTCGCGGACGCCAGGGTCCCGTCGTTCCGCAGCGTCACCGAGAAGGTGACCGCGTCGCCGTTCTGCGGGTTGCCGGGACTCCAGGTGACGGCCTGCGCCACGAGGTCCGAGCTGGGAACGGGCCCGACCGTGAGCTTGGACGCGGCCGTGAGCGTGTTGTTGGTCTCGTTGAGCTCGATGTTGTCGTCGCCCGCGTCCGCCGTGGCGCCGACCGTGTAGGACCCGGCGTCCTTCGTGCCGATGGACGCCGACACGGTCGTCGACGCGCCCGCCGCCAGCGCTCCGACCTGCGCGGACGCCGCCTTCTGCCCGCCGATCAGGAAGTCGAGGCCGCTCGCGTCGGCGGCGCCCGTCCCGGCGTTGCGGACCGTCGCCCGCAGCGTGATCGCGTCCGTCTCGATCGGGGACGCGGGAGCCCAGGAGACGTCCGTGACGGTCAGGTCCGGGGTCGGCGCGGGAGTGCCGATGACCTGGAGCTCGGCGACCTGCGCGCCGGGCGCCCCGGAGTTCGCGGTGAACCTCAGCCGGACCTCCGCGGTGGTCGCGGTCACCGGGATCGTGACCGCGTTCCCGGTGGCCGGGTCGAACGTGTACGCGGCGGACGGCTTGATCGTCGTGAACGACGCGGTCGGGCTGCCGCGGCCCTGCACCTCGAAGGTCTGCGTGCGGGTCGCCCAGGCCGCGTCCGGGTTCAGCTTGACCACGACGGACGAGACGTCGGCCTTCCCGCCGAGGCTCACGGTCAGCGTCGCCGGGTAGGCGCCCGAGTCCGACTCCCAGTACGTCGCGGTGCTGCCGTCGTTGGCGTTCGCCTCGACGAACGAGAACACGTGCGACGACGCGGTGATCGGCTTGCCCGCGGCGAGGTTGGTCCCCCCGCCCTGCCCCTGCCGCGTCACGACGTTGCTGCCGGCGGACACGTTGCCCGCCGCGTCCTTGGCGCGGACGTAGTACGACACGGTCGCCGAAGCCGATTGCGTGTCCGTGTAGGTGAGGACGTTCCCGGCAACGCTGCCGCGCAGCGCGTCGTTGGCGTAGACGTCGTAGCCGGTCACGCCCACCGCGTCCGAGGACGCGTTCCAGGTCAGCCGGATCTGCCCGGGGGACGGCTCGGTGAACGCGAGACCGGACGGAGCGGTCGGCGGCGTCTGGTCGCCGGTGCTCGGCCCGTAGATCTCCAGCTCCGACAGCTGTGCGGCGGGCCAGCCGGTGTTGGCGCTGATCTGGACGCGCAGGTAGCGGGTGAGCCTGGTGCCGTAGGTCAGCGT
Organism: Actinomadura fibrosa; assembly: GCF_900659615.1. GTDB lineage: Bacteria > Actinomycetota > Actinomycetes > Streptosporangiales > Streptosporangiaceae > Spirillospora > Spirillospora fibrosa. The sequence continues at coordinate 24,621 of NZ_CAACUY010000041.1, read as the reverse complement.
GACGGTGTTGCCGGAGGCGGGGTCGAAGACGCGCCCGGCAGAGCTCACCAGGTCGGTGAAGGACGTCCCGTTGGTGCTGCCCTGCACCGACAGGGTCTGCGTGCGGGCGCTCCAGTTCGCGGTCGGCAGCTTCAGGACGACCTTGTTGGTGTCCACGGAGGCGCCCAGGTCGATCTGGACCCATTGCGGGAAGGCGTTGTTGACGCTCTCCCAGTACGTGGCCTGGTTGCCGTCGTTGACGTTGGCGGCGGTGTACTCGCCGTTCGCGTTGCTGGCGGATGCCGTCTTGCCGAGCGCGAGGTTCGTCTCGGCCGCGACCGCCGGGGACGCCACCGGGCCGAGCAGCCCGGTCGCGACCAGCGCCATGACCAGCAGGACGCGCAGGTACTTCTGTCTCATCGCTGGTTCTGCTCCCTTGTGGTGAGTGCGGGGGGTGGACACCTGCCTGGGAGGAGCGGCGGAAGCCGGCGCATGGTGCCGCGGTCGAGCCGTAGGGAGCGCTCGATTGCGAGGAACATATAAAGGCGAACATGGCAATGCAATACATGCATCGACATACGCAATTTCTCGATATTGGTACGTGCCAACCCTGCAAATGGCCGCCATCAGGCGCAAACGGCTACAGGCGCCGGAAGCTCCGACCGTCCGTGCAGGTGACCAGCGCTGCCGTGAGCGACAAGCCCGCTGAAGAAAGCAACGCAAGAAATTGTCGAGCCGCGCAAATCCTTGCTTCAGAAGGACGGACGACGCGCGCCCTCGGAAGCCTTTCCCCGGCTGATCACCTTAGCGCCGCGCCATCGCCGAGAGCGTCGCAAGGAGTCGGATCCGCGACCACCAGCGGAGGCACGGGCTCGCAGGGCGCGGACGGACGCCGGCGCGGTCGCAGCAGCAGGGCGGACGCGGCCAAGGCCCCCGGTACGGCCAGGTACAGGCCGCACGACAGCGTCACCGCGCCGGCGAAGAACGTCGCGGCGTACGCGAGGGCGCGGCGGCGTCCGGGTAGGAGGCGGGTGGCCGACGCCATCCCGATCACGGTGACGGTGGCAAGGCATGCGGCGGTGACGCGCATGAGGGGGTCCAGCCCGAGCCCGCCCCACAGGACGGCGGCGGACAGGACGGCGGTCAGGACCGCGAGCAGCGCGAGGCTCCGGCGCGGCACCTCACCGGCCGCCGACCCGCGGGCGAGGGGCGCGGGGAAGGCGCCGTCGCGGGCGAGCGCGGCGCCGAGCCGGGCACCGCCCGCGACGTAGGTGTTCATGGCGACGAAGCTGAGGACGAGCGCCGCCCCGGCGGTGAGGGGCCGCGCCGCGTCCGCGCCGATGCCGTCCTCCAGCAGCAGCGCGAGCGGGACGGGCGAGGACGCCGCGCGCTCGCCGAGGACGCCCGTCACCGCGACCGCGAGGGACAGGTAGAGGACCGCGACGACGGCGAGGGTGAGCGCGGTGGCGCGGGGCAGGAGGCGGCGCGGGTCGGCGAAGTCGGCCGACAGGTGGCTCGCCGCCTCCCAGCCGGCGAACGCGAAGGCCAGCACCCCGGCCGCGTGGACGACGCCGAGCGGCCCGTGCGGGGCGAACGGGGTGAACGCGGCCGTCCGGATGTGCGGTCCGGCGGCGAGGACCGCGGCGACGAGCAGCGCCGCGAGCAGCGCGACCAGGACGAGCTGGATCCGCCCGGACGTGCGCAGGCCGCCGTGGTTGGCGGCGAACGCGGCGAGCAGCAGCGCGAGGGCGACGCCGACGGTTCCAAAGCGTCCGAGCCCGGCGGCCGAGGCGACGTAGTCGCCGCCGATGAGCGCGCCCGCCAGCACGCCGACCGGGACGGCCGCGAAGAAGCAGAGGCCCGCGGCGGTCGCGAGGCGCGGCCCGAAGGCGCGGGCCGCGAACGTCGCGACGCCGCCCGCGTCCGGACGGTCCGCGCCGAGCGCCGCGAAGGTGAGGGCGATCGGCGCGCTGAGGGCCAGCAGCGCCGCCCACGCGATGATCGACGCTGGTCCGGCGGCCGCCGCGGCCAGGTGCGGCAGGGCCAGGACGCCGGGGCCGAGGACCGCGCCGACGAGGAGCGCCGTGCCCTGCCCGAGCCCCAGCCGGTGACCGCTCCCGCTTCCCATGGCGCCCCCACGTCCATACGACCGATGCGACGTCCCGAAAGTAGCCATATGGCCGCCGGGCATGACGGCTATCTGAACGGACGTTCGGAATCGGCGCGATAATCCGGGCATGGACGAACTTGATTCGGAGATCGTGCGGCTTCTCCAGACGGATGCCCGGCAGTCGAACCGCGAACTGGCCCGGACGCTCGGCATCGCGCCGTCCACCTGCCTCGAACGGGTGAAGGCGCTGACCCGGCGCGGCGTCATCCGCGGCTACCACGCCGACATCAGCCTGCCGGCGCTGAACCGCGGCGTGCAGGCCCTCGTGTCGCTCCAGGTCCGGCCGCTCAGCCGGACGGTGATCAACCGGACGAAGGAGGACGTCTCCCGGATGGCCGAGGTGATCAGCATCTTCGTCGTCGCGGGTGGCGACGACCTGGTGCTGCACGTCGGCGTCCAGGACCTCGACCACCTGCACGCCTTCCTGGTGGACGGCCTCAGCAAGCGCAAGGAGATCGCGGGCTTCCGCACCTCGGTGATCTTCCAGCAGGTCCACAACACCGTCCTCAGCCGCTTGGACGATCCGGACGAGTGACCGCAACCGCTGCGGGACGGGCGGGGTTCAGGGGGTGCGGCGCGCCGAGAGACGGCGCGCTCGGAGGAAGGGAACCTCGTGGACCTGAAGCTCACCGGCAAGGCCGCGGTCGTCACCGGCGCCTCGAAGGGAATCGGGCTGGCCGTCGTCAGGACGCTGCTGGACGAGGGGGCCCGCGTGGTCGCCGTCTCCCGCAAGCCGACCGCGGAGTTGGACGCGCTCGCCGGCCCGGACCTGCTGCACGTGGCGGCGGACCTCATGGACCCGGACGCGCCGGCGCAGGCGGTGGAGCGCGCGGTGGAGGCGTTCGGCCGCCTGGACGTCCTGGTCAACAACGCGGGCGGCCCGCCGCCGGGCGCGACCCTGCCGCGGTTCGGCTTCCTGACGCCGTCGGACGACGACTGGCGCGCGATGTTCGAGTTCAACCTGTTCGCGGTGGTGCGCGCGGTCCGGGCGGCGATCCCGCACCTGCTGGAGAGCGACGCGGCGTCGATCGTCAACGTCTCCTCGGGGAACGCGCGCCGCCCGGGACCGATGAACTTCGACTACAACGCGGCGAAGGCGGCGCTGAACAACCTCACGTTGGGCCTGTCGGAGGAGTACGGGCCGCAGGGCGTCCGGGTGAACACGGTGTCGCCAGGCCCGGTCCGCACGGCGTGGTGGACGGAGGAGGGTGGCGCGGCCGACGTCCTCGCCGGAGCCACCGGCGCCGACCGGGACGCCGTGATGGACAGCGTCGCGCCGGAGATGATGGGCCTCACCACCGGCCGGCTGGCCGAGCCGCAGGAGGTCGCGGACGTCGTCGCGCTGCTCGCCTCGCCGCGTTCGGCGAGCACGACGGGCGCGGAGTTCGCCGTCGACTCGGGCTACCTCAAGGAACTCTGACCGGCCCGCGCAGCCCGTGCCGGGCGGCAGGTCCCGGCACGGGCTGCGCCATAACCAACCCTGCTCATCTTAAGAAGATCTATCTCTTGGACTTATGGGAACGTCCTCACCAGGATGGTCGGGGAAGGAAAGGACACCGATCACTGGGGGCAGTGATGAGCACGCACAAGGCACTGGGCGCCAAGGTCGAGGGGCCCGTCTTCGAGCCGGGCGACGAGGGCTACGACGAAGAGCGGACGGGCTTCCAGACCGCCGATCCGCACCGTCCGAGCGTGATCGTCGGGGCGATCGGCGCCGAGGACGTGCGGGCGGCGGTCGAGTACGCGGCGGGGCACGGGCTGCCGGTCGCCGTGCAGAACACCGGGCACGGGCTCCCGCTCGCCGCCGACGGCGGGCTGCTGATCAGCACGCGCCGGATGGCGGGCCTCCGCGTGGACGCCGCGGCCCGGAGCGCGCGGATCGAGGCGGGCGTGCGCTGGGCGCAGGTCGTCCCGGAGGCCGCGTCCCACGGGCTGGCGCCGCTGAGCGGCTCGTCGCCGGGGGTGGGCGCGGTGTCGTACACCCTCGGCGGCGGCGTCGGCCTGATGTCGCGGCGGTACGGGTACGCCGCCGACCACGTCCGGTCCATCGACGTCGTGACCGCCGACGCCCGGCTGCGGCACGTCACGCCGGACGGCGATCCCGACCTGTTCTGGGCGCTGCTCGGCGGCCGTGCCAACTTCGGTGTCGTGACGAGCCTGGAGATCGGGCTGCTGCCGGTCACGCGCCTGTACGGAGGCGGCCTGTACTTCGACGCCGACCTCGTCCCGGCGGCGCTGGAGGCGTGGCGGACGTGGACGACGACCGTGCCCGACACGATGACCTCGTCGATCGCGCTGATGCCGGTCCCCGACGTCCCGGCGTTCCCGGAACCGCTGCGCGGGCGCCACGTCGCCCATGTCCGGATTGCCCATCTCGGGGACGCGGCCGAGGGCGAACGGCTGATCGCTCCGCTCCGCGCGGTCGGACCGCGGCTGATCGACACCGTCGCGGACATGCCGTACACCGAGTCCGCGACGATCCACAACGAGCCGCCGATCCCCATGGCGTACCGGGCGACGAACGTGACGCTGGACGAGCTCGACACCGACACGGTCACGGGCCTGCTCGACCTCGCCGGGCCGGGCGCGCCGGACCGCGCCATCGTCGAGATCCGGCAGCTCGGCGGGGCGATGGCCGAGGCGCCCGCCGTCCCGAGCGCCGTCCGCCGCCGCCCCGGCCACCTGGTCGGCCTGCTGTCCAAGCTCGGCCCGGACGTCCAGGACGAGCCCGTGCGCGCGCTGCACGACCGGTTCGGCGATCTCCTCGCCGAGCGGGAGACGGGCCGGATCCTCAACTTCCTGTTCGGCGCCGACGCGACGCCCGAACGGGTGCGCGCCTCGTACGATCCCGCCGCCTACCGGAGGCTCGCCGAGCTGAAGGCCGTCCACGACCCGTCCGGCCTGTTCCGGCTGAACCACACCATCCCGCCCGCCGCCTGACGGCGCGCCTCACGGACCCGCGAGGCCCCGCAGCGGCGGCAGGATCAGCCGGCGTCCCGGGCCCTCACGGCCCGACCCCCGGATCGGCCATCCGATCCGGGGGTTCCTAATCCGGGACGGTCAATCGTGCGGCTCCTTGACCCGGCGCGGCAGGAGCAACGCGGGCACGAGGGACAGCGTCAGCATCGCCAGCGTGAACAGGTACGTCTGCTGGAAGGCGTCAGCGAGCGGCTGCGCGATCGCCGCATGCGCCTCGGGGGTCAGCCTGTGCAGCGCCTGAAGCGCGCCGCCGTCGCCGCCGGCCGGGACGAGATCGCTCATCAGCGCCGACAGGATCACCGACGCCAGCGCCATCCCGATCGCCATCGCCGTCGTGTTGATCATGTTGACCGTCGTGCTCGCCGCGGGCACCTGGCCGTGCGACATGCCGCGCGTCGCCGCCGTCATCGCCGGAATCCCCGTCGCGCCGCCGCCGGCGCCCATCAGCAGCATCGCCCCGCACAGCCCCCAGTACGGCGCGTCCGCGTCGAGTTGCACGGTGAGCAGCACGAACCCGGTGAGGGACGTCGCGACCGACACCGGGACCAGCCGCCCGGGCGGCACCCGGTCCACCAGCCGTCCCGCGAACTGCGCCGCCGTGCCGGAGCCGAACGCGAACGGGATGCCGAGCAGCCCCGCCATCGTCGCGCTCTCGCCCCGCACCACCTGGAAGTAGAGCGGCAGGAGCAGCATCGACCCGAAGTACCCGAGCGTGAACAGCGTCAGCGTCCCGGCGGCCGCCGCGTACGTCCGGTCGCGGAACAGGCCGAGGTCGATCAGCGGATGCCGGGCCGTCAGCGCCCGCACCACGAACGCGACGATCAGCACCGCGCCCGCCGCCAGCGCGGCCAGCACCCCCGGCGAACCGAAGTCGCCCTGGTCGCCGCCCCTGGTCACGCCGTAGATCAGGGCCGCGAGCCCCGGGGACAGCATCAGCAGCCCCGGCACGTCCAGCGGGCGGCGCTCCTCCGGGACGTCCCGCGGGAACATCCGCGCGGCGAGCACCACCACCGCCGCCCCGATCGGCAGGTTGATGAAGAACATCCACCGCCAGGACACCTCGTCGATCAGCCAGCCGCCCAGCACCGGACCGGCCAGCGGCCCGACCAGGATCGCCAGCCCGAGCGTGCTCATGAACCGGCCGAGCCGCTCCGGACCCGCCGCGCGCAGCAGGATCGTCATCCCGACCGGCATCACCATGCCGCCGCCGAACCCCTGGAGGACGCGGAACGCGATCAGCGACCCGATGTTCCACGCCAGCCCGGCGAGCAGCGACCCCGCCGCGAACGCGACGATCGCGCCGAGGTAGAGCCGCCGGGCGCCGAACCGCCCGACCGCCCACGCGGTGCTCGGGATGACCGCCCCGAGCGCGAGCGAGTAGCCCGTCGCCACCCACTGGATCGTGCCGAGCGGCGCGTCGAAGTCCTGGGACAGCCGGTTGAGCGCCACGTTCACGACCGTCGTGTCCAGCGTGATCATCACCGACCCGAGCACCAGCACGAGGGCGATGAGCATGGGCCTCGAACCCGTCGCGGACGCCGAACCCGTCCGCGACGCCGTTCTCGTCGCAGCCATCGCCGTCACGCCTCGTACGGACGGACGGACCTGGCCTCGCGCAGGGCGTACCCCCACCACACGAGCTGGTCGAGCATCCCCTTGGCGGCGGTCGCGGCGCCCTCGGCGTCGCTCGGCCGCCCGTCGTCGCCGAACCAGTTCCACGGGCTGTGGAAGCTGACCGTGTCGCGGACCGTCACCGCGTGCAGCTCCGCGAAGACCCCCCGCAGGTGCTCGACCGCGCGCAGCCCGCCCGCGAGCCCGCCGTACGACACGAACGCGACCGGCTTGGCGCGCCACTCGAAGAAATGCGTGTCGATCAGGTTCTTCAACGTGCCGGGGAAGCTGTGGTTGTACTCGCAGGTCACCACGGTGTACGCGTCCGCCGCCTGGAGCTTCTCGGTCACCTCCTGGAACCGCGCGCCCTCCTCGGGAGGCAGCGCGGCGCCGAGCGCGCTCGGCGGCGGCGTGTCGGCCACGTCGATCACGTGGACGGCCAGGTCCGCGTGCTTCGCGGCCTCGCCGGCGAACCACGTCGCGACGGTCGGACCGAACCGACCCTCCCGGGTGCTGGCGACGATGATCGCAAGACGGAGCGGGTTGTCGCTCATGCCGTTCTCCTCAGTGTCCGTGCGGCTCACCGGCTCCGACGCGAACGCCGGGCCGTACGGGGCGCCTGCCGGTCTGCCGACCCCGCACTGGACACTCTGAGACCTCAACAAAACTTGAGGTCAAGCCCGAGCGCGCGAATTCACGCACCCGGACTACCGACCGGCTAACCGAAAGCCCGATCGACCTCGGCTTTCTCGACCACCCACGGACGATCCTCGTCCGAGATCCGCCGGACGCACCCCCGCGCCAGCACGTCCAGGACGGCACGCGGATCGCACCCGTACAGCCCCGCGCCCCACGCCGCGTTGGCCTCCACGACCGCCCACCCGCGACCCCGGACGAACCCGACGTCCAGCACGATCGCGGGCGGCACCTCGACCTCCGCGATCAGCGTTTCGGCGTACTCCCGGGCCGCCTCCGCCTCGCCGTCCGCGGTGGCCCAGACCCCCTCGTCCGTCAGCGCGAGCTCACCGTCCCGCAGGTAGGGCGACATCGCCACGACCACGCCGTCCAGGACGTGGCAGCGGAACTCGACGTCCCAGGTCACCGGCTCGCAGACGAACACGTCGAGATCATCGCCCAGCACGTCCGGCCCTGGGAGTTCACCGGGAGCGCCGTAGACCCTGCCCTCGAACGCCTTGCGCCCGTCCGCCGGCTTGACGAACACCGGCCGCGCCAGCGACGAGCGGACGTCCCCCAATGTCGACATGTCAATCGACCGCCGCCGGTGCCGCTCCGGCAACCCCGGCAGCCACCCCTGCGGGACGTCCAGCAGCGCAACACCCAGCTGCGCCGCGATCACCTCGACGAACGTCGGCTCGCCGTACAGCGCCACATCCTCGCCCCGCAGCCGCTCGGGCGCCCGCCACCCGCTCAGCCGCTCCGTCCGCCACCCGGCAAGCCCCGCCGCACTCCGCAACACCTTCGAGTCGGACGTGTAACGAGGCGACAGAACAAGCGTCGGCACGAAGACCTCCAGAGAATCGGCAGCCCTCCAACGGCCCTCCGTCCGGACTCGCAGCGAACCGGGCGGAGCGCGAACTCTACCGTCCCGGTCAGATCCCTGCCCTGACCGGTGAGGACGACCTGGCAGACCCGGCGATCGTGGAGGTCCGGCCGCCTGCTGAGGAGTGAGCCCGAGCTCGCGGCCGGTGGTGGCCCTGACCCCCGCGACCACGCAGCACAGTTCGAGCAGTGCCTCCGCGAGATCCGGACCAGGCGCTGCGGACGTCGCCGACCCGAAGGGAATCCGCACACTGTTCGACGCGGCCGAGCGGCACTACGGTCGCCTGGACGTGCTGGTGCACAGCGTCGCCGGGTTCGTGCGCGGTCCGCTGACCGCGGCCACCGACCGTGACTATCTGCACACCTTCTCGCTGAACGCCCGCGCCACGTTCGTCGCGCTCCGCGAAGCCGGGCGCGCGATGCGCGACGGCGGCCAGATCGTCTTCATCTCCTCCGCGGCCACCCGCGTCGATCCGCAGGGAGAAGCCCTCTACGCGGCGAGCAAGGCCGCCGGTGAACACCTCGTCCGCGGCGCCGCCCGTGAACTCGGCGCCCGCCGCCTCACCGTCAACAGCGTGCTCCCAGAGCATCACCGTCGACGGCGGCCTGTGCTGACCCACCCCTTCACCCGGCCCCGATCCACGCCGCGTGATCCCCCCGAATGACCTAGACAAGGCCTAGGATGCCGCGTCCCCGTCACCGGTCGCGTTCTCGTACTGGAGGCGCACGACGCCGTTTCCGAAGGTCCGCGTATCGACGAGCCGCATCGGGATCTGCGCGTCCGGTGGGAACGGCGTCCTGCCCTGCCCGATCGCCACCGGATGGACGTAGATCCAGTACTCGTCGACCAGGCCGTGCCGGATGAACGTCGCGGCGAGGTCGGCACCACCGACCACCATGTCGCCACCGGGCTGCGCCTTGAGCGCCTTCACCTCGTCCACCACGACGTCCCGCGCGATGGTCGTGTTCCACCCGGCCCGGTCCAGCGTCCGCGAGTACACGATCTTCGGCATGTCGCACCAGATCCGGGAGAACTCCCGCTCCGTCTCGGTGCTCTCCGGATCGGTGTCGGCGGTCGGCCAGTAGTCCGCCATGAGCTCCCAGGTGACGCGCCCCTCTAGGAACGCGCTCATCGGCGCGAACTGCCGGTTCATGTGCCCGTGCAGCTCCTCGTCGACCCTGTGCCAGCCGATGTCGCGCTCCGGCCCCTCGAAGAACCCGTCCAGCGACACCGACATCGAGTAGACGATCTTTCGCATGGCACTCCTTCGAACGCTCGTCCGGCCAGCATGCCGTGCCCCTCCGACACTCCACCGCGGCCACGACCTGGTCATCCCCTCCGCCACGGCCCCCGGCCGCCGTCGATCTCCGCGTCCCCGCTCAGGGGCGGGACCATGCGGAACTCCGCCCACACTGCCGTGCCGTTGAGCGCCGGATGACATCCCCAGGCTGTGGACAACGCCTCGACGAGCAGCAGCCCGCGCCCGTCCTCCGCACAGAGATCGGTCCGCACGCACGGTTTGCCCAGCGTGCCGCCTTGATCGAGAACCGTGATCCGCAGGACGTCCCGCGTCGCGCTCACGACGACCGTGACCTGCCCGCCCGTCCCGGACGCCGTGTGCTCGCAGGCGTTCGCGACCAACTCGTCCACGCAGAGCGCGATGTCGGCCATGGCCTCACCATCGACCTGCGGCAGAAGCTCCCGCACGAACCTCCGCGCCCGAGGAGCCGAAGCCGCCACCCCGGGAAGCCGAACCGTCCCCAGCAACCTCATGCCCCCACACCCCCGACAACCCACCCGATCAGCCCCCGAGGACCGAGAAATCCCCCCGAACATCCACTACTTGTCGTCATTGCCCCACTCCTCTGCGTGACGTAGTCGCCAGGATGAATCGGCAGGTCAGAGGGCGCAATCGGCTCGGCCAAGAGAGGGAATCGGCGACTTCGGGAAACGAAGAAAGCGGGATATCCCCATCTTGAGGAAGTCGAGACAGAGCGTGGCCAGATGAGCACACTTGGTGATATGGCGAAACGACCACCCACCGTCCGCATCAAGCGGCTCGGTGTCCAGCTCAGGAAACTCCGCGAGGAACGCGACCTCACGCTCGACCAGGCCGCCGCGCTCCTCATGATCTCGAAGTCGGCCCTCAACCGGATGGAGAACGCCCAGGTCATCACCCGCGCGCACGAGGTCACCTACATCCTGATGATGTACGGCGTCAGCGAAAGCGACGACCTGTGGACATCGATGATCGGTCTCGCCTCGGCGGGCCGCTCACGCGACTGGGTCAAACGGCACGCGGCGGTCGGGGCGGCGAGCCGGGCGAACGAGTTCATCCGTCTCGAACAGGACTCCCGAGCGGTCCGAGCGTACGAACCGCTGCTCGTTCCGGGTCTGCTGCAGACCGCCGACTACACCCGCGCCGTCATGCAGTCGGTTTCACCCCTACCCGGGGTCGACATCGACCAGGCGGTGGAATACCGGATGGCTCGTAAGGACGCGCTCACCCGGCAGAATCCGCTCAAGCTCGATGTGGTCCTCGGGGACACCGCGCTCCGGCAGCGATTGGGAGGCCGCGCTGTGATGCGGGCTCAGCTCATGCACGTGGTGGACGCCATGGATTGCGACAACATCAACGTGCAGGTCTTCCCGACGGGAACCGTCAAACATCCGGGGCTGGACGGGGCGTTCACCATGCTCGATGTTGAGATGGGCGACTTCACCGTCGTGCTGATCGACAGCCGTACCCGCAGCATCTGCATCGAGGACGAAGAGGAGGTCGAGCCCTATCGGCAGACCTTCCGTGACCTGCAAGAACTCGCGTATCCGCCGACTGAGTCCCGGCAGATCATCAAGCGCGCCGCAGAGGAGTTCGATGATGTCAGCAACGACGACGATTCCCGTGGAGCAATGGCGTAAGAGCAGCTACAGCGGCACTCATGGGGAGCACCAGTGTGTGGAGGTGGCCGCGCTGCCAGGAACGGTGGGCGTCCGGGATTCCACAGATCCCCAGGGCGGGCGGCTTTGGTTGAGTGCGCGGGACTGGGATGCGCTGCTCGCGAGGCTGAAGGACGCTGGGTAAGGGCGGAACGTCTTCCCTCAAGGACGTCGGCCGCTATGTACGCGAGGCGTCGGCGAGCCGTCGCCGGGTCTCGCGCTGTCTGTGCGCGGGGTAGCCCGACATCCGCGTCCATGGCGTCCAGAAGGTTCCTGAAAGAACTTCTGGGAGATGTGTCGGGTTGGGGCGGTGGTGTTCGTAGCAGGGGTGAGGCCGCCGCAAGGGCGGCACGAACCTCGTCCCGCAGGAGTCATCATGAGCGCCACCTACACCTTCGACATCTTCTCCACGCTCGACGGCTACGCCAACCACGAGGGCGACTGGGGCGGCTACTGGGGCAAGCAGGGTCCCGAGTTCCTCGCCCACCGCGCCGCCGCCTACCGCGACCCGCTGCGCATGGTGCTGGGAGCGAAGACCTACTCCTCCAACGCGCCGTTCCTCGCCCCGGGCTTCGACCGCAGCGGGTTCGACGAGTGGATCACGCGCATGTTCGACTCCCCGGTCACGGTGCTGTCCAGCCGGCTGACCGAGCCGCTCGACTGGCCGGACGCGACGATCGAGTCCGGCGACCCGGTCGAGGTGGTCGCCCGGCTCAAGGCCGAGTCCAATGTGCCGCTGCGCTCGCACGGCAGCCTGGCGCTCAACCGGACGCTGCTGAACGCCGGTCTGGTCGACGCCATCGAGGTGACGATCTTCCCGGTGATCTCCGGGGCGACCGGCGTGGACCGGGTCTTCGACGGTGCCGACGACTTCGACCTCGAACTGCTCCAGGCCCGGACGTTCGACGGCCACACGCAGGTGCTGACCTATCGGCCGACCCGGCACGGCTGATCGGCCGAAACCAGCCCCGTTCGCACCGCGCTGGGGCGGGGTGGTGCGAAGCCCTGGCGATCCGTCGCCGGGGCTTCGCGCTACCTGATCGACGTCGTAACGTCCGCGCCCATCAGCGTGGGCGATGAGTTTGGACGGCTGATCGGGTCTGCCCTGGCATGAATCACCTGACCACAGCGCACGGGATCACTCTGGGCATCGAGTCGTTCGGTGACGACGGCGCGCCGCTCGTCCTGCTCGCGGGTGGGACGACCATGCTCTCCTGGCCCGACGCGCTCTGCGAGCGCCTCGCTGCGGGCGGGCGCCGTGCGGTGCGCTACGACCTGCGCGACAGCGGGGAGTCGACGACGGTGGACCCGGAGGCGCCCGCCTACACGCTGCGCGACCTCGCCGCCGACGCGGTGGCCCTCGTCGACGCGCTCGGCGGGGGACCCGCGCACCTCGCGGGCATCGGCGTCGGCGGGATGGTCGCCCAGGTGGCCGTGCTCGACCGTCCGGATGCGTTCTCGGCGCTCACCCTGGTCGGCACCCGCGCGGTCGCCCCTGGCCCGACGGACGATGACCTTCCCGACCATGACCAGGCGACGATGGGCCGGTTGTTCGCGCGTCCGATGCCCGACTGGGCCGACCGCGAGGCGGTCGCGGAGTTCGCCGCCGCCGGGGCGGAGATCTTCGGCGACGACCCGGCCGCCGCTCGCGCGACCGCGGCGCGCATCTGGGACCGCACGCCCGGTACCGCACCTCCGGTCCAGATGGCCAACCAGCTGGGCATGGTGTTCTCCAAACTCGACTGCACGCCCAGGTGGCGGGAGCGCCTGCCGGACATCGGGGTCCCCACGCTCGTCGTCCACGGTCGCCGTGACCCGTTCTTCCCCGTCGGCAACGGCGAGGCGATCGCGCGCGAGATCCCCGGGGCACGGCTGCTCGTCCTCCCGGAGGCCGCCACCGCGATCCCCGATACGGCGGTCGCCGAGGTCGCGGAGGCAATGCTCACGCTCGGATAGCGCCTTGGTGGACGGGAATGTCAGGGCGGGGGTGGTGGTTACATGTGATGGTCGGTGTGCCTGGTGTCCCCGGGCCTCACCTTTTGCCTTCGCGGAATACCGTTTGGCTGGAGCCGTGTTGTGCCACTCGCCGAGAGGCGACCCGCACATCGGCCACTACGTATGCGAGGCCCCGGCGATCCGTCGCCGGGGCCTCGCGCTGTCTAACCTGACCGCGGGGCCTGCCGGGCATTGACCGACTGGGACTGGTACCCGCCCGCCTCGACGGCTCTGACGAAGAGGTCCCGGACGGGCCGAGGTTCCTTCTCCAGCAGGTCGTTCAGGTCCGTGGCCCGGGCTTGCAGGCGGCCTGCGCCGATGTTGGAGAACAGCGAGAGCGTGTGCATGGCCTGGTAGGGCTCAAGGCCGAAGCCCTCCAGTTCTTTCCGTGCCTCGCCGAGTGCGACCGGACGGTAGCGGACCGGGCGGCCGAGCGTTTCGGTGAGCACCTCGGCGATGTCGTGGCCGCCGACAGCGGTGACGCCCTCCAGCTCATATGTCCTGGCGGCGTGAGGACTGCGCCTGTTCGCGGCGAGATGCTCCTGCGTCTCGGCTGCGACACGGACGGCCACGTCCGCCAGGTCCTCCCTGGCGACCACGGACACTCGGCCCTGTCCGAGCGCCGCGGCGAAGACACCGGTCTCGGCGGCGGAGGCGGCACCCACCATGGCCAGTCCCACGGGCACTTCGGCGTACAGGCCGTTGCGCAGGATCGTCACGTCGAACGGGGCCGCGGTCAGGCGTTCCTCCGTCCAGCGGTGCGCGAGGGCGAGAGTCGTCAGGTCGGCCGAGCCGGCCAGGCTCGTGTAGATGACATGCCGGACGCCCGCCGCGGCCGCCGCGTCGACCACCGCGCCATGACGGGCCAGGACCACGTCGTCCTCGGCGTATCCGGCGGAGACGAAGACCAGGACGTCCACGCCATGGAAGCCGTCGGCCAGGTCGGCGGGCGCGTCGAAGTCGATGCGGCGCGCCGTTCTCCCGTCACCGGAGCGAGTGCCTGCTGCCACTTCCAGGCCGTGAATCGCGGACAGACCGTCCAGGATCAGACCGCCGAGCGCCCCGGAGACGCCGGTCACGAGAATCATCGAACCACTTCCTACGTTGAGCGATGCGGGCGGAAACCAAGCATCCGGGCGAATCGCCGGCGCGGTAAGGAGGCATTTCGATGTCAGTGACGAACACCGATGTGAGTTCCCAGGCGGACGCGGCCCTCGGTCCCTGCGGCGACGACGACTGCGGCATCCGGGAGGTGCTCGACCGGCTCGGTGACCGGTGGTCGGTCCTGGTCGTCGTGGAACTGTCGAAGGGCGTGCGCCGGTTCCGCGAGCTGGAGCGGGCCGTCCCCGGGATCTCCCAGCGGATGCTGACGCTGACGACCAAGCGGCTCTGCCGGGACGGTCTCGTCGAACGGACCGCCTATCCGACCATCCCACCGCAGACCGACTATCGGCTCACCTCGATGGGACGCACCTTCGCCGACGTTATCCAGCATCTCGCCGACTGGTCCCGCGACCACAAGGACGCACTCGTCGACGCCCGCGCCCGCTGGGACGCCGACCATGGCGACACCACCGGCCCCAGCTGACCAGGTTCGCGTCCGCGTGCATCGGCCCGGTCGCCATGTGCGCCGCCTGTCTCCGCCGATGTCTTGGCGGGCGGGAATGCTGGGGGTGGGGTGGTGGTTACATGTGATGGTCGGTGTGCCTGGTGTCCCCGGGCCTCACCTATTGCCTTCGCGGAATACCGTTCGGCTGGAGCCGCGTTGTGCCACTCGCCGAGAGGCGACCCACACATCGACCACTACGTACGCGAGGCCCCGGCGATCCGTCGCCGGGGCCTCGCGCTGTTTAAACGGTTGGACGCGCCGCCGCCCGGCTCGGTGAGATGAGGGGCCCGCAACAGCCAGCCAGCTCGGGAGTGCCCTGTGACGGAGCGGCGTCCTGGTGAGGTCCGCACGGACGTCGGCCTCGTTCGGCGGTTGCTGGCGGCGCAATTCCCGGAGTGGGCGGGGTTGCCGATCGTGCCCGTTCCCGCGTCCGGCATGGACAACGCGACCTACCGGCTGGGCGACCGCATGTCGGTGCGGCTGCCCCGGTTCGAGCGGTGGGTGGGGCAGGTCGAGCGGGAGCATCGATGGCTGCCGAGGCTGGCGCCGCATCTTCCGCTGCCCGTCCCCGCACCGCTCGCGAAGGGTGTGCCCGGTGAGGGCTATCCGTTCCCGTGGTCGATCTACCGGTGGCTGGACGGGGAACGCGCGACGCCTGAGCGCATCGCCGACCCGATAGCGGCAGCGCGGGATCTCGGGCGATTCGTGGTGGCGCTGCGCGGCATCGACGCGGACGGTGGTCCGCCTCCGGAGTGGAGCAACGCGTTCCGCGGGGTGCCCATGGGTGATCCCGCGGACTCGCTGGCCAGGGACGAGCGGGTTCGTCCGGCGATCGCGGCGCTGGACGGCGGGATCGACGTCGGTGCGGTGAGCGCTGTTTGGGAGGCGGCTTTGCACGCCCAGCGTGGGATCGTCCGCCGGTGTGGGTTCATGGGGATCTTGATGTCGGCAACCTGCTCGTCCGGGACGGGCGGTTGAGCGCCGTCATCGACTTCGGGACGCTCGCCGTCGGTGATCCGGCGTGCGATCTGCTGGCCGCGTGGTTGGTCTTCCCCGCCGGTGCCAGGGACGTTTATCGCGCGGCGGTGGGTGCTGACGAAGCGGCTTGGGCGAGGGGGCGTGGGTGGGGGCTTGCCGCGCTGTTGTCACTGGTCACGGGAGCGGACTCGGGACGGGGTGCTTGGGCGCGGGGGCGTATCCAGGAGCTCGTCGACGACCTTCGTGGCTGATGGCCGTTCGCCCGTACGGTGCGGCGACCGTACGGGCGGACGGGGTGCGGCGGCTATTGCCGGGTGCCTGTGATCGCGCTGCCGGGGCGGTCGCGTAGCAGGGCCAGCGTGGGCAGGAGTGTGGCGGCCAGGGTGAGGGCGAGTGCGGCGGTGATCACTGTGGCGAGGATCCAGGGGGAGCCGTACGGGACGGGGCCGCCGAGGACGCTCAGGCTCAGCGGCACCAGGGTCGCCGCGGCGACCAGCAGTCCCGCCGCGATCCCGGCCGCGGTGACCAGGACGGCCTCCACCGCCATCATGTGCAGGACCTGCCGGCGGGCGGCGCCGGCGAGCCGCAGCAGCCCGAACTCGCGCCGCCGCTCGCCGGTCGCGACGATCTGGGCGTTGACCAGGGCGATCGCGGCGTAGCCGACGACGACGGCGAGGACCAGCCAGGACATCCACGCCTGGGTCTCGTCCTGGTCGGCGCGCAGGGCCGACAGCGCACCGCGGTCGATCACGCGCAGGCCGGGTTGGCTCTGGGTGAGCGCGCGAGCGAGCTGGGCGCGGTCGGTGCCGGGGGCGGCGGTCACGAGGATCTGCGGGACGAGCCCGCTGTCGGTGTGGGGCAGGAGGGTTCGTGCGGGCAGGAGCGCGGTCTCGTAGCCGGGCCGGGACCGGACGGTGGCGACCAGCCTGAGGGCGGCGCGGCTGCCGTCGCCGAGCCGCATCGGGACCGTGTCGCCGATCCGGTACGGGGCGGCGTACCGCTCGGGCAGGGCGACCGTCGCGCCGTCCAGGGCGCCCAGGTCGCCGCTGGTGGCGCGGAACGCCGTGGTCGCGGTCACTCCGGCGGCGGTGACGCCGAGCAGCGACATCGTGGGCGGCTGCGGGGCGTCCTCGCCCGCGTCGCCCTTGTGGACGAGCGGCCCGGCGAGTTCGGCGGGCTCGATGTAGCCGGTGCTGGTGACCTGCGCGGAAGCGGCGGTGACGCCGGGCTGGCGGGCGATCCGGTCGACCGTGTCCGGTGCCAGGCCCGAGGGTGAGGTGACCGCCAGGTCGGCGCGCAGGCCGTCCTCGAACACCTCACGCGACCCCTTCGTCTGCGTGGTCTGCATGTAGACGAGCGCCAGCGCGAGACCGGCGGCCAGCATGACCGGCAGGACCGCGCCGGTCAGCCGGGCGGTGCGGGCCCGGGCGTTCTCGGTGGCCAGGTGGCCGGCGTATCCGGTCGCGGCGCGCAGCGGGCGTCGCAGTGCCGCCGTGACGGCCCTGGACAGCAGCGGTCCGAGCAGCGCGAACCCGGCCGTCCACACCATCGCGGCGGGGGTGGCGACTCCGGCCGCGTCCGGGCCGTCCGACCCGATGGTGCCCATCGCCAGCGCGGCGCCGCCGATCACGAACCCCAGCCCCAGGACGAGGCGGACCTTGCTGAACCGGCGCTTCTCCAGGGACGCCTCGGCCAGGGCCTCGACGGGCCGGGTGCGGGCCGCGGCGTGGGCCGCGATGAACGCGGCGCCGAGCGCGGTGAGCAGCGCGGTGCACGCACCGGCGATGAGCGGGACGCTCCCGGCGCGGTAGGCGAGGGTGTCCGGGACGACTCCGGCCTCGGCGAACGCGGCGAGCAGCCACCGCCCGGCGTGCGGGCCGGGCAGGCAGGCCAGGGCGGTGGCGGCCACCGCGAGCAGCAGCGTCTCGCCGACGAGGAGGCGGCGGATCTGGCCGGGGGTGGCGCCGACGGCCCGCAGCAGCGCCGTCTGCCGCTGCCGCCTGCGGATCGACAGGCCCAGCGTCGCGGCCACCACGAACACGGTCACCATCGCCGACAGCCCGCCGAACGCGGCGGCGAGGGGGATCAGGTCCTCGCCTTCGGACATGACGTCCGGGTTCTCGGCGCGGCCCCGCTCGTCGCCGGTCAGCACCGAGACCTGCCGGCCGTCGACCGCCTTGGCGACGGCCCGCTTCACCTGCGCGACGTCCGTTCCCGGGGCGGTGAACAGGCCGAGCGAGTCGATCTGATTCGGGCGGCCGGTGAGCCGCGCGGCTTCCGCGTCCGAGACGAAGGCGCCGTCCCCGACCAGGCCGGACACCTGGTAGCGCTTGGTGCCGCCGTGAACCAGGACCTCGACCGTCTCGCCGGGACGCATTCCGAGCCCTGCCGGCAGCGCGATCTGCCCGTCTCCGGACGGCGCCGAGCCCTGCGTCAGTGTGGACGGGCCGAGCCGGGTAGACGACCAGCCGTGCCCGGTGACCTGACGGCCGCCGGGCAGCGTGACCGGGAACGACACGTCGGCTGCCACACCGGCCACGCCCGGCACGGACGCCAGCTCGCCCGCCAGTCCCGCGTCCAGCCGGACCCTTTCGGGGAAGACCTCGTCACTCGCGGTGCCGTGGTAGCGCTGGTCCCCGGTCACCACGATCGGGGCGGCGCCCAGCCGCTGCGGCGGTGCCGCCCGGTGGATCCCCGACTCCAGCAGCCCGCCGCAGCCGATGACGATCACCGCGCCGAGGAACATCGCGGCGAACGAGGCGGCGAACCCGCCCTTGTGGAAGCGCAGCGTGCGCAGCGCGATCCCGATCACCACAGCTCCCGCACGGTCTCGGTCGCGCCACCGGGCGCCTCGCCTGGCAGCCGGGTCAGCCATTCGGCGACCCGCTCGGGCGTGGGACGGTTCAGCATGCCGGCGACCCGGCCGTCCGACAGGAACACCACCCGGTCCGCGTACGCGGCGGCCACCGGGTCGTGCGTCACCATCACCACCGTCCGCCCTGCGTCCCGGGCGACCTCGCGCAGCAGCGCCAGGACGGCCCGCGCGTTGCCGGTGTCCAGCGCGCCCGTCGGCTCGTCACCGAAGATCACCGCGGGCCGGGTGATCAGCGCCCGCGCGATCGCCACCCGCTGCTGCTGCCCGCCTGACAGCTCCGCCGGACGGTGCCCGCGCCGGTCGCCGAGGCCGACCCGCTCCAGCGCCCCGTCCACGGCGCCCCGGCCGGGCCTGCGCCCGGCCAGGCGCAGCGGCAGCGTCACGTTGTCCGCCACGGTCAGTTCCGGCAGCAGGTTGAACGCCTGGAACACGAACCCGATCCGCTCGCGCCGCAGCCGGGTCAGCGCCCGCTCGCCGAGCGACGCCAGGTCCGTCCCGTCGAGCCGCACCGCTCCCGACGCCGGCCGCTCCAGGCCCGCCGCGCAGTGCAGCAACGTGCTCTTGCCCGATCCGGACGGTCCCATCACCGCGGTGAACGTCCCGCGCTCGAACCCGAGGGTGACCCCGTCCAGCGCGGTCACGGCGTGCTTGGAGCCGCCGTACACCTTGCGCACGGCCTCCAGCCGCACCACCTCGTCCGGCCCGGTCACCGGCCTCCGGCCTGCCCGCTCAGCAACTTCTGTCATGACGTCAATGCTGGTCGCGGGCATGGGACCGCCGACAGCCTCGATCGGCTGTACCTGGTGTCCACCGATCGGTGGACACCAGGCCCTGATTGGGAGGTCAGATGGCGGACGTGTCGGTGCGGGCGCCCGCGAGGATGGCGTCCAGGAGGCCCGGGTAGCGGGCGTCCAGATCGTCGCGGCGCAGGGTCACGAGGTTCTCCCGGCCGGACGGCTCCTGGAAGATCACGCCGCCCTCGCGCAGCACGCGCCAGTGGTGGGTCATCGTCGACTTGGCATTGATGTCCAGTTCGGCGAGCACGCTGCCGCAGTTCCGCTCGCCGCCGCCGTCCAGCACGCGGACGGCGGCGAGCCGCACCGGATGGCCCAGCGCCGACAGGACACCGTCGATGCGGATCTGGTCGCGGTCCGGGTGGCGGTACCTCATGGTCCCACCGTACCGCGATGGTCGAACAATCGTCCGCGCACGCCTTGCCAGATCGTTCGATTGTACGTAAGTATTCGTACAGTAGTACGTCGGGACGATCGCGGTCCCGGCGCGACATCCCCTGATCCGTGAAGGGTTTCTTCGGCATGCCCGCTTTCTCGAAGGAGGGCGGGGGCCGGCCGGGCTGGATCCTCGTCCTGCTGGCGCTCGCGCAGCTCGTCTACTCGCTGGACCTGAACATCGTCTTCGTCGCGCTCCCCGAGATCGGAGCGGACCTCGGCTTCCCCGGCCAGACCCAGCAACTGGTGGTGAGCGCCTACGTGGTCTTCGCCGGCGGGTTCCTGCTGTTCGGCGGGCGCGCGTCCGACCTGCTGGGACGCCGCCGCGTCTTCGTGCTGGCGCTGGCCCTCTACGCCGTCTCGTCGCTGGCGGGCGGCCTCGCGACGTCACCCGCGACGATCATCACGGCGCGGGCGGTGCAGGGGATCGGCGGCGCGCTGCTGCTCCCGGCCACGCTCGCGCTGATCAACACGCTGTTCGCCGAGGGGGCGCCGCGCAACCGGGCGCTGGCGGTCTGGGGCGGCGCGGGCGCCAGCGGCCTGACGATCGGGGCGCTGCTCGGCGGGGTGCTCACCGAGGGCTTCGGCTGGCCCGCCGTCTTCTACGTCAACGTCCCGCTGGCCGGGCTGGTGGCGCTGGCGGCGCTCGCGGTGATCCCGCGCGACCCGGCCGGCCGGGAGCGGCGGCGGTTCGACCTGCCGGGCTCGCTGACCGTCACCGGCGGCGCGACGCTGCTGGTGTTCGCCCTGGTCGAAGGGCCGGAGCTGGGCTGGGGCAGCCCGCCGGTGGCCGGCGCGGCCGGGCTCGCCGCCGTGCTGCTCGCGGCGTTCGCGGTCGTGGAGCGGCGCAGCGCCGACCCGCTCATGCCGTTCCGGCTGTTCCGCAACCGCAGCCTCACCGCCGGGACGGGCATCACGTTCGTCTACATGGCGACGTTCGGCGTGCTGCCCTACTTCCTGACCGTGCTCATGCAGGGCGTGCACGGCTACGGCGCCCTGCGGACCGGGTTCGCCTTCCTCGTCCCCTCGCTCGCGATCGCTGCGGGCACGCAGCTCGGCGAGCGGATGACCATGCGGTTCGGCCTGCGGCCGACGCTGCTGACCGGCTTCGCGGTCGGTGCCGCCGGCACGGCGGCCATGGCGCTCGGTTTCGACGCCCACGCAGGCTACGGGACGCTCGTGCCCGGGCTCGTCGTCTCCGGCGTGGGGCAGGGCATCGCCTGGACGGCGATGTGGATCGCCGCCGCGGCCGGGACCGCGGCGCAGGAGCAGGGCGTCGCCAACGGCATCGCCTCGACCGCCCTCAACCTCGGCAACGCCATCGGCCTGGCCGTGTTCACCGCACTCGCCGGGATCGGCACCGGGGGCAAGACCGGCGAGGCGCTGCGCTCCGCCACCGCGCACGGCGAGTCCGTCGTGGTGCTGCTGACGGCGGCCGGGATGATCGCCGGGCTGCTGATCGCCCTCACCCTGCCGCGCGCGGCCGCACCCGCCGCCGAACCCGCCGATCCGGGACCTGTCGCCGTGCACTGATCGTCCGCGCGTCCCCGTCCGAGACTCCGGGCGGGGACGCGGCGCTCACAGCCCTGTCCGGTCCGGGGACGGCAGCCAGCAGGACGGGTCGTCCGGAGTCGGGGGCGGTGGTCCGAGGAGGTCGAGCAGGCGCCGGAGCCGGGGATTGCGGTCGTGGCGCCGCCAGACGATCGACCAGGAGAAGAGGGGGACGGGGGCGACGATTGGGATCCGGACGGTGTCGCCGTCGAACGGCAGCACCATGTCCCGTTCCGCGATGGCGACGGCGCGGTGTTCGCGCTCCATCAGGTCGCGGTAGCCGAGCAGTCCCACGGCCGGTTCGGAGAAGCGCAGCGGGACGCCGAACTCGGCCGCGAACCGGGTCAGGTAGCCGTGCCACTCCGTCGAGCCCGCCGGGTCGGGCATCGCGATCCCGGCGGACGCGAGGTCGGCGACGGGCAGCGACGTCCGGGACGCGAGCGGGTGCCCTTCGAGGACGTAGGCGTACAGGGGGACGTACGAGAACGGGCGGCTGGCGAGCTCGCCGGGCCAGGGGCGGCCGAGGTCGTGGACGCGGCCGAACGCGGCGTCGATCTCGCCGCGGAGCAGCGCGGGCAGGGCGGCGGCGAGCCCCTGGCGCATGGTGGCCTCGACCGTGAGGGACGGGTCGGGGGCGAGCGCGCGGCGGATGGCGGCGAGCGGCGTGAACCGCTCGTGGTAGACGTCGACGCGCAGCGGGGCGGGCACGCCGCGGACTTCGCCGACGGCCGTGTCGAACGCGGCGATCGCGTCCCGGGCGAGGGGCAGGAGGCGCAGCCCGGCCGCGGTGAGGGCGACCGTGCGGGTGGTGCGCTCGAACAGCGGCGTGGCGAGGGCGTCCTCAAGACGGCGGATCCGCTTGGACAGGGCCTGCTGGGTGAGGAACAGGCGCGCCGCGGCCCGTCCGAAGTGCAGCTCCTCGGCGGCGGCGACGAAGGCGCGCATGCCGGGCAGGTCCGGATCCATGGGGCGCAGATTAACAACCCGAGGTTGTCACCCGCGCGGAAGAAGTTGTTGGACGCGGGTCGTGACGTGCGGTTTTCCTGGACGCATGAACCATGACCTCCTCCACCGTCCGGCGGCCGAAGCCGACGACGCCGCGGCGCGGCTCGCGGGCGAGCACGTCTTCCAGCGGTTGCTGCGGCAGCGCATCATCGTCCTCGGCCAGCAGGTGGACGACGCGATCGCGAACCGGATCTGCGGGGAGATCCTGCTGCTGTCCGCGGAGGACAGGACCCGCGACATCCACCTCTACATCAACTCGCCCGGCGGCTCGGTGACCGCCGGGATGGCGATCTACGACGTGATGCAGTTCGTCCCGAACGACGTGGCGACGCTGTCGATGGGCTTCACCGCGTCGATGGGGCAGTTCCTGCTGTGCGCGGGCGCGCCGGGCAAGCGCTACGCGCTGCCGCACGCGCGGATCCTGATGCACCAGCCGTCGGGCGGCATCGGCGGCACGGCGTCCGACATCAGGATCCAGGCGGAGAACATGGTGTTCACCAAGCGGATCTTCCAGGAGCGCGTGGCCTTCCACACCGGCCAGCCGGTGGAGCGGATCTCCGCCGACTCCGACCGCGACCGGTGGTTCACGGCCGAGGAGGCCCGCGAGTACGGCTTCATCGACCATGTCGTGAGCCACGCAGAGCAGGTCGCGGCCTAGAAGCCGGGGCGGGCGGCGGTTCAGGCGAAGTCGGCGGCGTGGTCGGACGCCCACGCGGCGAACGGCCGGGCGGGGCGGCCGGTGATCTCCTCGACGGTGCTTGTCACCGCGGCGGGCTTGCCCACCGTGGCCGCCATCAGGTCGAACAGCGCGTTGACGAAGTCGCCGTCCATGAACCGCGCCATCTGCTCGCGGACCGGACCGTCCGGCACCTCCTCGAAGACCAGCGGGCGGCCGAGGGCCTCGCCGAGCACGCGCACCTGGTCGGCCTGCGTCAGCGACGCCGGGCCGGTGAGGTCGTAGGCCCGCCCGCTGTGCCCGGTGTCGGTGAGGACGCGCGCGGCGACCTCGGCGACGTCCCGCTCGTGGACGGGGGCGCTCGTCGCGGCGGCGTACGGGGCGCGGACCACGTCGCCGCCCTTGAGCTGCATGCCGAACGCCAGGGCGTTGATGGCGGGGAAGAGCAGCCGCAGGAACGTCCAGTCCGCCCGGCTCGCGGCGATCGCCTGCTCCACGCCGGCGTGGTAGCGCGCGATGACGTCCGGCTGCCGGTCCGCGCCGTCGATCACGGCGCCGGAGGACAGGAACACGATCCGCCGCACCCCGGCGTCGCGGGCCGCGCCGAGGAACGTGGCCGGGTCCAGGCCGTAGGGCAGGACGAGGAACGCGGCCGTGACGCCGTCCAGCGCCGGGCCGAGCGTCGAGGCGTCGGCGAGGTCGCCGCGCACGACCTCCGCCCCGGCCGGGAGGTCCGCGGTGGACGGGTCGCGCGTCAGCGCCCGGACCGGCTCGCCCGCCTCAAGCAGCGCCTCCACGGTCTGGCGGCCGAAGTGGGCGGTGGCACCGATGACCAGGATCATGGCGATTCCTTCCCGAAAGGACGGCTCGGACGCCGCCCGCGTGGATGCCTCCACGATATCAGAACGGAATACTTTGTTCCGCAAGTAGGCAATGGCCGGGTGCGGCCAGGGAGACGATGACGCCTAGCGGGCCTTGCCGCCCCGCTTCCGGCCGGGCGCGGCGCCGGGGCCCCGGCCGCCGAACTTCGCGGCGGTGTCGCCCGACTTCTCGTTCTTGGGCTTCTTCGACTTCTTCGCCTTCTTGGGCTTCTTGGCCTTCTTCGGCTCCTTTGTCTGCCCCGGGGGCTCGGGCTTCGCCTGCCCTGGCGGCTGCGACCGGCCCGGCTTCCCGTTCGGCGGGCCGCCGCTCGACGGGCGGCCGCCGCTGGGCGCCGCCGTGGTCGGGGCGTTCGGCGTGCGGGGCGCGCCCTTGTGCGGGTCCAGGTGGTTCTCGTCCAACCCGGTGATCTTGGGGGTGTGATGCGCCGGTGCGGGAGACGGCGCCTGGCCCGGCAGGTGCCCGGTCCCCGCGGCGATGGCGACGCCTCCGGCGGCGGCTGGCGCCGGTGCGCGGCACCCGGGAGCTGTCCAAGGCCGACATGCGGCTGAACGACGCGCTGCCGAGGATCGACGTCGATCCGGACA
>NZ_CAACUY010000040.1 GCF_900659615.1 Actinomadura fibrosa | reverse complement strand
CTGCGCCGGGGCGGCGGGCGCCGGGACGGGCCTCACCCGCCGGGCGGCGGCGGGACGCGGCGGGGACTCGGGAGCGGGCGGCGCCTCGGGCGCCGGGTCGGGCGGCGGAGCGGTGGGACGGAAGATCTCATCGACACCGGGCAGCCTTACCCGACGTTGGCCCACCTGACGAGCACCTCCCGCGCCAGACCCCGGTATGCGTTCGCGCCCATCGAGTTGGGGTCGAAGTAGGTGATCGGCTCCCCCGCGACGGTCGCGTCCGGAAACCGTACCGTGCGGTTGATGACGGTGTGGAACACCTTCTCGCCGAACGCCTCGACGATGCGCCCGAGGACCTCGCGGGTGTGCAGGGTGCGCGAGTCGTACATGGTGCCGAGCACGCCGTCGATCACCAGGTCGGGGTTGATGCGCCCCTGGACCTTGTCGATCGTCTCCATCAGCAGCGCGACACCGCGCATCGCGAAGTACTCGCACTCCAGCGGGATCAGCACGCCCTCGCTCGCGGCCAGCGCGTTCACGGTCAGCAGGCCGAGCGACGGCTGGCAGTCGATGAGGATGAAGTCGTAGTGCGGGACGGCGGACTTCAGCGCCTGCTGGAGGATGTACTCGCGGCCGACCTCGTGGACGAGCTGCACTTCGGCGCCCGACAGGTCGATGTTGCTGGGCAGCAGGTCCATCCCGTCGACGCCGGTCTCGATGACGACGTCCTCCCACTCGGTGTCCTTTTCGAGCAGCAGGTTGTGGATCGTCACGTCGAGCTGGCGCGGGTCGCCCTTGCCGAGGCCGACCGAGAGGGCGCCCTGCGGGTCGAAGTCGACGAGCAGGATGCGGCGCCCGTACTCGGCGAGCGCGGCCCCCAGGTTGATCGTCGTCGTGGTCTTGCCGACGCCGCCCTTCTGGTTGCAGATCGCCACGATCCGCGCGGGCCCGTGCTCGGCCAGGGGCTCCGGTTCCGGAAAGACGGGCACGGGTCGCTGAGTCGGGCCGAGGGCCCGACTCGGATCGGTCTCTATGGTGGCGGAGGAGAGGACCCCCTCCGCACCCTTTGTGCTGGTCACCAGATCCCTCCGCGGTGGCCCGGAAATGCCGTCCAGAACGGGGACTCTAAGCCCCTGACTCCCTGGTCTCAAGCCGACGCGCGCCGATAGTCGGGATTTGTCAGCTCCGCGCGCGGGGGTGCGAGGTGGCGTAGACCTCGCGCAGCAACTGGACGGTCACCAGAGTGTAGACCTGCGTGGTCGTCACCGAGGCGTGTCCCAGCAACTCCTGGACGACCCGCACGTCGGCGCCCCCGTCGAGCAGATGGGTCGCGAACGAGTGGCGCAGCGTGTGCGGGGAGACGTCCGACAGCCCGGCCCGGTCGGCCGCGGCGCGCAGCACCATCCAGGCGCCCTGCCGCGACAGCCGACCGCCCCGGGCGTTGAGGAACAACGCGGGGCCGCCCCGTCCCGCCTTGGCGAGCTCGGGCCGCGCCCGCACGAGGTAGGCGTCCACGGCCTGGCGGGCGTAGTCACCGATCGGGACGATCCGGGCCTTGCCCCCCTTCCCGGCGACCCTGGCGAAACCCTCCCGCAGGTCGAGGTCGTCGGCGTCCAGCCCCACGGCCTCGGAGATCCGCGCCCCGGACCCGTACAGCAGCTCCAGCAGCGCCCGGTCGCGCAGCCCCCGGGCCACCCCCGCATCCCCGTCCGCCGGCCCGGACGCCGCCGCCAGGAGCCGCTCCACCTCGTCCAGGGAGATCGCCTTGGGCAGCCGGCGCGGCGGCGTGGGCGGCTTCACCTCGTGAGCGGCATCACCCTCCGCGAGGCCCTCACGCAACGCGAACCGGTGCAGGCCCCGCACCGCGACGAGCGCGCGCGCCGCCGACCCCGCCGACAGCGGCGGATGCTCCTCGTCGCCCTCGCGCAGCCCCACCAGGAACGCGCGGACATCGTCCTCGGTGACCTCGCCGATCGCCGTACGGCCCCGCCCTCCCTGCACCTGCGCGTACCGGCGCAGGTCACGGCGGTAGGAGCTGAGGGTGTTGGCGGCGAGCCCCCGCTCCACGGCGAGGTGCCCGAGATAGGTGCGCACGGCGGCATCGAGCGCCGAGCCCGTCCCGGCATCGTCGACGGCGGGTCGCGCGGCGCTCCGGCCGGTCGTGCTCGGGGACAGTGCGGCACCTCGTTCTCGGCGATCGGGCCTGTGGACGTGCCCATCATGCCCCCTCCCGGCCGCGCCGCGAGCCCCCGACCCGGCCGCGCCGCCCGCATGTCGCCCGCGCTGACGGGAAACGCCCGGTCAGCCCTCCGGAGCGTCCACCGGACGGAGATCCCGGTAGCCGTTCGCCCGCGCCGCCTGCACCGCCAGGACCCCGATCGAGGCGATCATGTTGTGGACGTCGCCCGCGAGGACCTTGCGGACCGCCTCGTCCAGCGGGACCCACACGACGGGCATGTCCGCCTCCTCGTGCACCCGCTCGAAGTCGATCTCGTCGGCCGGCACCTCGGTGAGGTCCCGCGCGAGGAAGATCCGGACCCGCTCGTCCGACATGCCCGGCGAGGAGAACACGTCGAGCAGGGTGTCCCAGCGCCCGGCGCGGTACCCGCTCTCCTCCAGCAGTTCCCGCGCGGCCAGCCGGTGCAGCGGCTCCCCCGCCACGTCGCGGAGCCCGGCGGGAGCCTCCCACAGCAGGCGCCCGACCGGATGCCGGTACTGCCGCAGCAGCAGGACCCGGTCCCGGTCGTCCAGCGCGATGATCCCCACGGACCCGACGTGCTCGATGACGTCCCGCCCGACGAGCTCGGTGCCGTCGCCGTTCGGCATCTCCACCCGGTCCCGGCGCACCGTGAAGATCGGCCCCTCGAAGGCGACCGACCGCTCGGCCACCTCCCACGCCGCGGACCGGTCGCGGACGTCGTCCGGCCCGAGCCCGCTCACTGAGCGTTCACCCGCGCCGCGTCCTGACCGCCCTCGCGGTCCGCGGCGTACTCCAGCGCCGCCGACACCAGGCCCGTGAACAGCGGATGCGGGCGCGTCGGCCGCGACCGGAACTCCGGATGCGCCTGCGTCCCCACGAAGAACGGGTGCTGCTCCCGGGGCAGCTCCACGTACTCGACAAGCCGCCCGTCCGGCGACAGGCCGCTGAACCGCAGCCCCGCCTCCTCGAGCCGATCCCGGTAGGCGTTGCTGACCTCGTACCGGTGCCGGTGCCGCTCGGACACCTTGGCCTCCCCGTACAGCTCGCGCACCACCGACCCCTCGGCGAGATCCGCCGGGTACAGCCCGAGCCGCATGGTGCCGCCCATGTCCCGCTCCCCCGCGACGACGTCCACCTGGTCGGCCATCGTCGCCACGACCGGATGCGCGGTCACCGCGTCGAACTCGGTGCTCCCCGCGTCCGCGAGCCCGCCGAGATCCCGCGCGGCCTCGATCACCATGCACTGCAACCCCAGGCAGATCCCGAGCAGCGGCACCCGGTTCTCCCGCGCGTGCCGCACCGCGCCGACCTTGCCCTCGATGCCCCGCACCCCGAACCCGCCGGGGATGAGGACACCGTCCACACCGTCCAGCTCCCGCTTGGCGCCCTCCGGCGTCTCGCAGTCGTCGCTCTTCACCCACCGGATGTGGACCTTCGCGTCGTTCCCGAACCCGCCGTGCCGCAGCGCCTCCGTCACCGACAGGTACGCGTCCGGAAGATCGATGTACTTCCCGACCAGCGCGATCGTCACCTCGCGCGCGGGCTTGTGCACCCGGCGCAGCAGCTCGTCCCACGCCCCCCAGTCCACGTCCCGGAACGGCAGCCCGAGCCGCCGCACGACATAGGCGTCCAGCCCCTCCGCGTGCAGCACCTTCGGGATGTCGTAGATGCTGGCCGCGTCCACCGCCGACACCACGGCCTCGCGGTCCACGTCGCACATCAGGCTGATCTTGTGCTTGAGCCCGTCGGTGATCGGCCGGTCCGACCGGCACACGATCGCGTCCGGCTGGATGCCGATCGACCGCAGCGCCGCCACCGAATGCTGCGTCGGCTTGGTCTTCAGCTCCCCCGACGGTCCGATGTACGGCAGCAGCGACACGTGCAGGAAGAAGCAGTTGTCCCGCCCGATCTCGTGCCGGATCTGCCGCACCGACTCCAGGAACGGCAGCGACTCGATGTCGCCGACCGTCCCCCCCACCTCGGTGATGACGATGTCGACCTCGGTGTCGTCCGCCATCCCGCGGATCCGATCCTTGATCTCGTTCGTGATGTGCGGGATGACCTGCACCGTGTCGCCCAGGTACTCCCCGCGCCGCTCCTTGGCGATCACGTTCGAGTACACCTGGCCCGTGGTGACGTTCGCCGACCCGTGCAGCTCCGTGTCCAGGAACCGCTCGTAGTGCCCGATGTCCAGATCCGTCTCCGCCCCGTCATCGGTCACGAAGACCTCGCCGTGCTGGAACGGGTTCATCGTCCCGGGATCGACGTTGAGGTACGGATCCAGCTTCTGCATCGTGACCCGCAGGCCGCGCAGCGTGAGAAGCCGTCCGAGGCTGGACGCCGTCAGTCCCTTGCCGAGGCTGGAGGCGACGCCGCCGGTAACGAAGAGATGCTTGGTAGGACGGGTCCTACCAGTGGCTGCCGAAGGCAAGAAGACGCTCCCGTGGTCGTAGCGAGGCGGACAGTCCGCACTATCCACGGGCCTCGAGTCTACTGCTTTGACCTCGGCGTCAGGCCTGGCGGCCTTCCTTCAACGGCCAAAGCGGCGATCGCCGCATCGCTCCGGCTCGCCTGGCGGCTCACTGCGCGATCAGGTTCTCGCAAGCTCGAACCTGGCTTCGCACGCGATCGCAACGCCCCGGCCGCCGCCACCCCAGCCACAAACACCCCCGCCCGCAGGCCCTCCACACCACCAGGGCGTGTCGCCCCACCCTCCCCCGCGTCCGAGAAACACCCACCCCGGACAAGCCACCCAAACCCCCACCACAACCACCACCAGCTCCCACCACCCGCCGCGCAAGCCAAGCCCACGCGCCCCCGAAACGCCGCCAATGCCCACGCAAGGGCCCGATGATCAGCACGGCGTGGACGAGGCGCCATGCAACCAGGAGCAGAGGACCGCCAAGGCCCACCCCGGGACTCAGAGGAAACGTGCGCCACGCAGCAGCAAGATCATCCAACCCGCTACGCCGTTCGTCGGGCAGGCCCGCCAAGGCCAGTCCTGAGTAACTCAGCGGCGCTCGGGCGCAGCTCGGACGAGGCGGTCACGCACCCGAGGAGAACCACCCACGCCCGCCTTCCCGAGCTCAGCGGGGCGAGTGTCATGCGGCGGGACCATTACCCAGCCCGCTGGAAGGTTCGCCGAGCAGGCTTGACGGCCCGTCGCGAGTGATTCTGCGGTGCTCGGACGCGGCACGCGCGAGGCGGCCACGCACCCCGGGCGGGGCGTCAGAGCCCGCTGCGAGGCTCAGCGGGGACGTGCGTCACGCGGTGGCATGACCATCCGGCCCGCTAAGCGGTTCGCCGAGCAGGCCCGTAAAGGCCCGTCGCGAGTGACTTCAGTGACGCTCGGACGCGGCGCGGACGAGGC
This sequence comes from Actinomadura fibrosa, assembly GCF_900659615.1. Taxonomy (GTDB): domain Bacteria; phylum Actinomycetota; class Actinomycetes; order Streptosporangiales; family Streptosporangiaceae; genus Spirillospora; species Spirillospora fibrosa. Next base: position 52,643 of record NZ_CAACUY010000040.1, on the reverse strand, counting down.
GGCTATGCACGCCGGAACGGAAGACCGCCGGAGCTCACCTCGGGACTCAGCGGGAAAGTGCGCCGCGCGGCGGCATGACCGTCTAGCCCGCGAGCGAGGGCGCTGAGCAGGCCACGCAGCCCCGTCGCGGAGGGTCTGGCGGTGCCGCACGCAGCGCCGACGGGGCGGCCATGCACCCCGTGAGGAACCTGCCTCTTCGGGCTCAGCGGGGACGAGCGCGACGCGTGGCATGACCACCCAGCTCCGCTGAGCGGGATCTACCGAGCAGGACCACGAAGGCCCATCGCCGGGGTCCCATGGTCGGGCGCGGCGTGGAGAGGCGGCCTTGCAACAAAGGGCGGAGAGCGTCCGGGCCCACGTCGAGGCTCAGCGGGGACGTGCGCCATGCGGCGGCATGACCACGCAGCCTGTCGAGCGGGCGCCGGGCAGGCCACCAGGGCCCGTCGACGGGGCCCTATGGTCGGGCGCGGCGTGGACGAGGCGGCCTTGCAGCTCGGGGCAGAGAGCGTCCGGGCACACGTCGATGTTCAGCGGGAACGTGCGTCGCCTGCTGAGCGGGGCGCCGGGCAGGCCAGCAGGGCTCATCGCCGGGGGACATAGCGGGCTCGGGCGCGGCGTAGGCGAGGCGGCCACGCGTCCCAGCGAGGAAGCCCGCCAGGCTGCTGTTTCGGGCTTGGCGGGCGCGCGGGCGTCCGCCGGCGACAGGGTTGTAAGCCCAGGTTGTGGTGGGCGGGGCGTTGCGATTGCGTGCGAAGCCAAGTTCGAGCTTGCGAGAACTTGATCGCGCAGCGAGCCCCTGGGCGAGCCGGAGCGATGCAGCAATCGCCGCTAAGCCCGTTGAAGGAGGCCCGCTAGGGCCGACGCCAAGGGCTTTGCTATATACGGGGTGCTCCTGTGGGCATGATTGTGCGGAGTTGGCGAGTTAGTTCGTCGATCAGGGAGCGGGCCTGGTCGGCGGCTTGGCGGGCGGCGTCGCGTTCTTGGGAGAGTTCGGCGATGGAGGCGCGCTGTTCGGTGACGGCCTGGGCCAGTTGGTCGACCCATTGGTCGCGTTCGGCGAGCTTCTCGGCGATGGCGTCGCGTTCGGCGGCCATCTGGCGCATTCCGGCGACGGCCTTGTCGCGTTCGCGGCCGGCCTGGTCGGCGCGGCCGCGGGCGAGGGTGAGCTCGGATTCGGCGCGGGCCTGGCCTTGGACGGCGGCTTCGCGGGTGCGGTCGGCGGCTTCGCGGGCCTTGGCGCTGGCGTCGCGTTCGCGTTCGGCCTTCTTGGCGGCCTCCAGGGACTGGGCGGCGGTGTCGAGGGCCTGCTGGCGTTCGGCTTCGGCGGCTTCGGCGCGGCGTTCGGCGTCCTGGGCGCGGCGTTCGGACTCCTGAGCGCGGCGGTCGGCGTCCTGGGCGCGGCGGTCGATCTCCTGGGCGCGGCGTTCGGCGACCTCGGCGCGGCGGCGGGACTCGTCGGCCTCCTTGCCGGCGGCGACGACGGCGTGCTGGAGGTTCTGGGCGGTCATCTCGGCGTCGGTGACCTTGGCGCGCAGCGCGGCGAGTTCGGCGTGCGCGGTCTCCAGGGCGCGGGAGAGCTCGGACGCCTGCTCGGCGACGCGGTCGCGTTCGGACTCGGCGGAGCGGCGGGCGGCGACGGCGTCCTCGACGGCGCGGAGGGCGTCGTCGCGGGCCTCGCTCATGGCGTCGCGCTGCTGGATGGCCTGCCGGACGGTGGCCTCGGCCTCGGCGACGCGGCGTTCGGCCTGCTCCGCCTGGGCCTGGGCCTGCTCCATCTGGGCGCGGGCCTGCTCGGCCTGCGCGCGGGCCTGGTCGGCCTGGACGCGCGCCTGCTCGGCCTGGCCGCGGGCCTGGTCGGCCTGGGCGCGGCCCTGCTGGGCCTGGTTCCAGGCGGCGGCCGCGTCGCGCTGGGCGTTCTCCTTCTCGGTCTGGAGCGCGGCGATCTGCTGGACGGCCTCGTTCTGGACCTCGGCGGCCTGCCGTTCGGCCTCGACGGCGCGGCGGTCGGCCTGCTCGGCCTGACCGCGGGCGCGCTGCACCTCGCCCCAGGCGGCCGCGGCGTCGCGCTGCGCCGACTCCTTCTCCGCCTGGATCGCGGCCACCTGGGCGGCGGACTCGGTCTGCGCCTCGGCGACACGGCGTTCGGCCTCGACGGCGCGGCGGTCGGCCTGCTCGGCCTGGCCGCGGGCGCGCTGCACCTCGCCCCAGGCGGCGGCCGCGTCGCGCTGCGCCGACTCCTTCTCCGCCTGGATCGCGGCCACCTGGGCCGCGGTCTCGGTCTGCGCCTCGCTGACCTTGCGCTCACCGGCGGCGAGGGCGTCGCCGATGAGGTCGGCCATCTGGCGGAGCCGCTCGACGATGTCCCATGGCTGGGCCTCGGGCGCCTCGATCTCGGAGCGCGCCTCGGTCCGGGTCTCGCCCGGGCCGGCGGGCTTGGCCATCTGTATCGGCTGCTGGGCGGCCGGGACGGGCACGTCGGTGCCCCGCCCGGGGTCGCGTCCCATCGCGGGCCAGGGGGAGCCCGCGTCCGGGACTCCGCGCGAACCACCCGATCCGTTCAGCTCACTCACTTTGTTCCTCGCCTGGCGGCTCGGAGCCGCGTTCGCGGGGCTGCCATGGACATGGTGCTCGCTTCACTCCTCGCCGTACGGCTCGTCGCTTCGCTCACGAAAGGCACTCTAGTGCCGACCAGCGGAGCGTTTGCCCAGTTTGGGGTTTAGTTTCTTGATCATCCTGACGCGTTCCCGCACGCCGGACGCCTGATCACGTGGTGTGGCGGCCCCGTGGCGCCCCCTCCACGGTGCCATGTGTCACATCGCGTGAGGGCCAAAACGCGGACAGGACGGGACTGCCCCCGCGCGAGACGCGTGAAACAACGGGCGGGTGCCGCCGAAGCCGGGCGGAACGGAGCCCGGGTGGAACAATCGCGCACCATGGAGCTTCGCACCCTGTATCCGCCGATCGAGCCGTACGATTCCGGGCTGCTCGACGTCGGCGACGGCAATCAGATCTACTGGGAGGTCTGCGGGAACCCGGACGGGAAGCCGGCGGTCATGCTGCACGGCGGGCCGGGCGGCGGGTGCAGTCCCGCGCACCGCTCGCAGTTCGATCCCGAGGCGTACCGGATCGTGCTGTTCGACCAGCGCAACTGCGGACGGAGCCTGCCGCACGCCAAGGACCCGGACGTGTCGCTGGAGGCCAACACCACCTGGCACCTGGTGGCGGACATGGAGCGGCTGCGCGAGCACCTCGGCGTCGAGCGGTGGCTGGTCTTCGGGGGGAGCTGGGGCAGCGCGCTGGCGCTGGCGTACGCGGAGACGCATCCGGAGCGGGTGTCGGAGCTGGTGCTGCGCGGAATCTTCATGCTGCGCCCGTTCGAGCTGTACTGGTTCTACCAGGAGGGCGCGTCGCTGCTGTTCCCCGATCTGTGGGAGAAGTACCTGGAGCCGATCCCCGAGGACGAGCGGGAGGACCTCCTGTCCGCGTTCCACGAGCGGCTCAACTCGCCCGACCGGGACGTGCGGGTCGCGGCGGCCACGGCGTGGGCGACCTGGGAGGGCTCGACGATCACGCTGCGGCCGGACGCCGGGCTGGCGGCGGGGTTCGCCGAGCCGGACTACGCGGTGGCGTTCGCCCGCATCGAGAACCACTACTTCGTCAACGGCGGCTTCTTCGAGGACGAGCAGCTGATCCGCGACGTCGACCGGATCCGGCACATCCCGGCGGTGATCGTCCAGGGCCGCTACGACGTGTGCACGCCCGCGGCGACGGCGTGGGATCTGCACCGCGCCTGGCCGGAGGCGGAGTTCCACATCGTGGACGACGCCGGGCACGCGTACAGCGAGCCCGGGATCCTGCACCGGCTCATCGAGGCCACCGACCGCTTCGCCCGGACGGACCGATAGGCGTCCCGGTCCTCGGGGCTTGGTTACGGACCTCTTCGCGCTTTACGGCCTACTGCGCCGCCGTCCCGGCCGGGTCCGTAATGAGGGTGGGGCCTCGCGTTCTCGCGAGGCCCTTCGCGGCGTCTGGAGACTCATGGAAACCGGCCATTTCTCACCCAGGAGCAAGCAAGTTCTTACCCATGGGTGGGGACAGTCTTGCCTTGCAAGTCAGCTGGTCCGCGCTTTCGGAGCGCCGGCGGTAGCCTGATCGCCCATCCGTCCCGGAATGCCGCGCGAGAGGACGACCTTCGACAACGCGAGCGACGCCCGCGAACCCCAGGGCGTTGTCGAAAAATCGGAGTGATTCACCTCACACAACCGATACACAGAAACCCTCCCGAAGCGACGGTCAATGGCTAAAGTGGCGCGGAGGTCCGCCGGACGCCGCGCGTCGCGCCGTGCTCGTGATACCTCCTGCACAGGAGGGGGAAATCCGATGTCCGGCCCCGCGTTAACGCGGCCGAAATAATCCCGAATTTCGCAAGCGTATTGCCCTACCCGGTCCGCGCGAAGTTCAAACATCTCGCCGATAACAATCGCGGACGATCATTCGGCCGGGTTCGCTAAGTTGCCAAGACATGGCAGCTCAATCCCTGGAAACACCGGACCGACGCCCCGCCGCCGACGCGACGAACGCCGACGTGCGGCTCCAGGAGCCAGGCCCGGCGGACGGCCCGGAGCTCTGGCGGATCGCCCGTGACTCGCGGGTCCTGGACGTCAACTCGCCCTACAGCTACGCGCTGTGGTGCCGCGACTTCGCCGGCACTTCCGTGGTGGCGCGCGACGGCGACGCCCTCTGCGGCTTCATCACCGGCTACGTGCGCCCGGCGAGCCCGGACACGCTCTTCGTCTGGCAGGTCGCCGTCGACGCGTCCCACCGCGGCCGCGGCCTCGCCCGCCGCATGCTGGACCGGCTCGCCGACCGCGCCGGAGCCCGCGGCCAGTCCTTCATGGAGGCGACGGTGACGCCGGGGAACGCCGCCTCCACCGCGATGTTCGAGTCCTTCGCCCGCGACCGCGGCTGCGCGCTGGTCCGCAGCCCGCTGTTCGGCGCCGAGCACTTCCCCGGCGGCGGGCACGAGCCCGAGGTGCTGTTCCGGATCGGCCCGTTCGCGCCGGCGAACTGACGGCGCGACCGCCCTCAACGACCGTTCCCCTTCACCCCACTCCAACCTGCCGGAGGCAGAACATGGACGTTTTCGCCCGCATGGAATCGGAAGTCCGCGGCTACTGCAGGAGCTGGCCGGCCGTCTTCACCACGGCGCGTGGCAGCCACATCACCGATGAGAACGGCCGAACCTACCTCGATTTCTTCGCCGGCGCGGGAACGCTGAACTACGGGCACAACGACCCGCAGCTGAAACGCCGGCTGCTGGACTATCTGGCCGGCGACAACGTGGTGCACAGCCTCGACATGTACACCGCCGCGAAGCGCGACTTCCTGGAACGCTTCAACGAGTACGTGCTGGCGCCGCGCGGGCTCGACTACAAGGTGCAGTTCCCCGGTCCGGCGGGCAACCACTCGGTGGAGGCGGCGCTGAAACTGGCGCGCAAGTACACCGGGCGGGAGACGGTCGTCAGCTTCACGAACGCCTTCCACGGCATGACGCTCGGCGCTCTCGCGGTCACCGGCAACTCGATGAAGCGCACGGGCGCAGGGGTGCCGCTGGGCCACGGCGTCGCGATGCCCTATGACAACTACCTGGACGGCCGCACGCCCGACTTCCTGCTGTTCGAGACGATGCTGGACGACAGCGGCAGCGGCCTGGACAAGCCCGCCGCGGTCATCGTGGAGACCGTCCAGGGCGAGGGCGGCATCAACGTCGCCACCCCCGAGTGGCTGCGCGGCCTGCACGACCTGTGCAAGCGGCACGACATCCTGCTGATCGTCGACGACGTGCAGATGGGCTGCGGCCGCACCGGCCCGTTCTTCAGCTTCGAGGAGGCCGGGATCACCCCGGACATCGTGTGCCTGTCGAAGTCGCTGAGCGGGTACGGGCTGCCGTTCGCGGTGACGCTGATGCGGCGCGAGCTGGACGTGTGGGAGCCCGGCGAGCACAACGGCACCTTCCGCGGGTTCAACCCGGCGTTCGTGACGGCGGTCGGGGCGCTGGAGGACCACTGGGCCGGCGCGGGCCTGGAGAAGCAGACCCTCGCCAAGGGCCAGCAGGTGCAGACGGCGCTGGACGAGATCGCTCTCGCGCACCCCGGGGCCGTCGACTGCGTCCGCGGCCGGGGCCTCGCCTGGGGGCTGGTCATGACGGACGCCGAGCTGGCGCCGCGGGTCTGCGCGGAGGCGTTCCAGCGGGGGCTGCTGATGGAGACGTCCGGGCCCGAGGGCGAGGTGGTGAAGCTGCTGCCGCCGCTGACCACGAGCGAGGCGGACCTGGCCCGCGGCCTGGAGATCGTCGCCGACTCGGTCGAGGCCGTGCGCACGGCCGTCGCCGTCTGAGACCGCACGACCGGCACGACCGGCGCGCCGGCGCCGGGCACACCGAAAGAGGAGTTCCATGATCGTTCGTTCCCTTGACGAGATCGTCGGCACCGACCGCGACGTGCAGGCCGACACCTGGTGCAGCCGCCGCTTCGTGCTGGCCAAGGAGGGCGTCGGGTTCTCGCTGCACGACACCGTCCTGTACGCCGGCACGGAGACGCACATGTGGTACGCGAACCACATCGAGGCCGTCTACTGCATCGAGGGCCAGGGCGAGCTGATCAACCAGGAGACCGGCGAGAAGCACCGGATCGAGCCCGGCGTGATGTACCTGCTGGACGGCCACGAGCACCACACCCTCCGGGCGCACACGGACGTGCGGACCGTCTGCGTCTTCAACCCCCCGTGCACGGGCCGGGAGGTCCACGACGAGAACGGGGTCTATCCGCTGCTCACCGAGGAGGACGCCTGATGAGCATCATCGAGTCGCATCCGACCATCGACGACGCCTACCCCACCCGCAAGGCCGCCGAGGCGGCGCTGCTGTACCGGCAGGACCCGGTCGTGTACGGCGGCCCGGAGGACGGCCCGATCGACGCCGCGACGCTGGACGGCTACGAGGCGAACGGCTACCTGTCGGTCGACCGGCTGCTCGCGCCGGAGGAGGTCGAGGACTACCGCGCCGAGCTGCGCCGGCTGGCCTCCGACCCGGAGATCCTGGCGGACGAGCGCACGGTGACCGAGCGCGGTTCGGACGAGATCCGGTCCATCTTCGAGGTCCACCGGATCAGCGAGGTGTTCGCCGCGCTCGTCCGCGATCCCCGCGTGGTCGGCCGGGCCCGGCAGATTCTCGGCTCCGAGGTTTACGTCCACCAGAGCCGGGTCAACTACAAGCCAGGCTTCACCGGCAAGGACTTCTACTGGCACTCGGACTTCGAGACCTGGCACGCGGAGGACGGCATGCCCCGGATGCGCGCGGTGAGCATATCCATCGCGCTCACCGAGAACTTCGTGCACAATGGCGGCCTAATGATCATGCCTGGCTCGCACAAGACGTTCGTGGCCTGTGTCGGGGAGACGCCCGCCGACCACTACAAGGAGTCCCTGCGCGGCCAGGAGATCGGCACGCCCGACCCGAACAGCCTCTCGATCCTCGCCGACAAGCACGGGATCGAGCTGTTCACCGGGCCCGCGGGGTCGGCGACCATGTTCGACTGCAACTGCATGCACGGCTCGAACGGCAACATCACCCCGTTCCCGCGCTCTAACGTGTTCATCGTGTTCAACAGCGTGGAGAACACGTGCGTCGAGCCGTTCTCGGCGCCGGCGCCGCGGCCCTCGTTCATCGGGGCCCGCGACTTCACCCCCGTCGGCGGCTGAGCCGCCGCCCGTCCAACTCGATATCCCGACCCACCCGGCCCCGCGCCCGCGGGGGGCTCAGCGCCCCCCGCGGGCGCGGCGGCACACCATCCAGGAGCTCGACGATGACTTCCTCTCGACGCGATTTCCTCCGCGGCGCCGTCCTGCTGTCGGCGGCGGTCCCCCTGGCCGCCGCGGGCTGCTCCACGACGGATCCGGACAAGGAGAAGGCGGGCGGCGGCACCCTCGACAAGGCCAAGAGCGACGGCAGGATCCGCGTCGGCTTCGCCAACGAGGCCCCGTACGGCTTCACCGACAAGTCGGGCAAGCTGACCGGCGAGGCGCCCGAGCTGGCCCGCGTCGTGTTCAAGGAGCTCGGGATCGACAAGGTCGAGGGGGTGCAGGTCGACTTCGGCGGCCTGATCGGCGGGCTCAACGCCAAGCGGTTCGACGTCATCGCGGCCGGGATGTTCGTCACGCCCGAGCGCTGCGGCTCGGTCGCGTTCTCCGACCCCGAGTACGTGGCGAAGAGCGCGTTCATGGTGCCCAAGGGCAACCCGAAGGGCCTGAAGACCGCCGAGGACCCCGGCAAGAAGGGCGTCAAGGTCGGTGTGCTCACCGGTGCCGTCGAGGGCGGCTACGCCGAGAAGCTCGGCGTGAAGAAGGGCAACATCAAGACGTTCGCCGACCAGCCGAGCGCCTTCGAGGGGCTGAAGGCCGGACGGATCGACTGCATCTGGCTGACCCGCATCTCGCTGGCCGACATCATGTCCAAGCACCAGGGCGAGCCGTACGAGGTCACCGAGGCGTTCACCCCCGTCGTCGACGGCAAGGAGCAGCTCGGCGCGGGCGCGTTCGCGTTCCGCAAGGCCGACGCGGACCTGCTCAGCGCCTTCAACGGCAAGCTCGCCGAGCTGAAGAAGGCGAACCGGCTGCTGCCGATCATCCAGCCGTTCGGGTTCACCCAGGCCGAGATCCCGGCCGCCGGCGACACCGCCGCCAAGTTCTGCCAGGCGTGATCCGTGTCCGATGTCCTCGACAGCTACCAGCTGCTGCTGAAGGGCGCCTGGGTCACCGTGCAGCTGACCCTGTACGGGAGCGCGCTGGCGCTGGTGCTGGCCCTGGTCTTCGGGCTGGTCGGCACCTCCCGCCTGCGCGCGGTCCGCGCGCTGAACCGCGTCTACGTGGAGTTCTTCCGCGGGACGGCGACGCTGGTGCTGATGTACTGGTTCTTCTACTCGCTGCCGCTGATCGGGCTGCGGTTCACGCCGATGTTCGCCGCGGTGCTCGCCCTCGGCCTCAACGTGGGCGCCTACGGCGCCGAGGTGGTGCGCGGGTCGGTCAACGCCGTCCCGAGGGCGCAGTACGAGGCGACCGTCGCGCTGAACTTCACGCCGCTCCAGCGGATGCGCCGGGTGCTGCTGCCGCAGGCGGTGGCGCTGATGCTGCCGCCGTTCGGGAACCTGCTCATCGAGCTGATGAAGGGCAGCGCCGTCGTGTCGCTGATCACCATCAGCGACCTGATGTTCCGCGCCAAGCAGATCCAGGCGTCCACCGGCGAGACGCTGTGGACCTACGTCGCGATCCTCGTGATCTACTTCGTGATCGCGCAGGTGCTCCAGCTCGCGGTGCGGCTGGCCGAGCGGCGCGTGGACCGGATGCTCGGGCGCGCGCCGTCCCGTGAGGCGTCGCTGTCCACGATCGCGGCGGGCGCCCCCGGCGCGGAGGTGAGGTGACCGTGGACTGGGACTGGAGCTACACCGGCGACATCCTGCCCGACCTCCTCAAGGGCCTGCGGTACACGATCATCGCGACGCTCGCCGGGTACGCCATCGCGATCGTCCTCGGCATGGTGTGGACGCTGCTGCGCCGCACCCCGTTCGCGGCCGTGAACCAGGCGGTCCGCTGGATCACCGAGTTCATCCGCAGCACGCCGCTGCTGGTGCAGCTGTTCTTCCTCTACAACGTGCTGCCGTCGTGGGGGCTCAGCCTGAGCTCCCTGACCACCGGGATCATCGGCCTCGGCCTGCACTACTCGACCTACACCGCCGAGGTGTACCGGGCCGGGATCGCCGACGTCCCCCGCGGCCAGTGGGAGGCCGCGACCGCGCTGAACCTGCCGAGGTCGCGGGTGTGGCTGGACGTGATCCTGCCGCAGGCCGTCCGCCGCGTGATCCCGACGCTCGGCAACTACCTCATCGCGATGTTCAAGGACTCCCCGCTGCTGCTGGCGATCAACGTCGCGGAGCTGCTGCACGAGGCCTTCGAGGTCGGCTCGAAGTCCCTGATGTTCCTGGAGCCCATCACCCTGGTCGGCCTGCTGTTCGTCGCCGTCAGCGTCCCGTCCTCGATCCTCGTCCGCCGCCTGGAGAGGCGCTATGCCACCTACTGACACCACACCCGACGCCCCGTCCCCGAAGAAGGAGGCCGCCGCGGCGGTGCTGCCGCGCGGCGGCGCGCCGGGCATCCGGTTCGAGAAGGTCGTCAAGCGGTTCGGCTCCAACGTCGTGCTCCGCGAGCTCGACTTCTCCGTGGCGCCGGGCGAGCGCGTGACGCTGATCGGGCCGAGCGGGTCGGGCAAGACCACGATCCTGCGGCTGCTGATGACGCTGGAGAAGCTCGACGACGGCCTGATCTGGGTCGGCGACGACACGCTCTGGCACATGGAGAAGGGCGGTAAACGCGTCCCGGCCAACCAGCGGCACCTGCACGAGATGCGCAAGCGGATCGGCATGGTGTTCCAGCAGTTCAACCTGTTCCCGAACATGAACGTGCTGCGCAACCTCACCGAGGGGCCGGTGCGGGTGCTCGGGCTGTCGCGGGACGAGGCGGTCGAGCGCGCCCGCGGCCTGCTGGACATGGTCGGGCTCGCCGACAAGATCGACGCGCATCCGTCCCAGCTCTCCGGCGGGCAGCAGCAGCGCGTGGCGATCGCGCGGGCCCTCGCCATGGAGCCGCGGGTGCTGCTGCTGGACGAGGTCACCTCCGCGCTCGACCCGGAGCTCGTCGTCGGCGTGCAGGACCTGCTGCGCGACATCGCCAGGGAGAGCGACCTGACGATGCTCTGCGTGACCCACGAGATGGGCTTCGCCAAGGACATCTCCGACCGGGTCCTGATGTTCGACCAGGGGCAGATCGTCGAGGAGGGGCCACCGGACCGGATCTTCGGTGAGCCGTCCGAGCAGCGCACCCGGGACTTCCTCCAGGCGGTCCTCGCCTCCTGAGCCGCCCCGGGCACGGCCCCGGCCCCGCCGCTCGCCGTTTACGCCGCCCGCGTTCCCGTCGCCCCGGGAACGCGGGCGGCCTCGCCTTCGGGTCGTCAGGCGACGCCGGGCCAGGCGCGCCCGACGAGATCCTCCCAGCGGACGAGTGGGGCGTCGGCGCCCGTCTGCCGGGCGATCTCGTAGGGCAGCGACCCAAAGGGCGCCTTGGCGGGATTGCGGCTGATCTGGGCGACGATGGCCTCGGCGAGTCCGCAGCCGGGCTCCAGGCGCGGCAACGCCCGGTGCGTCCGTTCCGCGAGGCCCTCGGGCAGCCGTGCGCTGCCCGGCCCGGTGACGTCCACGCCGATCCCGGCGTGCGCCAGGGCGGTCTCGGCGCGCATCCGGTCGGCGATGCCGAGGCTGGTGTGCAGCGCGATCGCCTCCCAGACGAGCCGCGCCCGCGCCTCGTTCAGGCCCTGCTCGCGGAGGAAGTCCGCGGCGAGGTCCGCGCCGTCCACCTCGAAGCGCTGGTTGCCGTTCCCGCGCTCGGTGAGGCCCACGTCGTGCAGGACGCACGCCAGGAACAGCACCTCGTCGTCGTAGTCGGAGCCGGGGACGAGGTTCCGCGCGTCGGCGAGCGCGCGGGCGAACACGTATCCGCGCACGCTGTGGTTGGCCAGGGCCGGCGTCTCGATCTCGAAGGCCAGGGCGTGGGCCTTGCGGGCCAGGTCGGTGTCGGGCAGCGCGAACTCGGTGAAGTGGTCGGCCACGGGGGTCTCCTCCATCGGCGGGCGGTCGGACGCAGCCGATCGTCCAGGCCCGGCGGAGGCGGTCACCAGTGTCCAGGCTGCCGTGGTGCGCTACGTTCTGGCCATGCCCGCCCCGACGCCGACTCCCCCGCCCGGTTCTGTACACGTCGTCGCGGTCCTGGCCATGGACGGGGTGGTGGCGTTCGACCTCGCGGTTCCGGGCCAGGTGTTCGGCGCGACCACGACGGAGGGCGGCGTCCCCCTCTACGAGACGCGCGTGTGCACCCCGCCGGGCGGCGCGGAGTCCGACGCGATGCTCGGCCGCATGCGCCTGACCTCGCCTTTCGGGCTGGACGCGCTGGCCTCCGCGGACACGATCGTCGTCCCCGGCCACACCGGTCCCGGCGGACGGCCGCCGCAGCCGCCGCCCGCCGCGCCCGCGGAGGTGCTGGACGCGCTGCGCGACGCCGCGGCCCGGGGCGCGCGGATCGCGTCCATCTGCGTGGGCGCGTTCGTCCTCGCCGCCGCCGGGCTGCTCGACGGGCGGCGGGCCACCACGCACTGGATGTACGCGCGGGAGCTGGCCCGGCGGCATCCGCGGATCGACGTCGACCCGTCCGTGCTGTTCGTGGACGGCGGGCGGGTGCTCACGTCCGCGGGCGTCGCCGCCGGGATCGACCTGTGCCTGCACCTCGTCCGGCGCGACCACGGCGCCGCGGCGGCCGCGCGGACCGCGCGCCGCATCATCATGCCGCCGCAGCGGGACGGCGGGCAGGCGCAGTTCATCCGGCACGAGGACCCGCGGGACGGCGGTCCCGCCCTCCAGCCGACCCTGGCGTGGCTGGAGGCGAACCTGCACCGGCCGCTGACCCTGGACGAGATCGCGCGGCACGCGTCGGTGAGCGTCCGGACGCTGACCCGGCGGTTCCGCGAGCAGGCGGGGACGACGCCGCAGCAGTGGCTGTCGCGCGCCCGGGTCCGCCGCGCACAGCAGCTGCTGGAGAGCACGGACCTGCCGATCGAGCGGGTCGCCGCCGCGTCGGGCTTCGCCTCGCCCGTGACCCTGCGCGCCCATTTCGCCCGCCGCGTCGGCGCGTCCCCGCAGGCCTACCGCAGCACCTTCCGCACCCGCATCACCACGTCCCCGACCAGCGTGTGAGCCCCGCCGCACGGTCGAACCACCGCCGCGCAAGCACGCCACTACGTGACCGCCGCCGCGTGAGCCAGCCGAGCAGCTGAGCCCCGTCGGCGCGGCCGGGTTTCGTGGTGGTTCTTGCGGTGCCCCGCTTGGAGGGCACCGAACGTCATTCGGTACCGTGGCTCTGCGCAAGGCGGAGGGCGGTTCGGACGCGGAGGGACGCGGATACCCATGCTGACGCATCCACGATCGGCGGCACCCATGAGCGGCGGCACCCATGACTGACGGCACGGCGATCGCCGGGCTCGGGATGACGGAGCTGGGCAAGGTCTACGGGCGCAGCCCGCGGCGCCTCGCCGCGGACGCGGTGCGGCTCGCCGCCGCCGACGCGGGCCTCGCCCTCGGCGACCTGGACGGGCTGCTCGTCAGCCACGGCATGGGCGGCTCCCCCGGCATCGAGCTGGCCGACACCCTCGGGCTGCGCGACCTGCGGCTGCTCGCCCAGGTCAACGCGTTCGGCGCCACCGCCGGGGCGATGGTGTCCTACGCGGCGATGTCGGTGCTGAGCGGCGCCGCGACCACGGTGGCCTGCGTGTTCGCGGACGCGCCGCTCAAGCCGAAGCAGTCGGCGGGCTCGGCGTACCACCGCGACGCCCGGGAGTGGTACGGGTTCGGCGGCATGACGGCGGCGCTCGGGCTGCGCAGCGTCAACGCCTTCTACGCGCTGGCGGCGCAGCGGCACATGGCCCGGTACGGGACGACCAGCGAGCAGCTCGGCGCGATCGCCGTGTCGACGCGGCAGTGGGCCGCCCGCAACCCGCTCGCGCAGATGCGCGAGCCGATCACGCTCGCCGACCACCAGGCGTCCCGGTGGGTCGCCGAGCCGCTGCACCTGCTGGACTGCTGCCTGGTCTCCAACGGCGCGATCGCCGTGATCGTCACCGGCGCGGACCGGGCCCGCGACCTGGCGCGCCCGCCCGTCCACCTGTGGGGCTGGGGGCAGGGGCATCCGGGGCACCGCAAGGAGCGCGGCAGCGAGTTCGGGCTGACGACGGGCGCCGCCGCGTCCGGCGCGGGCGCGATGAAGATGGCCGGGATCACCCCGTCCGACGTGGACGTGTGCGAGCTGTACGACTGCTACACCTACACCGTGCTGGTGTCGCTGGAGGACTACGGGTTCTGCGCGAAGGGCGAGGGCGGCGCGTTCGCGGCGTCCGGCGCGCTCGGCCCGGGCGGGTCGCTGCCGACGAACACCGGCGGCGGGCAGCTGTCCGCCTACTACATGTGGGGGATGACGCCGCTGTCGGAGGCGGTGATCCAGGCGCGCGGGGACGGCGGGGAGCGCCAGGCCCCGTCGAACGACGTGATCCTGGTCAGCGGCAACGGCGGCATCCTGGACCACCACGCGACGCTGATCGTCAGCCCGCACCCGAAGGGGGCCTAGCGATGGAGATCGGCATCCTGCGGCGGGACGGCCGCACCGACCCGTTCTTCGACGGCACCGCCGCGGACCGGCTCGTCGTGAAGCGCTGCGAGGCGTGCGACCGCTGGTACGCGCCGGACGCGGTCGCCTGCCCCGGCTGCGGCGACGAGGACCTCGCGTGGGCCGAGGCGAGCGGCGAGGCGTCCCTCGTCACCTGGACGGTCACGCACGGCCGTCCCGCCGAGGACGGGACGGTCCCGCCGCCGGCGTTCCTGGCGCTGGTCGAGCTGGCCGAGGGGCCGTGGCTGCACGCGCGCCTGGACGGCGTCGAGCAGGGGGACCTGCACGAGGGGCTGCCGCTGCGCGCGTCGTTCGTCCACCCGGACGAGGGCGAGTCGTACGTGCTGTTCCGCCTCATCGCCTGATCCCGGCCGCCACTGGACCGAATGGCGTTCGGTCCTCTAGCGTCGGAGCCATGCGCACCGAGGTCTGCGAACGGTTCGGCATCGAGTTCCCGCTGTTCGCCTTCAGCCACTGCCGCGACGTCGTCGCCGCCGTCACCAACGCCGGCGGGCTCGGCGTCCTCGGCGCCGTCGCCTACACGCCCGAGCGGCTGGAGGAGGAGCTGCGCTGGATCGACGACCACGTCGGCGGCCGCCCCTACGGCGTCGACGTCCTCGTCCCCGGGAGGATCGACGAGTCGGCGGAGCGGGCCGGGCGCGGCGACGGTGGCCTCGACACCATGCTCGCCGCGATCCCCGCCGAGCACTGGACGTTCCTGACGGGCCTGTTCGACAAGTACGGCGTCCCGCTGCCCGACTTCGAGAAGGCCAAGCGCTCCAACGCGCGCGGCGGCACGCAGGTCACCAAGGAGGGCGCGGGCGAGCTGATCGACGTGTCGCTCGCCCACCCGATCCGGCTCATCGCGAGCGCCCTCGGCACGCCCCCGCCGGTGATGGTCGAGAAGGCCAAGGCCGCCGGGATCCCCGTCGCCGCGCTCGTCGGCACCGCCGAGCACGCCCGCCGCCAGGTCGCCGCGGGCGTCGACCTCGTCGTCGCCCAGGGCGGCGAGGCGGGCGGCCACACCGGCGAGATCTCCACGATGGTCCTCGTCCCGGAGGTCGTGGACACCGTCGCGCCCGTCCCGGTCCTCGCCGCGGGCGGCATCGCCACCGGACGGCAGATGGCCGCCGCGATGGCCCTCGGCGCGTCCGGCGTGTGGTGCGGGTCGGTGTGGCTCACCACCGAGGAGGCCGAGACCTCGCCGCCGGTGAAGGCGAAGATGCTCGCCGCGACGTCCCGCGACACCGTCCGGTCCCGGTCCCGCACCGGCAAGCCCGCCCGCCAGCTCCGCTCCGCCTGGACGGAGGAGTGGGACGGCCCCGCGAGCCCCGGCCCGCTCGGCATGCCCCTCCAGATGATCGTCGCGGAGGGCGCCATGCGGCAGATCACCAAGGTCGCCGAGTCCGGCAACCCGGGCGCCCAGGAGCTCGCCAACTACTTCGTCGGCCAGTGCGTCGGCCTGATGAACACCGTGAAGCCCGCCCGCCAGGTCGTCTACGACATGGTCGAGGAGTTCACGGACGCCGTCGACCGCCTCAACGCCCTGACCGCGGGCGACTGACCCCCGGAAGGCGAACCGTCCGGTTTCGGCCGCCGCGACGGTGCTCCGGTTCACCACCGCCCCCGTGAGCGGGCCCTAGGCTGCGAGGAAAATTCCGCTCGGGGAGGTCGGCCGTGGTCAGTCCCCCACTCCCCGAGCCCGGACGCGGCCTGCTCGCGCTCTTCGCCTGGATGACCGGGCGGCTGCCCTGGCGGCTCGACTCCCGCCCGTTCCCGGTGACCGTCCTGGAACCCGCCACCGACGACGACGACCCCGAACCGCACCTGGACGAGCTGCGCCACCTCGCGAGCGAGCTGGCGCTGTCGGCGGTGTCGCCCGAGCTGGCCGACTCCGCCGACAGCCAGGCCGCCGCGATCGCGCTCGTCGACTCCCTCTCCCAGCCGCTCACCTGGAGCCGCACCCGCTCCCAGTTCGGCCGCCTCCGCTTCCCCCGCTCGGACCTCGTCCGGACGATCCAGGCCGCGGCCGCCGAACCCGGCCCCGACGGCTCCCCCGCCCCGCCCCCGTACCGGCGCTCGCCCGTCGCCACCGTCGCCCGCTGGAACGAGCACGCGGGGCTGTTCCCCTGGCAGGGCGGCGCGCTGCGCGCCCCCGCCTGGTGGTCGACGGTCGGCGCCTCGCTCGTCGCGGTCATCGCCGTCCTCGCGGGCGGCATCGCCGAGCAGACGCCGCGCCGCATCCTCGTCACCGCCGCGGCCGTCATCGCCGGGATCCTGCTGCTCGTCGCCGGGCTCACCGCCCGGCGCGTCTGGCTGCCCGTCCTGTCCAACGCCGGGTACGGCAGCCGCTACCGCTGGTTCGCGCGGACCTCGTTCTTCGCCGTCCTCGGCGACGGCGACGAGGACGGCGACGACCTGGGCTTCGAGGGCCGGCTGCACCGCGTGTCGGAGCGGCTCACCCAGCCGGACGCCGCCCGGTTCCTGCTCCAGATCAAGACGTTCGCGCTGCTGGAGGACATGCGCGACCAGTACCGGCGGCTCGCGCCCAGCCTGCGCGGCTTCAAGCGCCCCGCCCCGCCCGTCGTGTTCCTGTCCCGCGCGTCCCGCCGCAACGGCGGTCTGGCCGTCCTGACGGCGATGAGCGACATCCGCGCCCGCCGCAGCGAGTTCCACCCGCTGATCGTCATCGCGTCCATCGACGCCGCCGCCCGCGACGAGATCGGCCCGCCGCCGCCCGGCGGCGCGCCCCGCGACCGCTACGAGCGGTGGCGGGACTCGCTCGGCACCGCGCAGGGCCCCAGCGAGTCCGTCCCGCTGCCGTGGCTGCTGCGCCTGCCCGTCGGCGGCGACCCCGACACCGACCGCCCCGCCGACGACGCGCCCGCCTTCGCGCCCCGCCGCCGCCCCCGCTGGACGTGGCTGTGGTCCTGGCGCAGCCTCATCGCCGCCGCCGTCGCCTGCGCGCTCGCCCTCACCCTCGTCCAGGCCCACCTCCGCAGCACCTATTGCAGCGTCGGCCTGCCGATGTCCTGGAACGGCGACACCCGCCAGCAGGAGAACCCCGACGGCAGCCGCGAATGCGTCGGCGTCTCCACCCACGGCGTCCGGTTCGAGCGCGGCCGCGACAGCATCGGCATGGACGGCGACGCGCGGCACCCGTCCGCCGCCAGCACCGGCGGCCACATCACCCTCGCCGACCTCCAGCGGCGCATCGACGCCGAGAACCGCCGCATCGCCGCCGGGCCGGACCCCTACGTCACCCTCGTCTACGTCGGCACGTTCACGTTCGGCGCGGGACAGAGCGAACTCACCGTCTCCAGCATCCGCGAACTGGCGGGCGCCTACCTAGCGCAGGTCCGCAACAACCAGCACGGCAACTCCGGCGAGGTCGGCAACGCGCTCAAGGTCCGGATTCTGCCCGCCAACGCCGGACGCGACATGGCCCTGTCCGAGGAGACCGCCGAGCGCATCCTGCACGTGGCCCGGCGCGACCCGTCCGTCGTCGGCGTCGTCGGCTTCGGCCGCAACACCGGACCGTCCCGCACCGCCATCCAGCGCCTCACCCGCGCCGGCCTGCCCGTGGTCAACACCGTCAACTCCTCGGACAAGCTCCCCGACCTCCCCCACTACTACCGCCTCGCCGCCACGAACCGCGAGGAGGCCGCCGCGACGTCGGCCGCCCTCCGCGACGCCAAGGTGAAGAAGGTGGCACGCGCCATGCTGGTGTACCGGTCGTCCGCCGGCTCGGACGCACCGAAGACATCCGGCCCGACCGGCCCGACCGAGGACGTCTACAGCAGCGAGATCGCCGGCGACGCCGCACGCGCCCTCTCCCCCGCCCCCATCGACCACGTCACCTACACCGGCGCCGGCGACGTCTCCGGCACCGTCAAGGCCGCCTGCGCCCGCACCGGCGCCCCGTACACCCTCGTCTACTTCGCCGGACGCGCCGAGGACCTCGCCGGGCTCACCAACGGCCTCGTCCAGGGCGGCTGCACGAGGCGCCGCCTGCTCCTGATCGCCGGCGACGACGTCACCAAGACCCGATTCGGCACCGGCCCCCACGAGGTGCGGCTCCCCGCGAACGTCACCGTCTACCACACCGCGTTCGTCCACCTGCCGAACCTGCTCACCGGCGACGCCGACCTCACCGACGACTTCTTCCTCATGGCCCGCGGCCGGTTCGGCATCGGCGTCCCGCGCGTCAAGCCCGACGAGCCCCTGCTGGTGGACGGGCAGATGGCCCTCACCTTCGACGCCACGATCGCCATCGCCGAGGCCGCCCAGAACGCCTACACGTTCCTCGGCCCCCGGCTCGTCACCGGCGGCCGCTCCGTGACGAGCGGCGCCGTCCTGGAGGAACTCCACAACCTGTACGTGCGGCGCGGCGGCTCCGCCACCGGCGACATCGACTTCACCGGGGACCACCGCAAATCCGCCGCCCCCCGTCCCCGAGGCCTCACGCTCGTCAGGGTGACCCTCGTGAACGGCCGCCCGCAGTCCACCGCCATCTGCGGACAGCTCAACGGCGGCGTCCGCGCCGGCAAGCTCCCCCGCTGCTGACCGTCTCCCGGCTCACCGCAGCGGCGGCGGCCCGGGAAACCGCATCCACACCGTCGTCCGCCCGCCGTCCACCCTGATCCCCCACGCCCTGGTCAGCGCGTCGATGATTCGGAGGCCGCGCCCGTTTTCGGCTAGCGGATCGTCCCGCATCACCGGCCGCGCCCCGCACGCCCCGTCGTCGGTCACTTCGGCGACGATCTCCCCGTCCACCGTGGAGAACAGCACCGTCACCTTCCCGCCGCGCCCGGACGCCGTGTGCTCGATCCCGTTGGTGAAGGCCTCGTTCACACACGTCTGCACGTCGTCCAAGGACGGATGGTCCTCGCCCAGGACGTCCCGGACGAACACCCGCACATGCGCCGCCGACTGCTCCACACCCGGCAGCGTGAGCACCGCGATCACCTCACTGATGGCCATCAAAGCCCCTCTCTCATGCCACCAGCCTCATCGCACAGCGCTACCATCTCGACACGTTCCGTGTGGTCAGTGAGTTCCCGTCACGGGATTTTTCGCGTTCCAGGAATCCCTTGACTTCGCGACTTCGGAGCGTGACAGCCTGACCACATGACGAATCCCGCCTCCACCGTCCGCCTCCGCAAGATCGGTCGGGTGCTCCACGACCTCAGGGAAGAGTCGGGACTCACCCTCAAGGCCGCGAGCCGCCGCCTCGAACGCTCCACCACGTCCCTGTGCCTGATCGAAAAGGGCAACCAGTGGCTCCGCTTCCGCGACCTCGAATACATCCTCGACCGCTACAAGGCCCCTCCCGACGTCCGCGACGCCCTGATGACCCTGGCGCGACAACACAAGCAAACAGGCTGGTGGGACGCCTACAAGGACGTCATCTCCCACGACGCCCGCGACTTCGCCTCAGTCGAATGGGACAGCGCTGACATCATCAGTACCCAGACTGCGGTCATTCCCGGCTTCCTCCAGACCGCCGACTACGCTCGCACGGTCCTCCGCGCCGATCCGCAGGCTCCCCAACCAGACCGCGCTGAACGGTTGGTGGAGTTCCGCCTCGCGAGGCAGCAGATCCTGCTGCGCGATCCCCCGACTTCGCTACATGTGATCATCGACGAGGCAGCCCTGCGCCGCATGCGGGGTGGACGGACCGTGATGCGCTCTCAAGTGCGAAGGCTCATCCAAGAGTGCGATCAGGAGCACGTCAACCTCCAGGTACTTCCCTTCGCGGTAGACCCTGGGCCTGCCTACACAGGGCAATTCCAGCTACTCGACATCGGCAGGCCGCCGATTCTCAGTCTCGTCCTGATCGATGAGATCACCAGCCGACTCGTCAGAGAGGAGCCCGCAGAGATCACCCGCTACAGGAGCGTCTACAACTACGCTAAAGAGGTCGCTCTAACGAAAGAGGATTCACGAGAACTCATGCTAGAGATACTGTCGGAACTATGAGGGAATCCCAATTCGCCGATCTTGTATGGCGCAAGAGCAGCCGCAGCGAATCCCAATTCCAGGAGTGCGTGGAGGTCGCGCGGGTGGCGTGGGCCGTTGCCGTCCGCGACTCCAAGGACCCGGACGGCCCCGTCCTCGCCATCGACGCACAGGTGTGGCGAGGCCTCCTGACCACGCTCAAGACCTACGGCACCTGAGCAGGCAAGGATGCCAGACCTGACCCCTGTACGCCGTCCACACGGAGGGAGACATCTCTTGTCTGATCACGTCTGGCGCAAGAGCAGCCATAGCGGTTCGCAAGCTCAGGAGTGCGTCGAGGTCGCGACCGCATGGCGCAAGAGCAGTCGCAGCGGATCCCAATTCCAGGAGTGCGTGGAGGTTACGAGCGCTTGGCGCAAGAGCAGCAGGAGCGGTTCTCACCTCGAAGAGTGCGTGGAGGTTGCGCGGGTGGCGCGGGTGGTGGCCGTCCGCGACTCCAAGGACCCGGACGGCCCCGTCCTCGCCATCGACGCACAGGCGTGGCAGTGCTTCCTCGACAGCGTGAAGGCGCGGGAAGCTTCAGCTAGTGCCCAGCAGTAGTGCGGCTACTGCGTTTGGGGCTTCTCGCATGGGGTTGTGGGCGGTCGGGAGGTCGTGCACCCGCCAGTCGGGGTCGGCTTGGAGGCGGGCGCGGAGGTCGGCGAACGGCGTCCGGTCCTCCCAGCCTGAGCAGTAGACGAACTCCCGAGTGGGGATCTGTGCGTAAGCGCCCGTGAGCCGGACCGCTTGCAGGAACGAGGCCAGGGGATGCGGACGGCGGCGGGGGTCGCCGCCCTCCGGCGGACGGACGGCGTAGCCGGTGGTCGCGGCACCGGCGGCGAACGCCTGACGGTAGCGCTCGGTCGTCAGGGACCAGCATGACTCGCCGTCGCGCGGGACGTAGGCGTCGAGATGCACCAGCCGGGAGATCCGGCCAGCGGCGCGGTCGGCCGCGGCGGCGATGACCATCCCGCCGTAGCTGTGGCCGACCAGCGTAACGCCGGTGAGGGAGGCGCGGTCGAGGAGCCGCAGCACGTCGTCCGCGTGCGTGTCGAGGTTGGCGGCGGCGACCGTCGCGGCGTCGTCGTCCGGCCGCAGACCGGTCAGGGTCAGGGCGTGGACGGCATGACCGGCCCGCTCCAGCAGCGGGACCACCGCCTCGAACGACCAGGCGCCGTGCCAGCCGCCGGGTACGAGGACGAGCGTCGCCATGCGTCTTCCCTTCTCGCGAGTCGTGCGGGTCATCGAGTTACGCCCAATGCCACCAGGTCAGGGGTTTGGCTTGCCACCGATACGATGCCAAGTGATGTCTGTTCGCCGCCCAAGTGGTCAGATCGCCGGTACGAGGTCGCGTGTGTGGCCGTCCGGTGGGCGCCACCTCTGGGCGTCCGGTGAGACGAGCGCGGCGCAGTCGCATGATCGGGGTCACCTCGTCTACGCGGCCAGCGGTGTTCTGGCGGTGAACACCGAGCGCGGCACGTCGATCGTCCCCGCCGACCGGGTCGCCTGGACTCCCGCCGGGTTCACGCACCACCACCGCGCCCACGGCGAAACTGATATGCGCATCGTCTTCCTCGCGCCGTCCATCGCCCGGTTCCTCCCGGACGATCCCGCCGTGTTCCTGGCCTCCGGCCTCGCCCGCGAGGTCCTGCTCGCCCTGACCGGGCCCCGCAACTACGGCGACGCCGCGTCCGGCTACAGTCGCGCCGCGCAGGCCCGCCTCCTCCGCGTCCTCGTCGACGAACTCCGCGAGGCGTACGAGGAGCCGCTGCATCTGCCGCAGCCACGGGACGACCGGCTCCAGGCCATCGCGCGGATCCTCTACGAAACACCGGCGGACGACTCCACGCTGGGCGAGCTCGGGAAAGCCATCGGAGCCAGCACCCGCACCCTGAGCCGCCTGTTCCGCAGCGAGTTCGGCATGACTTTCTACGAGTGGCGCACGCAGTTGCGGATCTGCCACGCGCTGGTGCTCCTCGCCGACGGCCACGACACCGTCCGGACCGCTCACGCCTGCGGATGGGCGAGCCCGAGTGCCTTCATCGCGGCCTTTACCAAGATCATGGGGACGACTCCGGGCCGCCATCGGGTCGGGGCCCTAGGCCACCGCCCTCCGTTCCCGGCTCCGGCGGCGCCAGTCGCCTCGGAATGATTCGTTTCACCCTCCGGTTACGACCGTCTACACGGGTTCGAGCGCTTGTTCGGCGCCCGGTCGACCGTCCCAGCGCCAGGAGGGCCCATGACGTACGCCTCGGCCATGATCGCCGTCAGCGAGGACGAGCTGGACGGGCTGCGCGCCCGGCTGGCCGCCACCCGGTGGGCCGAGCCCTGGCCGGTGGACGGCTGGGACGCCGGCACCGACCCGGCGGAGCTGCGGCGCCTCGTGCGGTACTGGGCCGGCGGGTACGACTGGCGGGCGCACGAGGCCGCGATCAACGCCCTGCCCTCGCACGTGGCGGACCTGGACGGGACGCCCGTCCACTACCTGCGGTTCGACGGCGAACGGCCGGGGGCGCTGCCGATCGTGCTGACCCACGGGTGGCCCAGCTCGTTCCTGGAGTTGACGGCCCTGGCAGAAAGGCTGTCCGCACCGTCGCGGCACGGGGGTTCGGCAGCGGACGCCTTGACCGTCATCGTGCCGTCCTTGCCCGGTTTCGGGTTCTCCCCGCAGCGGCCCAGGCTCGATGGCGAGCAAACCCACGAGCTGTGGCACCGGCTCATGCGCGAGGAGCTCGGATTCGAGCGATACGCGGCGCACGGCGGCGATCTGGGCGCTGGGATCACCTCGCGCCTGGCCGAGGCCCATCCGGACGAGGTCGTCGGCATCCACCTTCTGGCCGTCGCCCAACCGGCCGAGTACGACCCGGCGACCCTCGAACCGGAGGAACAGGCGCATCTCGACGCGATCGCCGCATGGACGGCGCAGGAAGGCGGCTACCAGCACCAGCAGAGCACCAGGCCCCTCACGCTCGCCCCCGCGCTGGCCGACTCGCCCGCCGGGCTGCTGTCGTGGCTGGTGGAGAAGTACCGGGCATGGAGCGATTCCGGCGGTGACCTCGCGTCCCGGTTCAGCGACGACTTCGTCCTCACCCAGGCGTCCCTCTACTGGTTCACCCGCACGATCTCCACGTCCTTCAGGCCCTACTACGAGTACGCCCAGGGCCTCACGACCCGCGTGAAGCGCGTGGACGTCCCCACCGGCGTCGCGGTGTTCCCCGCCGACCTGAGCCGTCCGCCGCGCGCCTGGGCCGAGCGCACCTACAACGTGACGCGCTACACGCGCATGCCGCGCGGCGGCCATTTCGCCGCGCACGAGGAGCCGGACCTGCTGGCCGCCGACATCATCGAGTTCCTCCGCCCCCTGCGCACCGCCTAGAACCGGACCTCGAATGGTCACGGAGAGTCACATTCGTCGTGGGCATCCCCGGATACGGCCAAGCGGGCGGCAAGGTTGCGCACGCCACGGAATCTCCTATTCGTGATGTTACGATTACGTACTGTGAACAGAGCGGAGCCTGCGAGACGCACCGGACACAGCGCGCGACATGCGCACGATCACTACTGTGAGTGACCGATGATCTTACATCCGAGGCGCCGCGGCGCCTTCCCCGCCGCCCGGCCGGTGTCCCTGCGGGCTCGGTTCGCTCCCGTCCTGGCGGTCCCCGTGATCGCGTTGGCCACCGCCGGGCTCACCACGGCGGACGTCGTCGCACCACGGCCCGCCTCCGCGCCGGCGGCCGCTTCCGAAGCCGCCCCGAAAGCGGCGCCCTGCCGGGTCACGGCCGCCGCGAAGGCGGCCCCCGCCAAGTCCACCGGACCGGCCCACAGGACCGAACCGAGGCCCGGCAAGCGCCGGTACCCGGCGCGGATCCGCGTGTTCGTGGCCAACACCGGCTCCGACACCGTGACGATCTGGGACCCGCGGCTGGAGGAGACGCTCGCGGTCGTGCCCGTCGGGGACGCCCCCGTCGGCGTGACCGTGGCCCCCGACGGCCAGCACGCCTACGCCGCCAACTCCGGCTCCAACACGGTCTCGGTGATCGACACCAGCACCTACCGGGTCGTCGCGACCGTCCCGGTGGGGCGGCAGCCGTTCGGCGTCGGCGCGTCCCCGGTCGCCGTGTACGTCGCCAACCACGGCTCCGACACCGTCACCGTGATCGACCAGCGCTCCAACGCGCCCGTCGCGACGATCCCGGCGGGGCCGCTGCCGCACAGCGTGGCCATCCCCGCGGACGGGTCGCGGGTCTACGTGTCCAACAACGGCGGGCACTCGGTGTCGCTGATCGACCCGCGCATCAACCGCGTGGTCGCGCTCTTCCCCGCGGGGACGTTCCCCGCGGGCGTCGCCCTGCCCGGCTCCGCGCTGCCCGGCCCCGGGCGCGTGTACGTGGCCAACACCGGCTCGCGGGACGTCACCGTGGACGACCCCACGGGCGACCCTGTCGCGACGATCCCCGTCGGCAGGTCGCCGCTCGGCGCCGCCGGGGCCCCGTACGGCGACCGCGTCTACGTCGCCAACGCCCGCTCCGACACCGTCTCCGTCCTCGACGACTGCCTCCTCCGGGTCATCGCGACGATCCCCGTCGGCCACCGTCCCGAGGGCGTCGCCGTGGAACCGGGCGGCGAGCGCGTGTACGTGACGAACAACAGGGACAACACGTTCTCGATCATCGACGCGTTCACCAACACCGTCATCGGCACCGTTCCCGTCGGCCTGGGCCCCGAAGGCATCGCCGTCTCACCCCACTAGCCGTATCGACCCGCGACGTTCTAGTGCGCTGGATGGATCGGCCGACCGGCGAACCCGTCTGGGGCGGTCGCCTCCGTGTCGAGGTCGGACATGTCCAGCACGAACCTGTAGTGAACGTCGCCGGCGGCAAGGCGGTTCAAAGCGGTTTCGATCTCGCTTGAGGGAAGTATCTCGACGTCGGCTGTGATGCCGTGCTCGGCGCAGAACCGGAGCATTTCCGCAGCCCGCCGCCGTCCTCCCGTGCCGGAGGAGGTGAGCCTCTTGCGGCCGGCTCCGAGTTCCCAGAGCTTCGGCCCGGCCAGCAGGGGGTTTCCGAGGACGCACAGGGTCCCGTCGAGGTCCAGCATGCCGATGAGCGGTGAGAGCTCATGGTCGGCCGAGATGGTGTCGAGGATGAGGTCGAAGCGGCCCCGTGCGGCGGCGACCTGGGCCTCGTCGGTGGTCACGAGCAGTCCGGTCGCCCCGAGACGCCAGGCGTCCCGCTCTTTGGCCGTGCTGCGGCTGAGGACGGTGACCTCGGCTCCCAGCGCGGTGGCGAGCTTGACCGCGAGGTGGCCGAGCCCGCCGAGGCCGGCGACGGCCACGCGGGCGCCTGGGCCGACACCCGTGGCCCTCAGCGGCTCCCAGACGCTGACACCGGCGCACATGAGCGGCGCCGCGGCGGCCGGGTCGAGCCCGTCGGGCAGGTGGAACGCGAACTTCTCGCGCAGGACGTACTCACGGCTGTAGGCACCCTTGGTCTGGGTGCCGTCGATGCGGTCAGTGCCGCCGTAGGTGGTGGTCGGGCGCTGGTAGCAGTAGTTCTCCTGCCCGGCCAGGCACATGGCGCACGCGCCGCACGAGTCGATGATCGTGCCGATGGCGACCCGGTCGCCCTCGGCGAAGCCGGTGACGGCCTGGCCGGTGCCGACGACGACGCCGGTCGCCTCGTGGCCGGGGACGAGGTCCTTCTCGCCGAGCATTCCGTGGATGCGGTGCAGGTCGCTGTGGCAGACCCCGCAGTAGTCGATCCGCACGGCGATGTCATCGGGCCGCAGGTCGCGCCGCTCGAAGGTGACGCGGGTCAGCGCATTGGTGGTCGGGTCAAGGCTCTGCCAGCCGGCCGTGGTCCTCATGAGCAGGTCCTTCTCGTCAAAACGGAATCTATCTTCACTTTAGCATGATGCGGAATGAGGATTCCGTTTTGTACACTGCTGCCGATGAGCCCACGAACCGGCCCCTCGGCCACCCCACGCGCCCCGCGCCGGGACGCGCTGCGCAACGACGCGATCGTCATCAACGCCGCGCGTGCGGTCTTCGCCGAGCAGGGACCGCAGGCGAGCATGGAGGCCATCGCCTCTCGCGCCGGCCTGGGCGTCGGCACGATCTACCGGCGGTTCGCGAGCAAGGACGCTCTCCTCGACGCCATCGCACGGCTCTTCGTCGAGGAGCTGGACCGGGCCGCCGCGACCGCGCTCGAAGACCCCGATCCCGCCGCCGGTCTTGAGTGGTTCCTGGATTTCGTCGGGACCTTCAACGCGGAGAAGCGCCGTTACGCGGCCTCCCTGACCGACCGGGTCCCCAGTGACGACGACGTGAGCGCGCGGACCACGGACCGGGTCCGGCAACTGACGCGGAAGGCGGCCGAGGCGGGGTATCTCGCCCAGGATGTGACGGGAGACGACATCAAGGCGCTCATCGTCGCGATACGCGGGGTGGTCGCCGCTTCGCCGGACGGAGATGACGCCCCGTGGCGTCGTTTCGTCCGCGTCCATCTCGCCGGGCTCCGCGTCGGCGGGCGCGCTACCGGAGGGGGCGGGCCGGTCCCTTCCTGATCTGCTCGATGAAGAGGCCGGCCAGGGCGTGCTGCCCGTTCACGGTGGGGTGGTAGCTGCGCGGCTCGGCCTCCAGCGCGGACAGGTTCACCGCGAGGCCGTTCATGTACGGGTCACGGCTCCCCACCTCGTGCCCGGCGAACGCGCTGTAGGCGTCGACGAACTCGACGCTGCCCTGGCCGCGCCTCGCCGCGATGCGGGCGTCGGCCTCGGCGGCCGCGTCCTTGATCAGCCGGCCGAGGTCGTACGCGCGGGCGTTCAGCCACTGCTGCTCGGACACGCTGAGGTTGTCCCCGGCCGTGCCGTTCACCTCGGAGAACGCCTTCGGATAGCCCATCAGGATGATCCGGGCACGGGGCGCGCGGGCGTGGATGTCGGCGATCAGGGCGGGCAGGTCGCGGCGCAGGTCCGACATGTTCTCGGCGATGCTCCGGCCCTGCTCGGTGCAGCCCTTGCTCCAGGGCAGCTTCACCACGCAGCCGGCGACCACCTTGGAGAACCCGATGTCGTTCCCGCCGATGCTCATCGTGACGAGGCTCGTGTCGGCGCCGACCCTGCCGAGCTGCGGGGGCTCCCCGTGCCGCCCGTCCCGGACGTCCTCCGTGGTGGCGCCGGAGCAGGCCCAGAACCCGGTCCCCTTCGAGAACCGGAAGGCCTTGGAGACCTCGTTGTAGTACGCCTTGGACGTCCGGTGGCAGCGGGCGAGCGGGTTCTGGTCGGCCACGGACGCCTCCGCGCCGACGCCGGACGAGTAGGAGTCGCCGAGCGCGGCGTAGGAGCCGCGCGTCGCCACCGCGACGGGGGTGAGGGGGTCGCCGGGCGCCGCGACCGGGTCCGCCCCGACCAGCGCCGTGCGCTCGCGGCAGCCGTTTCCGTCCCCGAACACCTCGCACCGGACGGCGGGCAGCGCCACGAGCGGTGCGAACGCGAGGACCAGCAGCCCGACCAGGACGAGGACGGCGAAGCGCCGCTCCCCCATCCGCTCGCGCAGCGACCGCAGCCAAGACCCCGGGCCCGTCATCGTCCTCCCTCCGTCCGTTGGAGCAGACGCCCGTAGGGCGCCGCGAGTTCCCCCCGAACCGTCACAAGTCCCTTCCGCCGCCCTCTGTTCCCCTCCGACCGCCTTAGCGGCTCCAGCGGACTTTACATTGTAGATTCTTAGATGGGCCGCACGTGGGGGACCATGGTCATCGAAGGCCCCAACGATACGTGCGGAGGCGGAGCCCATGCTCGCGGTGCTGACCGGTCTCGGCCTCTCGGCCGCGGCCGGGCTGAACGCCTACATCCCGATGCTGGTGGTCGGGCTGGTCGACCGCCAGACCGACCTCGTCCGGCTGCCCGCCGAGTTCGGCTGGCTCACGAACGGCTGGGTGCTGGCCGGCCTCGGCGTGCTGCTCGCCGCCGAGGTCGTCCTCGACAAGGTGCCGGTCGTGGACAGCGTGAACGACGCCGTGCAGTCGTTCGTCCGCCCCGCGGCGGGCGGCGCCGTCTTCGCCGCCACGGACGCCGCCGGGAAGCTCGACTCGTCCGAGTTCATGCGCGACCACGCTTGGATCGGCTGGGTGCTCGGCATCGCCGTGGCGTTCGTGGTGCACGCGACGAAGGCGTCCGTCCGCCCCGTGGCGAACGCGGGCACGCTCGGCACCGCCGCTCCGGTCGTCAGCACCGTCGAGGACGTCGTGTCGCTCGCCATGAGCCTGCTCGCGATCCTCGCCCCCGTGATCGCCCTCGTCGCCCTCCTCCTGCTCGTCTACGCCGGCGTCCGGCTGCTGCGGCGTCGACGGCGGCGCAAGCGCCTCAGCGGACAGGCGCCCACATGACGACGCGCGGCCCGAGATCGTGCAGGCCCTCCTCGACCTCGGCGTCCCAGTAGGACCGCAGCCCCGGGCCCCAGCGCTCCTCGGGCAGCTCCGCGAAGCCGTGCTTGGCGTACCAGGGGCCGTTCCAGCGGACGTCCCGGAACGTCAGCAGGCTCACCCCGGGCGCCCCCGCGTCGGCCGCGCGCTCCAGCACCGCCCGCAGCAGGCCGACGCCGATGCCGCGCCCCATCAGCTCGGCGCGCACCGCGATCTGCTCCAAGTGGACGGCGCCGTCCACCTCCTCGAAGGCCGCGAACCCCGCCGGAGGATCGCCGGCCACCACGATGTCCGCGCCCTTCTCGATCATCTTCTCGATCACCGTCGGGCCCGGCGGGAAGACGATCCCGACCGAGCGGAACACCCGGTCCGACGAGTTCTCGATCGCCGGGAGATCCGCCATGTCCGCGGGTCCCGCGGGGCGCACGCGCAGGTCCATCCCGCGATGGTAGGACGGGCCCCGGCCGCCGTCCGAACGGTTATCCGCCGGACGGGCCGTCCCCGGGGCGCCGCAGGAGCCCGCGCTCCATGGCGACGACGACCGCGTGCGTGCGGTCGCTGACGTCCAGCTTGGCGAACACCCGCAGCAGGTGGGTCTTCACCGTCGCCTCCGCGATGACGAGCCGCCGGCCGATCTCCGCGTTGGACAGGCCGTCCGCCACCGCGTTCAGCACGTCCGCCTCGCGCGCGGTCAGCGGCACCTGGGCGGGCCGCCGCATCCGCGCGACGAGCCGCTCCGCGACCCTCGGGGCGAGGACGGTCTCGCCCCGCGCCGCCGACCGGATCCCGTCGGCGAGCTGCGCGCGGGTGATGTCCTTGAGCAGGTAGCCCACCGCCCCCGCCTCGATCGCGCGCTCGATCTCGGCGTCGGTGTCGTAGGTGGTGAGGATGAGCACCCGGGTGCCCGTCCCGCCCGCGACGATCTCGGCGGTGGCGGCCACCCCGTCCAGGACGGGCATCCGCAGGTCGAGCAGCGCCACGTCGGGCCGCAGCCGCTCGACGAGCTCGACCGCCGCGCGGCCGTCGCCGCCCTCCCCCACGATCTCGATGCCGGGCTCCGCGGCCAGCAGGGCCACCACGCCCGCCCGCATCACCGTGTGATCGTCCACGATGACGACCCGCAAGACACCGCCGCTCATATGGCCATCAGCCTCCCATTCACGGCACCCGCCGCGTCCTGGGCGGCACGCGACGGCCGCCGGACGCGTGCGCGGCCGGACGTCTCGATCCTCATCCGGCCGCCTCCACCTCGGCCTGGGCCTCGTCCTCCACGGGGATCACGGCGAGGACGCGGGTGCCCGCGCCGGGCGCGCTGGTCACGGTGAGCTCGCCGCCGAGCTCGGCCAGGCGCCCCCGCATGCCGTCCAGGCCGAAGCCGCGCGAGTCGGCCACGACGAAGCCGCGGCCGTCGTCGGTGATCTCCAGCTCGACGCCGTGGGGATGCCGTTCCAGCACCACGCCGACCGTGGACGCGTCCGCGTGCTTGCGCACGTTCGCCAGCGACTCCTGGACGCAGCGCAGGAGCGCGATGCGCGTCCGCTGGTCGCAGCGGACGTCCGCGAGGTCGGCGCTCACGGTCAGGCCGGTGTCCTCGGCGAACCGGTCGAGGGTGCGGCGGAGGGTCTCCGCGATCGCACCGGCGACGGGGGCGCCCTGCGGAGCCGAGCCCACGAGCACGCGCGCCTCGGCGAAGTTCTCGCGCGCGGTCCGCTCGATGGACAGCAGCTGCCGCTCGCTCCGTCCGGGATCCTCGCCGAGGCCGGCGCGGGCCGCCTCGGCCAGCACGATGATCGACGCGAAGCCCTGCGCGAGCGTGTCGTGGATCTCGCGGGCGATCCGCTCGCGCTCGTCCGAGGCGCCCTGCCGCCGCTGCGCCTCCGCGAGCCGGGCCCGCGCCTCCGCCAGCTCCGCGGCCAGCCGCCGGGCCCGCTCCCCGCTCAGCTGGACGAACCGGTGCGCCGCCAGCCCCAGCAGCACACCGGCCGCGCAGCCGGCCGCGGTGACGACCGCGTTGCCGGTGAGCTGCGCCTCCGCACCCCAGCCCCGGCCGTCCGCGCCCCACCCCTGCCGGACGGCGCCGCCCGCCAGCGTCGCGACGGCCGCGGCGACGCTCAGCACGATCGAGCGCCCTCTGCTCCCCCCGAGGACCCAGAACTGCGGCAACGTCACGACGTACAGGGCCGCGCCGCCGATCCGCAGGTAGGACAGCGCGCCCAGGCCGGCGACCAGCAGCCAGAGGAACACGACCGGACGCAGGACGGGATTGCGGGGCGCCGCCTTCAGCAACGCGAAGCAGAGACCGAGCGCGGCCGTCAGCCCCAACGCCCAGTAGCGCTCCGGAATCGGGTCGTCCGAACCGGCGATCGCCTGCGGCGCCAGCCCGAACAGCACCCAGAGGACCGAGTACCACCGCAGGAGGACCCCGAACCGGTCCTGGGGCCGCGGCGACTCGTCCATGAAGATCACCCTACTTTCGCGCCTGGCCGCCCGGCATCGTCCCCCATGCCCCCACCAGCACCGAAGGCGGCACCGGACGCGGCGCGGGCCACAGCGCGGGACGGCCACCAGACGCGGTCGCCGAGCGGCAGCATCAGCGCCGGCAGGATCATGACGCGGATGACGGCGGCGTCGAGCAGCACGGCCACCGCGAGCGCGAAGCCCATCTGCTTCATCTCGACGATGTGGACGAAGGCGAAGCTCGCGAACACCGTCACCATGACGAACGCGGCACTCGTCACGACCTTCGCGGACCCGCCCACACCGTCCAGCACGGCCTCGCGGGCGGGCACCCCGCGCAGCGCGGCCTCCCGGATCCGGCTGATCACGAAGACCTGGTAGTCCATCGACAGCCCGAACAGGATCACGAACAGGAACAGCGGCACCCGCGACCCGATCGAACCGGTCGAGGTGAAGCCGAGCAGCCCCTCGGCCCACGTGTGCTGGAACACCAGCGTCAGCACCCCGAGCGACGCCCCCGCCGACAGCAGGTTCAGCGCCGTGCCCACCAGGCCGAGGACCACCGAGCGGAACGCCCACACGGTCATCGCGAAGGTCACGAGCAGCAGCGTCCCCACGATCAGCGGCAGCTTCTCCTTCTGGTGCTCGGGATAGTCGGCGTAGCGGGCCACGTCCCCGGTGACCGCCGTCTCGACGCCGAGCCTCCCGACCGTCGCCGGCACGTACTCGCGCCGGACGTCCGCGAGCGACGAACGCGCCTCGTCCGTGCCGACGTAGTGCGGTACGGGCAGCTCCAGCAGGCTGACCCGCCGGTCCGCCGAGGTGCGCAGCTCGGCGGTCCCCGCGAGCCGCGGATCGTCCTTCGCCAGCCGCGCCAGCTCCCGCAGCGCCCCGGCCACCTCGTCCGCACGTCCCGGGTCGGCGCGGACGACGACCTGGTGCATCGACTTCAGCTCCGGGAACGCGGCGTTCAGCCGGTCGTAGCTCCGCATCGCGGGAATGGCGCGCGGGTGCGTCTCCCGCCCCATGTCCGTCAGCCTCATGCCGAGCACCGGCAGGGCCAGCGCGACCATGGCCAGGACCGCGACGACCAGCGTGGCGACGGGATGCCTGCTCACGGGCCTCAGCACGGCCGCCGTGACCCGTCCGGCACCGTCCCGCTCACCGCCGCGCCCGCGCCGCCGGTCGTGGCCGCGGCGCTCCGCCCTCGTCCCGAGCCTCACGAGCACCGCGGGCAGGACGGTGAACGAGCTGACCACCGCGACCAGCGTGACGATGATCGCGCCCGTGGCGATCGAGGAGAAGATGACGTCGTCCGCCAGGTACAGCGTCGCGCTGGACACGGCGACCGCCAGCCCCGACACCACCACGGCCCGTCCCGACGTCGCCGCCGCCACCTCGACCGCCGCCCGCGGGGACAGCCGCCCACCCGACCTCGCCCGCTCCTCCCGCGCCCGCTTGAGGTAGAAGAGCGTGTAGTCGACGCCGACCGCCATACCGATCAGCAGGATGACGTTCGTGCCGACCCCCGCGTCCGGGAAGGCGTGCGACGCCAGCAACGACAGGCCCACCGCCGCCGCGATGGACGACAGCGCGAGCAGCAGCGGGAGCACGGCCAGGCCCACCGACCCGAACACCAGCAGCAGCGTGATCAGCGTGACCGGCAGCGCGATCACCTCGGTGCGCGAAAGGTCCTTGCCGCGCAGCTCCTCGACGCCCTTGCTGACGGACGGGCCGCCCGTCTCCTCCACCCGCAGCGCCGGATGGGCCGCCTGCACCAGCGCGGTCTGGGCCCGCAACGGCGCGACGTGCTTCTTACCGTCGAGTTCGGGCCCCTTCATCGTCACATCGACCCGGACGGCCGTCCCGTCGGCCGACCGCACCGGCGCACCGACCGACTCCACCTCGGGCAGGCCCTTCATCCGTCCGGCCACGTCCTGGGCGGCGGTCATCGCCTCACCGAGCCGTCCCGCGCCGGCGGAGATCAGGACCCGCTCGACGGGCTTCTGCTGGAGGCCGCCGTCGGCCGCCATCGCCTCGGCCCGTCCGGCCTCACCCACCCGGAAGTCCGCCGAGGTCGCGGCGTTCCCGCCGACCGCGATACCGGCGCCGAGGCACAGCGCGACGAACAGGAACCAGCCGGCGATCGCCCGCCATGGGTGCCCGGCACTCCACCGAGCCATCCGTTCAGGAAGATTCCTCATGCCATAGATGCTGGTCAACGGCCTATGCCCGCCGACAGCCTCGACCGGCTGAACCTCACGTCCACCGATCGGTGGACACGGGCACGACCGCAGGCGCCTTCGCCGCGGTTTCGTGATCATCAAGGCGTCCGCGAGGAAGGCCCGGCCTGTTACTCTCGCCCCCTGTCGCGCCGAGGGGGCGCCGCAATCGTGAGGAGCCGGGGGGCTTGACCTTGTCCGACGAGTCGCCCATGGGGCCCGTCGAAGTGCTGTCAACGCCGGAGTCCCCGGACGAGCGACCGGCTCGCGGAACCAGATCGCGAGCGCTCCTGCCATGGGCAGCGATCACGGCGCTCGCGCTCGCGGCCGCCGCCATCTGGACGGTGCATGCGCGGACGTCAGCGGACAAGCCCCTCCCGCCCCTGGTGACCCTGCCGGCAGAGTGCGTCGGGCCGTCCCAAGCCTCCATGGCGAAGTACATGCCACAGGCGGGCAAGCTGACCTCCGACGCGGCTGGGGGCTCGTCATCCCCACGGGAGGCCCTCTCCTGCCGCTCGCGCGAGCTGTGGACCGCCCTGGACGGCAGCGGCGTCGTGTCGCGACTGCTGCTCATCCACGTGCGCATGCATGGAGGAGCAGGCGGGATCGCCGAAGCCAGGAGCATGTACCAGCAGGAGTGGCGGACGCTCGCCCAAGCCTCGACGCTAGGCGATCTTGGCCGCGATCTGGATCAGCACGCGCCCGAGCAGGTTCCCGGCATCGGCGACGAGGCGTTCATCAGCTACGCCACCTTCAGTATCGGAGGCGACGGCGGCGCGCACGAGTCGATGACGGTGCGGACGCAGAACACCGACATCACCGTCGCCGTGCAGGGCGTCCAGTATCCGCGTGACCCGAACGGCGAGATCCGCCGCGACAAGGCCGTTCCGCTGGGCGAGGCCGGGCTCCGCGAAGCGGTGATGGCGTTCACGCGCGACGTGACGTCCTCGCTAGCGAAGTGCGAGCCCTGCCGCCGCTCCTGAGACGCATCACACCTCCTCGCCTCATGGCAGCGCCCACCGATCGGCGGTGGCGCCCCGGTGGGGACCACCCCGGTATGGGCGGAAAAGAGCATGCGGCCGTGTGGCCCTAAGCTCACCCGCCGCCCCGCCCACACCCTCCACCACGACTCAGCGGGCGGGAACCCGCGTGTTCAGCAGGTCGAGTGGAAGAGGCCGCCTACGGGTTCCGTCTCCGCGAGCCGGTTGTAGAGGTCCACCGCCTTGGTCGTCTCCTCGATGTGGACTTCGACACCGCGCTCTTCGAGGAACCTCACCGCCTCCGGCATGGTGTGGAGACGGGATTTCATGCCGCGGCTCAGCACGATGACCGAGGAGCCGTGGTCGAGGAGTTCCTCAACGTCGGCGGGCTGGATGCCCGGTTCGTGCCGGGTGCCGTGCTCCGTCCAGTCCCAAGGGCGGCCGCCGCCGGGGTAGAGCTTGAAGTCCTTACCGGTCTCCAGCCCCTCGACCTCCATCCGTCCCCAGGAGATATGGGTGACGCGCGGTGAACGGTCCATGAGGGCCTCCTCGGTTCGTGACGGCGCGCCGATCGGACGTCACCAGGTCATCATGCCCCGGGCCAGAGCGCCGGGGGCGCGCGGAAAAGGGTGTGCGGGGGTGTGGGAGCGTCGCGGATGATGGGGCATGGGTTGGTTGATCACTGAGGACGTCGACGAATTCCTGGGGCGGGCAGGCGGTTTTCTGCGGGCCGACCCGGCCGCTAACACCGTGCCGCTCACGGTCGCGGAGACCGCACGGGTGGTCGGGACGGCGATCTACGACAGCGTCTCGTTCGGGTGGTGGACGGACGCGGGACGGGTCGATGGGGCCTTCATCCACACGCGGCCGCATACTCC
The DNA here is from genome assembly GCF_900659615.1 of Actinomadura fibrosa. GTDB lineage: Bacteria > Actinomycetota > Actinomycetes > Streptosporangiales > Streptosporangiaceae > Spirillospora > Spirillospora fibrosa. The sequence continues at coordinate 17,373 of NZ_CAACUY010000040.1, read as the reverse complement.
GCTGCTCACGGCGATGCCGGAGCAGGCGGCGCGGGAGCTGGCCGGGCTGCTGGACGGCGTGTCCGCCGTGAACGCGGAGCGCGACGTCGCCGAGGCGTTCGCGGACGCGTGGGCACGGCGGAGAGGTGCCGCGGCTGCCGCCGGTCGCGTGGACAAGTCGAACCGGCTGTACCGGCTGGGACGGCTGATCGTGCCCGACGTGCCGGGGAAGGGCCGTCTCGCGACGACCGCCGACCGTGACCTGGTGCTGGACTGGTTCGCGGCGTTCCATCAGGAGCTCGGCGACGGTGTGAAGCCGACCCCGGCCCTGGTGGACGACAAGCTGGCGATCGGCGGCTTCGTCCTGTGGGAGGACGGGGGCACGCCGGTGTCGCTCGCCGGCCGGACGCGGATCCTGGCGGGGATGGCGCGCGTCGCCCCCGTGTACACGCCCGAGAGGTTCCGGAGGCGGGGTTACGGCAGCGCGGCGACGGCCATGGTGGCTCAGGCCGCGCGGGAGGCGGGTGCGGAGGAGGTCGTGCTGTTCACCGACGCGGCCAACCGCACGAGCAACGGCGTCTACCGGCGGCTGGGCTTCCAGGACATCGGCGAACGCGTCCTGATGTCCCTCGCCTGACCTTGCTCCCAGCCCGAGCCACCGCGCCACCGGGCCCCCTTCCCCGACCACAGCGCCGCCTGGTCGTGGGGGTCAGTGACACAGGGTTACTTGACGCCGGCTTCTTTCATTTCGCGGAGTTCGCGTTTGAGTTCCTTGATCTCGTCGCGGAGGCGGGCGGCCAGCTCGAACTGGAGGTCGGCGGCGGCCTGGTGCATCTGGGCGGTCATCTGCTCGATGAGGCCCTCCAGCTCCTCGCGGGGGCGCTCGCCGACGAGGTCGGCGGCGTGGCGGCCGACCTCGCGGGTGCGGGACGCGAGGCCGGGGACGGGGGCCTTGCCGCGGCTCTGCTGGCGGCCGGCGCCGCCGATGAGGGTCTCGGTGTCGGCGTCCTCGCGGGCGAGGGAGTCGAGGATGTCGGCGATGCGCTTGCGCAGCGCCGTCGGCTCGATGCCGTGCTCGGTGTTGTAGGCCTGCTGCTTGGCGCGGCGCCGGTTCGTCTCCTCGATCGCCCGTTCCATGGACGGGGTGACGGTGTCGGCGTACATGTGGACCTGGCCGGAGACGTTGCGGGCCGCGCGGCCGATCGTCTGGATCAGGGACGTCTCGGAGCGGAGGAAGCCCTCCTTGTCGGCGTCGAGGATCGCGACGAGGGAGACCTCGGGCAGGTCGAGGCCCTCGCGGAGCAGGTTGATGCCGACGAGGACGTCGAACTCGCCGGCGCGCAGCTCGCGGAGCAGCTCGATGCGGCGCAGGGTGTCGACCTCGCTGTGCAGGTAGCGGACCTGGATGCCGAGTTCGAGGAGGTAGTCGGTGAGGTCCTCGGCCATCTTCTTGGTGAGGGTGGTGACGAGGACGCGCTCGTCGCGCTCGGTGCGGAGCCGGATCTCGTGGATGAGGTCGTCGATCTGGCCCTTGGTGGGCTTGACGACGACCTCGGGGTCGATGAGGCCGGTGGGGCGGATGACCTGCTCGACGACGTCGCCCTGGACGCGGTTCATCTCGTACGTGCCGGGCGTCGCGGACAGGTAGACGGTCTGGCCGATGCGGTCGAGGAACTCCTCCCACTTGAGCGGGCGGTTGTCCATCGCGGACGGCAGCCGGAAGCCGTGCTCGACGAGCATCCTCTTGCGGGACGCGTCGCCCTCGTACATCGCGCCGATCTGCGGGACGGTCTGGTGCGACTCGTCGATGACGAGGAGGAAGTCCTCGGGGAAGTAGTCGAGGAGGGTGTTGGGGGCGGTGCCGGGGCCGCGGCCGTCGATGTGGCGGGAGTAGTTCTCGATGCCGGAGCAGGTGCCGACCTGGCGCATCATCTCGATGTCGTAGGTGGTGCGCATGCGGAGGCGCTGCGCCTCCAGCATCTTGCCCTGGCGCTCCATCGTGGCGAGCGTCTCCTCCAGCTCGGCCTCGATGTCGCGGATGGCGCGCTCCATGCGCTCGGGGCCGGCGACGTAGTGGGAGGCGGGGAAGACGTAGAGCTCGTCGTCCTCGGTGATGAGCTCGCCGGTGAGGGGGTGGAGGGTGGCGAGCTTCTCGATCTCGTCGCCGAACATCTCGATCCGGACGGCGAGCTCCTCGTACTGCGGGATGATCTCGATGGTGTCGCCGCGGACGCGGAAGGTGCCGCGGGTGAACGCGAGGTCGTTGCGGGAGTACTGCATGCCGACGAGCTGGCGGAGCAGGTCGTCGCGCTCGATCTCCTGCCCGACGCGGAGCTTGACCATGCGGTCGACGTACTCCTGCGGGGTGCCGAGGCCGTAGATGCAGGAGACGGACGCGACGACGATCGTGTCGCGGCGGGTGAGCAGCGAGTTCGTCGCCGAGTGGCGGAGCCGGTCGACCTCGTCGTTGATCGACGAGTCCTTCTCGATGTAGGTGTCGGTCTGCGGGATGTACGCCTCGGGCTGGTAGTAGTCGTAGTACGAGACGAAGTACTCGACGGCGTTCGAGGGCATCATCTCGCGCAGCTCGTTGGCGAACTGGGCGGCGAGGGTCTTGTTCGGCTGCATGACGAGGACGGGCCGCTGGAGCTTCTCGACCAGCCACGCGATGGTGGCGGTCTTGCCGGTGCCGGTGGCGCCGAGCAGCACGGCGTCCTTGTCGCCGCGGCCGATCCGCTCGGCCAGCTCGGCGATCGCCGTGGGCTGGTCGCCCGACGGCCTCATCTCGGTGACGACCTCGAACGGCGCCACGCGGCGCCGCAGGTCCGTGATCGGCCGCATCGCCGCCCTCCCCTTGGTCTTCCGTACCGGTTCGCCCCACCACTGTATGCAGGGTCTCCGACAGTACGCACCGAGTACGACAATTCCCGGCGCCCGCTTATTTCCGCAGGTCAGATGGATGATCGTTTTCAGGACGTGGGGAGCGGCAGCCGGGCCCGGACGGCGTAGCCGCCGCCGTCGCGGGGGCCGGCCTCGAAGCTGCCGCCGAGGGCGGTGACCCGCTCCCGGAGGCCGAGGAGGCCGTTGCCGCCGCTCGGCAGGCCGTGGTCGGGGCCGGCGTGCGGGACGTCGTTGGCGATCTCGACCTCGACGGCCTCGGGGAGCAGGCCGAGGTCGACGCGGGTGTCGGCGGCCCCGGCGTGCTTGTGGACGTTGGTCAGGGCCTCCTGGACGAGGCGGTAGACGGTCCGTCCGACGGCGGGCGGCATCGGGCGCTCCTCGCCGCGGACCGACAGGTCGACGCGCAGGCCCGCGGCGCCGGACTGGCCGACGAGCTCGCGGACGTGGGCGACGGTGGGGGCCTCCTGCGGGAGGGCCTCCTCGCCCTGCCGCAGGACGCCGATCACGTGGCGGAGCTCCTCCAGCGCCTGCCGTCCCATGTCGCCGATCACGGCGGCGGTCTCGGCGGCGCGGTCGGGGTCGCGGGCGGCGATGGCGCGCAGGGCGCCGGCGTGGACGACCATGACGCTGATCCGGTTGGCGACGACGTCGTGCATCTCGCGGGCGATGCGGGTGCGCTCCTCGCCCCGCGCGCGCTCCGCGAGGAGGTGCTGCTCGCGTTCGAGCCGTTCGGCGCGCTCCTGGAGGGAGGTGAGGAGCTGCTTGCGCGCCCCCATGTAGAGGCCGAGGAGGACGGGCACCGCGGTGAACGCCACCCCGAAGATCGCCTGGGCGAGGAACGGCTCGTCGCTGGACGACGGGTTGGGGAAGGCGAGGTTCGCGGCGTAGCCGGTTCCGGCGAGCGCCCACACCAGGCGGCGGGACGGGGTGTAGGCGGCCAGCGAGTAGAGGATCACCAGCACGGCGAACACGCCGGCCCCGGTGACGGTGCTGAAGACGATCGTGAAGACCGTGAGGCGGACGGGGTGGCTGCGGCGCACGACCAGCGCGAGGCCGAGGACGGCGCTGCACGCGGCGACTACGGGTTCGGGGAGCCAGAAGTCCTGCTGCGGCGCGAACAGCATGTAGGCGCCGTCGAAGGCGGCCAGGCAGACGGCGAGCGTGACGTCCAGCGCGCGTGACCGCCGTGTCGGCCACGTCGCCGACCACCAGCCGCGCGGGTGCATGCGCCAGAGCTTATAGCCAGGTACGTGACCAAGGTCGCCTCCATACGGGAACGTGACATTGGGCGCTCCTGGCCCTGTTTGCCCTGGATGTGGCGTACCGCCGGAAGCCGCCCGCCTGTGGGGGTTTTCGCCGCGGTGGCCGCCTCCGCGCCGCAGTGGTTACGATGACGGCGCCGACAAGGACGGGGTAACCGCAGACGATGACCCGCTTCGCCACCTGGCTCGGGAAGAACGCCGACGCCTTCATCGCGCTGGTCCTGGCCATCGCCGTCGCGGTGCTGGGGCTCGGGGTGAACCTGCCCCACGAGGACGAGGTCACCAACAGCGCGATCCTCGCGGTCGTCGGCCTGCTGGCGACGTCGGTGCTGCGCGACCGGGGGCGGCGGATCCCCGTCGAGGCGGAGGTGCGCGACACCCTGCGGGCGTCCTCGGCCACGCTGGACGACCTGAGCGGCAGGCTGACCCGCATCGAGTCGTTCGAGGGCGTCCTGTCCGACACCAAGCGCGCGCTTGACGAGACCACGGTCGTCCGGGTCATCAGCGGGGCGCAGGTGGCGCAGGTCCTGGAGGACGCGCGCCGCGACACCGACCGCTGGTTCTTCAAGGGCGGCACGGGCACCTACATCCGCGCGAAGACGCTGCCGGAGACCGTCGCGGCGGCGCGCCGGGAGCGGCGGACGCTGCTGTTCCGCCTGGAGATCCTCGACCCGACGAACGTGGAGGTCTGCGAGGCGTACGCGCGGCACCGCCGGTCGGTGTCGGACGGCCCGGACGCCACCGGCGAGCCCTGGACGCTGGAGCGGACCCGCAAGGAGGCGTACGCGACGATCCTCGCGGCGTGCTGGCACAAGCAGCGGTTCGGGATGCTCGACATCGACATCGGCCTGTCCCGGACGATGACGACGCTGCGCTACGACCTGGCGGCGTCCCGCGTCGTGGTGACCCGGGACGACCCGCGCGGCGAGGCCCTGGTCATCGACAGCGGCAAGTTCTACTACAGCTGGGTCAGCGCGGAGCTGCTGACCAGCCTGGACCAGGCGCGCCGCGTGCCCGTCGAGCAGGCGCGGCTGGCGCCGCTGGACGACGAGCCGACGGTGGAGGAGGTGCGCAAGCTGTTCGAGGTGATCGGCATCGAGCTCGCCGCCGGGTACACCGACCGGGACGTCATCGAGATCATCCGCAAGGCGCTGCGCGCCAAGGACCCCTACGAATGATCCTCCGATCGACGGCCCGAATGATGACGAGTGCATACTCCGCGGCGGCGTGATGCGCGACGATTGACGTGCCGGAGACGATGCCGGGCGAGTGACGGCCCCCTACGAACGATGGTGCTCTGCGACCGATGAGGTACGAGGAGATCCGCGGGGAGATCGACGCCGGGACGGCGGCGCGGACGCTGCCGTCCTGGGCGGCCCGCGTGCTGGAGGACGCCGCCGCGGGGCGCTCGCCCGTCCCGGCCGTGCGGCATCCCCTGGGGTTCCTGTGCCTGCCGGTCGAGCGCAGCGGCGACCTCGGCGTGTGCCTGCACATCTGGACCCCGGAGGTGCGGCCCGCCCCGTCCACGATGTCGCCCGTGCACTGCCATAGCTGGGAGCTGCTGAGCTTCGTCCTGTACGGGACGGTCCGCAACGTCCGCATGGACGTGCAGGAGATCGGGGTGGAGGAGTCTCCGGACGGGACGGCTCCGGTGGGGGCGGTCCAGCAGATCTTCGAGGTCCTGAGTGGCGGCGACGTGGACGAGCTGAGGGCGACGGGGCGCGCGGTCCGGTACGCCTCGGGGCCGTCCACGGCGCACCGGACGGGCGAGGCGTACTCGCTGCCCGCCGGGGTGTTCCACAGCACGCTCATCGAGGACGGCCAGGACGCGGCCACGGTCGCCCTCGGCCGGGTGACGCCGGGCAGCGGCGACCTGTCGCTCGGCCCGCTCGGCGTCCCCACGCACCGCGTCCGCCGGTCACTGTCCGAGCAGGGCGACACCGTGCGGGCGCTCCGCCGTTCGGCGCGCCGGATCACCGCCGCGCATCCGCGGGAGGCGGCGCCCTCGCCCGACGGGCCGCAGCCCCCGTTCCCGCCGGGTCACGCGCCCCCGGATTCCGTCCCGCACGCACGGCACCGCAGGTCGGCCCGCCGGTAGGCGAGCCGACCGGCGCGCCGGACCCGACCGGAGAGGCCGCCCGATGAGATCCAGTCCCCCGCCGCCGACCGTTCCGGTCGATCTGGGCGAGGCCAGGCGCGTGGCGGTCGAGGCCGCCGAGGCGGCCGGGGCGCTGCTGCGCGCCGGGATGCACGGCCCCCTGGAGGTGCGTCCGAAGGGCTCGGGCGGGGACGTGGTGACCGAGCTGGACACGGCCGCCGAGGAGCTGATCCTCGGGCGGCTGCGGTCGGCGTACCCGGGGCACGGCATCATCGCCGAGGAGTCGGGCGTCTCCGGCCCTGGCGCGGACGGGGACGGCGCCTCGCCCGAGATGGTGTGGCTGGTCGATCCCCTGGACGGCACCAACAACGTCGCGATCGGCATGCCGGTGTACGCGGTGGGCCTGGCGTTGTGCGCGGGCGCCGTACCGGTCCTGGGCGTCGTCCACGATCCGGTCACGGGACGGACGTGGTCGGCGGTGCGCGGAGAGGGCGCCCTAGGCCCGGACGGGGCGCGGCTCAGAGTCGCCGAGCGTCCGCGTCCCGGCCGGGAGGGGAACCCTGTCCTGGCCTGGACGCAGGGCCACCAGGTCACGTCGGGCGATGCCGTCGCCTTCCACCTGCGCATGGCGCTGGAGGCCCGGGCCGCGAGGATGCTTCAGCTGTGGGCGCCGCTGGTGGCGTGGACGATGCTGGCGCGCGGCGACATCGACGGCATCGTCGGCTACCTGCCCGAGATCGTGGACCTGCCGCCCGGCGCGCTGCTGGCCGCCGAGGCGGGCATCGAGCTGCGCCGCCTGGACGGCGCCCCCTACTCGCTGTGCATCGACCGCCCGCGGTCCGAGCTCGGCTTCGTCGCGGCGCGCCCGGAGCTCCTCGGGCGGCTCCTGGAGACCACGGACCAGGTGCTCGGCTCGGTCGGCGCCGACGGCGGCGTCCGCCTCGCCTGGTGAGCACGTGACGGCGGGCCCGCCGCGCGCGGTCAGGCCGTCAGGAGGAGGGCGGACACCGAGGCCGCGCAGCCGAGGGCGGCGAGCACCGTCCCGGTCAGCACGAACTTGCGGATCGGGACCCGGACGTCCCAGCGGCGGCACCACTCGAACCACAGCAGCGTCGCGAGGGAGCCCCACGGGGTGATGACGGGGCCGACGTTCGTGCCGACGAGGAGCGACAGCAGCTGGTCGCGGTTGGCGGCGGGCACGGCGGACTCGCCGGCGACGTAGGCGGGCAGGTTGTTGAGGACGTTCGACAGGCTCGCGCCGGCGAACCCGGCCCGCGCGGCGCCCGCCACGCCGTCGTCGCCGCCGATGAGCGCGCGCATCACGTCGTCCAGCCCGTAGCGCTCAAGCGTCGGGACGACGAGGAACAGGCCGGTGACGAACACCATGAGCTGCCACGGGATCAGGCCGGGGCGCAGCGCGGACCGGTCGCGGACCGCGAAGGCGGCCACGGCCACGACCGCGGCGGCGGCCGCGGCGATCCCGAGCTGGACGCCGGTGTGGACGCCCGCCAGGATCGCCCCGATGAACAGCAGGCACGCGGCGCCCGTGGTGGCGAACAGGACGCGGTCGCGGACGGGGGCGATCTCGGGCGGGTCGTAGGAGTCCTCGCCGCGCATGCCGCGCCGCCAGTAGAACAGCCAGAGCAGCGCCATGGTGACGGCGATCGCGGCCAGCTGCGGCGCCCACATCCGGGCGGCGAACTCGGGGGTCTCCAGCGCGACCCGGTCCGCGGCGAGGAGGTTCGTCAGGTTCGACACCGGGAGCAGCAGGCTGGCGGTGTTGGCCAGCCACACCGTCGTCATGGCGAGCGGCAGGGCGGCGATCCGCGCGCGCGCCGCCAGGGCCAGCATGACGGGCGTGAGGAGGACCGCCGTCGTGTCGAGGTTCAGGAAGATGGTGAGCGCGGACGCGAAGACGACGCACAGCAGGAAGAGGGCGGCGTAGTCGCCGCGTCCGACGCGCGCCATCCGCTGGGCCATCGCGTCGAAGACCCCCGCCTCCTTGGTGAGCTCCGCCAGGATGATGACGCTGAACAGGAACAGCAGCAGCGGCGCGATGCGCTCGACGCTGGAGCGGGCGGTGGCGGCGGGCAACAGTCCCGTGGCGACGAAGAGGAGCCCGAGGGCGAGGACGCCGATGCGGATCCAGTCGAGGACCCCGAGCGCGCCGGCGGCGCGGCGGACGGACCGGCTCGGGGGCCGGCTCGGGGACGGGCTCGGGGACCGGCCCGACGGCGGGCTCGGCGGCGGGCCCGGCGGCTCGGCCGGCGGTTCGGGCGGGGACGGCACGCGCGCCATGATCCCATAACGCCCCGCGGCCCGGTTCCGTCGGCGCGGCGCGCGATACTGGCGGCATGACTCCCCCCGGCGACCGCTCCAGGCAGGAGCGCCCGACCGACTTCTTCATCAGCTACTCGCCCGCGGACGAGCGGTGGGCGTCCTGGATCGCCTGGCAGCTGGAGGCCGCCGGGCACCGGACGATGATGCAGGCGTGGGACTTCGTGCCCGGCACCAACTTCATCGACTTCATGGACCGGGGCCTGTCGGAGGCCAAGGCCGTCGTCGCGGTGCTGTCGCGCAACTACCTGCGCTCGCGGTACGGGCGCCTGGAGTGGATGGCGGCGCTGCGGGCCGACCCGGACGACCCGGCCCGCAAGCTCGTGACGGTCCGCATCGAGGACTGCCCGATCGACGGGCTGCTGTCCACGATCACGTATGTCGACCTGGTGGGCGTCGACGACGCGGACGAGGCGCGCGGGCTGCTGATGCGCCGGATCCAGGAGGCCCTCGCGGGCCACGCGCGTCCCGTGGACGGGCCCGGGTTCCCCGGTGGCGGCCCGTCCGGCTCGGGTGGCCAGGCGCCGCTTCTCGGACGCGTGGAGGGCCCTGGAGCCGGGGACGATCCCGCCGGGCGGCCGGAGCTGGCCGGGGAGCGGGCGGTGCGGCGCGCGCCGGTCGCGGCCCCCGCGTTCCCCGCCGCGGACGGCGGCGACGCCCGGCCGCGCGAGCACGTGAGCGTGCTGCACGTGTCGGGGCCGCGGTTCGGCCGGACGCTCGCCGAGCCGGGCGAGCCGACCACCGCCACCGAGCTCCAGGACCGCATCTGGAGCGATGTGACGCGGCTGGCCGACGCGGGCGTGCCCCGTCCCGACCTGCTCGTGGTCACCGGGAACCTCAGCCACTCGGGGAGCCGCAAGGAGTTCACCGAGGCGCTGTCGTTCCTGACGAGCCTGCGCGCGCTGCTCGGCCTGGAGGCGCAGCGGGTCGTGGTCGTGCCGGGCACGCACGACATCACGCGGGCGGCGTGCCAGGCGTACTTCGCGAGCTGCGAGGCGGACGAGATCGAGCCGCAGCCGCCGTACTGGCCGAAGTGGCGGCACTTCGCCGGGTTGTTCAAGGAGTTCTACCAGGGCCTCGACTCGCTGGTGTTCGACAGCGCGCAGCCCTGGACGCTGTTCCCCGTCCCGGACCTGAAGGTCGTCGTGGCCGGGCTCAACTCGACGCTGCCGCACACCCACCGCGAGGAGGACCGCTACGGGCGGGTCGGGCAGGCGCAGGCGGCGTGGTTCAACGAGCGGCTGCGGCACTTCGAGGACGAGGGCTGGCTGCGGCTGGGCGCCCTGGAGCACACCCCGGTCGCCGGGGAACCGGGGGCGCTGCGCGACCCGGAGACGGTGGAGACGCTGCTCGCCGGGCACCTGAACGTCCTGTTCCAGGGCACGCCGTCGGAGTTCGGGCCGGTGCCGCTGCTGGGGTCGGGCGACGCGGCGGTCCCGTCCGTCCCGGCGCTGGGGCCGGGCCGGCACCAGATCGTCGTCCTGCGCCGGGACGGCCTGGAGCGGTGGATCCCCGAGGACGCCGCGCGGCGCGGGCCCGAGCGGCACGCGCAGGTCTGGGCGCGGGTCGACGGAACGTTCCCGCCGGCGCGCGAGGACGCCCTGCCCACCGGTCCCCTGCCCACCGGTCCCGTGCCGGAGCTCGGCCCGCCCGCGCGGGGCGCGGGAACGGGCGTGGAACCCGCGCCCGACCCCACCGCGCGGCTGCTGGACCGCCTCACCGAGGCGTGCGAGACGCGTTTCGAGCGGGCGACGATCCGCCGGGTCGTCCCGCCCGCCGGGGAGGACGGGAGCGCCGACCCGCCGCACCTGCTGCTGACCCACCTGGAGGACGGGTTCGTCCGCCAGTACCGGATCGGCGCCCATGTCGGCCAGGTGACGGAGGCGGACGTGGACGCGTTCGCCCGGCACGTCCACGCCGACGGGTCCGACCATGGTTCCGAGCTCGTGTACGTGGGTCCGGCCCCAGCGCGCGCGCTGCGGGCCGAGGCGCTCCGCCGCGGCATCCGTGTGCGGAGCCTCACCGAGTTCCAGGGGCTCGTCGACCTGTCGGAGTACGTCACCGCCCAGACGGGACGGCTCGCAGCGGGCGGCCTGTACCCGCCGTCGCTGTACGTCCCGCAGCGTTTCCGCGAGCTGGACCGCTTCCGTACGGGCGCCCCGTCCGGCACGGACGACCCCGACCGCACCGGGGACCCGGCGGACGGCGACTCGGCGGAGGTGCGCGACGACGTCGTCGGGGAGATGCTGCGGCTCCTCGCGGCCGACCACGGCCGGTTCCTGCTGCTGCTCGGCGACTTCGGGCGGGGCAAGACGTTCGCGCTGCGGGAGCTGGCGCGGCGCATCCCCGAGGAGCTGCCGCACGTCATCCCGATCCTCATCGAGCTGCGCGCGCTCGACAAGGCGCACTCGGTGGACGGCCTGGTCGCCGCGCACCTGGCGAACCACGGCGAGGAGCTGATCGACCTCAAGGCGTTCCACTACATGCTGCGGCAGGGGCGGATCGTCCTGCTGTTCGACGGGTTCGACGAGCTGGTGACCCGGGTCACCTACGACCAGGCCGCCGACCACCTCGACACGCTGCTCCAGGCCGCCCAGGACAAGGCGAAGATCGTGGTGGCGAGCCGCACGCAGCACTTCAAGTCGCAGGCGCAGGTGCTGACCGCGCTCGGGGAGAAGGTGGGGGTGCTGCCGCACCGGCGGGTCCTCGGGCTGGAGGAGTTCACTCCCCCGCAGGTCCGCTCCTACCTCGTCAACCGGTACGGCGACGAGCGGGCCGCCGAGGAGCGGCTCGGCCTGCTGTCGGGCATCGAGGAGCTGCTGGCCCTCACGTCCAACCCGCGGATGCTGAGCTTCATCGCCGACCTGCCCGAGGAGCGGCTCCGCGCGGTCGCGCAGGCCCGCACGACCGTCAGCCCCGCCGACCTGTACCAGGAGATCCTCGCGTCGTGGCTGGCGTACGAGGCCGAGCGGGTGCGGCACGCGGGCGGGCCGTCCGGGCTGGACGTCGAGGACATGTGGGAGGCGGTGAGCACGCTCGCGCTGCGGCTGTGGGAGGGCAACGAGCAGTTCCTGCGGCTCGCCGAGCTCGCCGACGTCGCCGACACCCTCACCGGCCTCGCCGACGGGCGGCTGTCGCCGCACCAGGTCACGCACGCCGTCGGCGCGGGGAGCCTCCTCGTCCGCACCGCGGAGGGCCTGTTCGGGTTCATCCACGCGTCCGTGGTGGAGTGGCTCGTCGCCCGGCACATCGCCCGGGAGTTCGCCGCCGGCAAGGCGCCCGCTGCGCTGGCGCGGCGGACGCTGTCGCAGCTCACCGTCGACTTCCTGTGCGACCTCGCCGACGCCCGCGCGACCCAGCGGTGGGCGGCGGGCGTCCTCGCCGACCCCGACGCGGGCGACATCGCCCGCGCCAACGCCATCCGCGTCACCACTCGGCTCCGTACCCCGGCCCGCACCGACCTGCGGGGGGCGCGCCTCCAGGGCGAAGACCTCTCCTACCGCGACCTCCAGGAGGTGGACCTCACCGGAGCCGACCTCACCGACGCGCAACTGGTCGGCGCGAACCTGTCGCGGGCCGTCCTGCGGGACGCCTCGCTCGCCGGGGCCCGCCTCGACGAGGCGAAGCTGACGGGCGCCGACCTGCGCGGCGCCGACCTGTCGCGAGCCCGGCTGGCCCGCGCCGACCTGCGGGACGCGTCCGTCGAGGGCAGCCGCTGGACCCGCGCCGCCCTCGTCGACGCCGTGCTCCCCGACCGGATCGCGGCCGCGCCCGAGCTGCGCGAGGCCGCGATCGCCCCGGGCCGTCCGGTCGACATCCAGGTCGCCCCGGCCGCCGTCGGCGTCCCCTACGGATTCCACTTCCAGACGAGCCGGCTTCCGCAGCCGCTCGCCTACAGCCCTGGCGGATCCGTCCTCGCGGTAGGCGGGGAGGACGGCGGTGTCCTCGTCTGCGACGCCGTCACCGGGGTCCCCCTGCGCACACTCCAGGGTCATGGAGACCGTGCCTACGCGGTGGCGTTCGACTCCGAGGGCAACCGTCTCGCCAGTGGTTCCGCGGACGGCACCGTCCGCATCTGGGATCTCGCCACGGGCCAGTGCGCGCACACCCTTCCCGTCCACCCGGACGGTGTCTGGCCGGTGGTCGTCGGAGGCCGCTCCCCCTCAGGGGCGAACCTCGTCGCCGCGGGCGCGGCCGACGGGACGATCCGCGTCTGGGACACCGTGTCCGGCACGCTCCTGCATGAGTTCCCCGGGCACACCTCACCCGTCTTCACCGCCGTCTTCGACCCCGCCGGGTCCCTGATGGTCACCGGCGACGCGGGCGGGACGCTGCGCGTCTGGGACCTCACCACGGGCGCGCTCCGGCGCGAGCTGACCGGCCACCGCGGCGCCGTGTTCCGCGCCGTGTTCCACCCCGGCGGGTCGCTGCTCGCCGCCGGCGACGAGGCGGGCGTCGTCCGCCTCTGGGACATCCGCAGCGGCGAGATCGAGCAGGAGCTCCTCGGCCACACCGGCCGCGTCTACGCCATCGCCTTCCACCCCGGCGGCGACCTCCTCGTCACCGGCGACACCGACGCCTCCGTCCGGCTCTGGCGGGACGGACGGCACCGCGCGACCCTCACCGGGCACGGCGGCGGCATCTACCAGGCCGCGTTCAGCCCGGACGGGGGCCGCCTCGCCACCGCCGACAGCGCCGGGTCCGTGCGCCTGTGGGACCCCGAGACCGGGCGGCAGCGGCTGGAGCTCGCCGGGCACCGCGGCGCGGTGTGGCCGTTCGCGTTCCGCCCCGACGGCGCGCAGCTCGCCACCAGCAGCAACGACGGCACCGCCCGGCTGTGGGACGCCGAGACCGGGCAGTGCCGGGTGATCCTGCGCGGCCACGGCCGCCGCGTCACCGGCGTCGCGTTCAGCGCCGACGGCGGCCTGCTCGCGAGCTCCGGCAACGACGGCCTCGTCCGCCTCTGGGACCCGCGCACCGGCCGGATGGTCCGCGAGCTGCACGGCGTCGCCGACAACCTCACCTCCGCCGCGTTCAACGTCCGCGACTCCCAGCTCGCCACCGCGACCAACGACGGCGGCGTCCACCTGTGGCAGGCCGGCACGGGCACGTTCGAGCGCGAGCTGAACGTCGAGACCGACCACGTGTGGGCGCAGGCCTTCTCGCCCACCGGAGACGTCCTGGCCACCGCGAACGACGACGACAGCGTCCGCCTCTGGTACTGGACGACGGGCCGCGAGACCGTCAACCTCGCCGACCACCGGGGCCGCGTCCGCTCGATCGACTTCCACCCCGGCGGCGACGTCGTCGCCACGGGCTGCGACGACGGGCTCGTCCGCCTCTGGCACACCCGCACGGGCGCGCTCCGCGAGACCCTGCGCGGCCACACCGACCGCGTCTACCGGGTGGCGTTCGCGCCGTCCGGCGACCTCCTCGCCAGCGCCAGCAACGACGGCACCGTCCGCGTGTGGGACTCGTCCACCGGAACGTCCCTGCACACCCTCACGGGGCACACGGGCCGCCTATGGACGGCCGCGTTCCACCCCTCCGGGGCCGTGCTCGCCAGTGCGGGCGACGACATGGCAGTGCGCCTGTGGGATCCGTCCACGGGCCGCCTCCTGCACACCCTCACCGGGCACACCCGGCGCGTATGGTCGGCCACGTTCAGCCCGGACGGAACGCTCCTCGCCACGGCGGGCGACGACGGCGCCATCATCCTGTGGGACGTCACCGACCTGTCCGCGCCGTTCCGCCGCACGACCCTCCTCGGCCTCGCCGGAGGGTGGGCCGCGCTCGCCCCGGACGGCCGCTACAAGTGGGAGGGCGACGCCACCGCCGAGTTCTGGTACGCGGTCGGGATGTGCCGCTTCGAGCCGGGCGAACTCGACGCGTACCTGCCCGACGTCCGGCAGATCCCCCTGGACGCGTCCTTCTAGCCGTCAGACGAACGTGCAGACGGCGGCCGTGGCGTCGTCGCGGGGTTTGGTCCGCGGCCAGCGGACGGCCTCGGGATCGGTGGCCTCCACCGCGCGGGTCCGGTCGATCAGCGCCGCCGGGCCGTCCTCCGCGGCGAGCCGGGCCAGGCCGTCCCAGCCGGTGGTCCGGAACAGGTCGGCGAGCCGCGTCGCGCCGTCGGTCAGCAGGAACGCCCGCCGCAGCTCCCGCAGCGGCACCGTCCCGGTGATCGCCGCGTCCGCGCCCGCCGGGTCCGCCGAGACCCAGCACGGCCCGCCCGTGATCTCCTGGAGGCCGCCGGGGCCGTCCAGCAGCAGCGTCGAGTCGGCGAGGACGAGGTAGTCGACCAGCTCGCCGCGGACGCGCAGCGCCAGGACCGTCGCGGCGGGCGTCGTCGGCACGGACAGGTCGCAGGTGGCGCGGTGCGAGGCGGCCACGTCCGCGATCGCGCCCGCCAGGCGCGCCACCAGCGGCCGCCCCGCCGGCCGGTGCGCGCCCTCCGGCGGCCCGACGGGCGGACCCGCCTGCGGGACGCCGCCGATCCCGTCCAGCATGCGCGCCAGCAGCCGCGTGCCGAGCGAGCGGGCGTACCAGGCCGTGCCGTGCGAGCAGCCGAGGTCGGTGCCGAGCGGCAGGCCGCAGCCGTCCAGGACCACGACCGCGCCCGCCGCCGCCGCGACGAAGTCCTCGTTCGGACGGCCCGGGATCCCCTGGTCCGTCGCCCAGGACACCTGCATGATCGGACCTCCGGGTCGAATCGCCCGCCGGGCGGCGGAGTCAGCTCGTCGTGGCGGCGCGCGCGGTGAGGTCCTCCCAGAGCGCGTCGACCTGCGCCTTCAGGTCGTCGAGCGTCCCGGAGTTGTCGAGGACGTGGGTGGCGATCGCGCGCCGCTCGGCGCGGCTCGCCTGGTTCGCCATGCGGGCGCGGGCGTCCTCCTCGGCCATCCCGCGCCGGGACGTCAGCCGGTCGAGCTGGGTCTCCTCCGGCGCGTCGACGACCACCACGGCGTCGTACATCGAGGCCAGGCCGTTCTCCGCCAGCAGCGGGACGTCGTACACGACGATCGCGTCCTCGGGCGCCGCGTCCATCAGCTCCTGCATCCGCTCCCCCACCAGCGGGTGCACGATCGCGTTGAGGGCGGCGAGCCGGTCCCGGTCGGCGAACACGATCGAGCCGACCTTCTCCCGGTCGAGGCCCCCGGACGGCAGCAGCACGTCCTCGCCGAACTCGGCGACGACCGCGGCGAGGCCAGGGGTGCCCGGCTCGACCACCTCGCGGGCGATCCGGTCGGCGTCGATGACCACGGCGCCGCGCTCGGCGAGCCGCGCCGACACCTCGCTCTTGCCCGACCCGATACCGCCGGTGAGTCCCACTTTCAGCACGCGCACCACAGTAGCGCCGCGGCCCTCTCCCCGTCCCGGCCGGGAGGCGGGCCGCCCTAGGTCGCCTCCGCGGGGACGAGGGCCTTGCGCATGTGGACGAGGGTGAGGTGCGCCGCGACCCGCTCGCGGTGCGTCTCGGCGTACCCGAGACGGCGGTACAGGCGCAGGTTCGCCTCGCTCAGGTGGCCGGTGAACAGCACGCACGCGTCGGCGCGCCCGGCCACCTCCTCCTCCAGCGCCCGCATCAGCGCGAGGCCGATGCCGCGGCGCTGCATGTCCGGGACGACGACGAGCCGCCCGATCAGGCACGTGTGGTCGCTGAACTGCGCGCGGACCGCGCCGACCACCCGGCCCGCGAGGACCGCCTTCAGCACCACCGCGTCACCGGCGAGGGTCTTTCGGATCTGCTCGAACGACTCGACCAGCGGGGGAATGAACGGGTCGCCGTACAGCTGCGCCTCGGCGAGGTACGCGGCGCGCTGGACGGTCAGCAGCTCCCCGGCGTCGGGCGGGCCCGCCCGCTCGATCACGACCGTCGGTTCGCTCATGGCAATGACCATAGCCCCGGCGGCGCCGCCGGTCTCGTCAGCGCCCGATCCGGACGGTCACCGCGACCGGATAGTGATCGGACGCGTCCGAGCGCGGCACCTCGTAGTCGGTGAACATCAGCCCGTCGGAGCCGAGCACCTGGTCGACGCGCCGCCCGTCCGACGTCGTCGGGGACGTGTCGGCGCCGATCGCCGCGCTGCGCAGGTCGGTGTCGGTGAGGCCGTCGAGCTCGTCGGCGCCCGGCTCGGCGTTGAAGTCGCCGCCGATGACCGTGCGGGGCGCGCCGCCCCAGGCGCGCACGAGCGCCGCGACCTCGCGGGCCCGCTCGCCGGCCTGGTCGCCGCCGCCCTCCAGGTGCGTCGACCACACGTCCATCGTCGTCTTCCCGACCGCGAGCCGCGCCCACACGTACCCGCGGATCTGCGACCAGTCGCCCTTCGCCATCCGGCCCGTCCCGGAGCTCCGGACGGGCAGCGACGTCAGGATCGCGTTGCCGAACTGCCCGTCGGCCGCCGGACCCCAGATCAGCTTCATGCCGAGGCGCCGCGACAGCCACACGCCGACGTCGGTGGTCCCCGACAGCAGCGACCCGCGGCTCGCCTCCTGGAGCAGGACCACCTGGGCCCGCTGCCCCTCGATCACCCGGGCGATGCCCTCGGGGTCGAGCCGCCCGTCCTGGCCGACGGCGTCGTGGATGTTGTAGCTGAGCAGCCGGACCTGGCCGGGGACCGGTCCCGCCTTCGCCGTCCCGTCCGGGGCGGCGACGGTGAACACGAGCGTCCCGGCGAGCAGGACGAGCGCGGCGGCGCCCGCGGCGATCGCCCGCAGCGGGGCGCGGGCCGGCAGCGACCCCTTGATCGCGTGGTAGGGGGTGAGCCCCGCGTCCGTGAGCGGCACGCTCGTCGCCGG